>JBDTVQ010000116.1:0-16321 GCA_040007195.1 Acidobacteriota bacterium | reverse complement strand
TCGAAACTCCTGGCCAATGGGGTCCTTGCCGGGGAAATGGCGGGCGGCGAACTTCTGGCTTACGATGGCAGTTTCCTTGCCGGGCGCGCCATCGCTCTCGTCGAAATCACGGCCGCGAACCAGTGGCAACCCCACTGTGCTGAAGTAGCCGGGCGTGGCGGCGATTCCGGTTGTCATTGGGCGCTGGCGCTCCTCAGGGATCAACTTGCCGGCAACCTCCATGCGCCATCCCGCCCCTCCCTGGCCGGGGAGATTCGATACCATCGACGCCGACTCGACGCCGGGAATGGCAGCGGCTTCTTCCATCAACTTGTCGAAGAAGCGGCGGCGCGTGTCCCACTCCTTATAGCGGCTTTGCGGGAGAGAGACACCGGCTGTCAGCACGCGATCGCCCAGCATCGCGGCGAACTCGTTCTGGGCCACCATGAAGCTGCGGATCATAAGTCCCGCGCCGCTCAGCAGCACCACGGCGAGCGTGAACTGCAGCACTACCAGCGCATCGGAGAGATAGCCGCCACGCTTGCCCTCCGAACCTCGCGAGCCTTCCTTGAGCGTCTCATTCAGGTTCACGCGGGAGACTCGCAATGCAGGTGCGAGTCCAAAAACGAGTCCCGAAACGATGGTCAACCCGGCGAAGTAGAGAAACACCATGTAGTTCAGCGAGAAGTCGACCCAGTAGGGCTTGCCGACATCGGCGGACGCTTTGGTAAATGCCTCCGTGCCGAAGTAAGCGATTCCCAGGCCCAGCACTCCCCCTATCGCCGACAGCAGCAAACTCTCCACCAGCATCTGACGGACGAGTTGCCACCGGCTGGCTCCCATGGCTGCGCGGATGGACACCTCGCGTGACCGCGTCATGGCACGGCTCAACAGCATGTTTGCGACGTTGGCGCAGGCGATGAGCAGAACGAACCCAACAGCACCCAGCATGAGCAGGAACACGAGCCGGATGGGGCCGCCATTCATTGCCTGGTGAAACGTGCGGACCATCACCGTGTGGTCCTTGTGCGACTTCGGGAACTGCTGTTCCAGGCGCTTGGCAATGAGCATCAGGGAAGCCTGCGCTTCGGCGGGACCCACGCCAGGCTTTGTCATGCCGACCAGCATGAAATTACGGTCGTCGCGCTTCTCGTCTTCCGCCGTGGGGCTGGCCGCCATGTAGACGTCTTCGTTGTTGGGAAACCTGAAGCCCTCGGGCAGAACGCCGATGATGACCGCCGTCTTTTCATTGGCTCGTACTTGCCGGCCGACCACGTTCGGGTCGCGGCCATAGCGATCCTTCCAGGGACCGTAGCCGAGCAGGATCACCGGTTCCGCACCGGGCTGTTCGTCCGAAGGCTGAAAATCGCGGCCCAGGATGGGCTTCACGCTCAGCATGGAGAGCATCCCCGCCGTCACACGGGCCCCGCGAAAACGCTCGGGCGGATTTCCTCGCTCCCCGATATTGAAACTCATGCGCGCGAATGCTTCCAACCGGTCGAACGCCTTCCCCTCCGCCCGCATGTCGCGCACGTCGGCGTAGGACATGGGAAAGAAATCGCGATTGGCCGGCAGGTTGGCCGCGCCCACCAGCACAAGACGGTCGCCGCCCGGGAACGGCAGCGGCTTGAAAAGTGCGGCATTCACAAGGCTAAAGACAGTGGTGTTGATCCCCATGCCGAGGGCCAGAGTGACCACGATTGCGGCAGAGAACCACGGATTCTTGGCGATCATCCGGAAGGCAAAGCGCAGGTCTTGTGTCCAGTTCATGCGTATTGATTAGACCTACGCTCGATCTGGGGCCGGTGTTCCGCAAATCTTGCGAGGTATTTGCGCGCTACTTGCAGACGGCGGATTCGACGACAGCCATTCCCTCGCGCTTCAAGCCGGGGTCAGCCGTGACAACGCAACTGGTGGCGCCCTTCGGAACCGCTTTGATGAGCGTGAGCGGCGTCGCGGCATAGTGGCACTGCAGCCAATAGCCACGCGGGTTCTTGGCGTCGAGTTTCCAAAACTCCTGGACCTTCTTGCCCACTTTCCGGTCGCCATCCGGCACCAGCGAGGCCTTCTCTTCGATGGGGCCATCATAGACCGTAACGTTGGTTACCTCATGGGCGCCGGCCGCTAAAACTGGTTTCCAACCCGAGGCTTCCTTGGCCAGTTCAGGCTTCTTGAGGTCGATTGCGGCTGGGCAGCGCACCTCTTCGGCCTGGGTCGTGACGACCGCGAAACAGGTCCCAATTAAAAGAATTAGAGCTCTCATTCCGACATTACACCACGCTTAGGAGGGGCCCTAGCAGAAAGGGCGATAGCGGAGGCTGGACGGGACCTGTTACGCTATCTGACTCCGATGCCGAAGATCCACATTTGCTTTGTCTGGCACATGCATCAGCCCTTTTACAAGGACCTGATCAGCGGCGAATACCACTTGCCGTGGACCCGCCTGCATGCGCTCAAAGACTACTACGGGATGGTGAAAATTCTGGAAGAGTTCCCGAAGGTTCACCAGACGTTCAACCTTGTGCCGTCGATGATGGTGCAGATTCAGGAGTACGCTGCTGGAACCGCCGCCGACCCTTTTCTCCGCGCCGCGCTGAAGCCGGCCGAGGAGTTGAGCGACGACGAAAAACGATTCATCCTTCGCTATTTCTTTCAGGCACATCCGGGGAAGATGATCCGCCGCTACCCTCGGTACGGTGAGTTGTACGATTCCTGGCAGGGCTCGGGGCAGGACTTCGGACGGGCGCGGCAGCTACTGCATCCGCAGGCGATGCGCGATCTGCAGGTGCTCTCGCAGCTGGCCTGGTTTGATGAGGAGTTCCTCGTCAAGGATCCTGAAGTGGCCCGCCTCGTTCGCAAGGGCGCCGACTATTCGCTGGAAGATCAGGCGCTGATGGGCCGCAAGCAGCGCGAAATTTGCGCCAAAGTGATCCCTGTCTATCGTGAGTTTGCCTCGCGCGGGCAGATCGAGATTTCGACTACGCCGTTCTATCACCCGATTCTGCCGCTGCTGTGCGATTCGCAGATTGCCGCGGTGTCGCATCCGGGAGTCCCGCTTCCCACGCCGTTCCGATATCCCGAGGACGCGCGCCATCAGCTACGGACGGCCCGCGAATATATGGCCCGCGAGTTCGGCGTGGCGCCCGTCGGACTGTGGCCATCGGAAGGCTCTGTTTCCGACCAGGCGCTGTTGATTGCCGCGCAGGAAGGGTTCAAGTGGGCGGCGACGGACAATGGCGTGCTCTCGCGCACGATCGGCCACACGGCCGGTACGGACGAAACCTGCCGCACGTACAACTGGTCGCAAGAGGGCGCCAACATGCGCATGATCTTCCGCGACCATTACCTTTCGGACCTGGTCGGCTTCGTCTATTCGCGCATGGGTCCGACGGAAGCGGCGGGGCATTTCATCGACCGCATCCGCGAGAACTGCGGGCCGTTCCTGCATCGCGGCGAGTCGCCGATGGTGCCCGTGATTCTCGATGGCGAGAATGCGTGGGAACATTTCGACCTCAATGGCCGGCCGTTTCTGCGCGAACTTTACCGGCGAATCTCCGAGTCCACCGACATGGCTGCCGTCACCGTTTCGGAGGCGCATGCCGCGATTGCCCCACGGACGCTGCCGCGGATCTTCCCCGGCTCATGGATCAACGCGAATTTCGACGTGTGGATCGGGGCGCAGGAAGACAACCGCGCGTGGGAGATGCTGCTGGCGGCGCGGCAGACTTATGAGCGGGTGATCACGTCACCCGCAGGCAAGACTCTTCCCGAGGACAAGCGCAAGCTGGCGTTCGAGGAGTTGCTGATCGCCGAGGGTTCGGACTGGTGCTGGTGGTATGGGCCTGAGCATCACTCCGACAACGCGCCGGAATTCGACCGCCTGTACCGGTCGCACCTGGCAAACGTCTACCAGGCGCTGGGCCAGTCGCCACCCGAGGAGCTTTCTCGTCCGATTTTGGCTACCGTGTCGAACGCCGATCACAAACCGCCCGGTTCGTTCCTGACGCCGCGGATCGATGGTGTGAATAGCTCGTATTTCGAATGGATGGGCGCGGGAAAATACAAACCGGACCGGCGCCAGAACGCGATGCACGGGGCCGAATCGCCGCTGGTGCAGATGCTGTACGGATCGGACAACGATAACCTCTACCTGCGGCTCGATTTCACGGAGATCGAACCGGGCCTGCGGATTCACCTCAAGTTCGAAGAGTTCGAATGCGACCTGACGATTGGTGTGGAGGCTCCCGCACCGGTGCAGTTCGCTTGCTCAAAGATTGCCGAGATCAAGATCCCCCTGGCGCGCGTGAGGCGGTCGCCGGCCGACGTGCCGAAGATGCAGTTATCGCTGTGGCGCGGAGCGTTGCCATTGGACGCGATTCCGGCCGAAGGGACGCTGGAGCTGTTCACGGCGGAACAGCATGAGTGGGCGGTGTAGTATGGAAATGGCATGGACGTCCCGCAGGAAATCGCGAAACGGGTTGAACAACTGCCTCCGCACATGCAGGCACAGGTTCTTCGTTTCGTTGCTTCATTAACCGCCGCCGCACCAATAGGCGAGAACGGCGCCGCGCTCCGCCATTTCTCACGCAGCCTCGATCCGGTTTCAGCTCAACAGATGATGGAAGCCATCGACAAGGAGTGCGAGAGGGTTGACGCCAGCGACTGGTAGGTTCCTGCTTGACACCAATATCATCATTGACCTGTTAGCTGGGGCTCAGGCTGTTCATTCCCACCTGGAAGAGGCTGTTGAAGTTTTCTTGCCCGCAATCGCGCTTGGCGAGTTGTTCTTTGGAGCCGCCAAATCTGGCCGCCCTGCTGAGAACCTGGCCAAGATCGAGAGATTTGCGTCGGGCCGGGCCATCGTCCCATGCGATCTCGATGTGGCCCGCGAATACGGCCGCGTAAAGCAAAGGTTGAAGGAACAGGGCAGGCCGATCCCCGAAAACGACATCTGGATCGCGGCCACAGCAATTCGGCACGAGATGACTCTTGTTACCAGGGACGGCCACTTCAACGCGGTTGACGGTCTGCAGCTAGCGAATTGGGCCTAATCGGCGGGCCGCCATTGAAGGTCAGTGGCGCCGGAACCGCGATCCAAATTCGCGAACGCTTCGCCGGGACTCCCCATCTCCCGGATAGGTTGCCCACTTGAAGACATCACCGTCATTCGCTTTGAGTTCTTCCGCCGTGACGTTGTAAGCTTCGACGATCGCCGGTTTCAGCCATGCTTGCGCGGACTCAAAGTCCACCTTCCGTTTGGTCTCAGTATCGTAAGCAACCTTGATCTGGCCGCAGTAAAACCCGTCTACAAACACGGCGACGACGCTTCCGGACCATGCAGCGTGAGCGAAGTGGATGACGCAATCGAATTCGTGGGCGATCTGTTGGCTCTGCCACCCTCGCTGCACGACAACCTGAACCTCACAGTCAGCGGGGAAGCAGTTCGTTTCCTGCACGAGCAACTCGTCGTGTCGGTAGCTTGGTGCGGACGAATACGCCGTGCGCCAAGTGACGATGCCGCTACAACCCGTTAGCGACACCAACAAAAGGAAAAATGCGAGCCGGATTTGGGTTCGTGTTCTTACGCCCCCACCTTCTTAGCCACCTCTTCCAGCGTCCCGAAGAAGGCGTCGATGTCCTGCGGTCTTGTGTGGATGTGCGAGGAGATGCGGATGCGGGTGCCGCGGACGATCCAGATTTTGCGGCGGGCGCATTCGGCGATGAAGGGGTCGGCGATTTTCTTGTCGATGTCGATCGACACGAGGCAACCGTACTGCGCGTCGTTGTCGGGCGTGTTGAGCTTCACGTAGGGCAGCGCGGCGGCGCGTTTGCGGGCTATCTGCGCGAGTGAGTGCATACGCGTGTAGATCTTGGGCCAGCCGATCTCGTTGCCGAATTTGATGCCGGCGCGCATGCCGTCGATCGTCGCGCGGTTGTTGGTGCCGAGGCGCATGAAGCGCGCGCCTTGATCGGCTTTGTTGTCCCAGCCGCCGGTAACGATAGAGGGCCACAACTTGGCCAGCATCTCTTCGCGGCCCCACAGAATGCCGCATCCGGCGGGGGCAAACATCCACTTGTGCGGGCTGCCCGCGTAGTAGTCGCAGCCCATGTCGTCGATGCGGATGGGAATCTGTCCATTGACGTGCGCACCGTCGATGACGGTGATGATGCCCTTGGCGCGCGCGGCGTCGCAGATTTTGCGCATGGGCATCACAATGCCGGCAGCGGAAAGAATGCCGGAGAAGAAGAGCACCTTTGTCTGCGGACCGATGGCCGAGATCATGAGCTCGGCGAGTTCGTCGGGTGGCGGCGGCGGCAGCGGGATCTTCACTTCGCGATAGCCGGTCCCATAGCGCGCCTGCTTCAGGAGCCAGCCGGAACGGCCCGAGGGATGCTCCTGATCGGTGGTCAGCACCTCGTCGCCCGGTTTGAGGTCGATTCCCGCGGCGATGGTGGACAGAGCCTCAGTCGCGTTGTGCAGGAATGCCAACTCTTCCTTGCGGCAACCAAGGTATGCAGCCGCTTCCGTACGCTGCTCGTCGAGCGTTTCGTAACCCCAGCGCGGATATTCTCCCTCGGGGATGGTTAGCGCCGCGGCGTTCTCCATCAAGTCCTCCATCACCTTCAGCACCGGGCGAGGCGTAATGCCAAGCGTGCCGTTGTTCAGGAATGCGCGTGACTCCGGCAGCAGGAACTGGTCTTTGCGCAATTGCAACCAGTATCGTTCTGGATCTTTCTGGAAGAGCCCGTCGGTAGGGAGGGCGGCAGGTACAGCTAGGGCGGCAAGCAGATCGCGTCGGCGCATACTCCACTATACTGGCGCGGTGGAGTGGATGAAAGCGGTTTTCGCTGTGGTCGTGGGCGTTTCGCTCGCATCCGGTCAGGACGCCGCTGGACTGTTCGAGCAGCATTGCGCCAGTTGCCATGGCCCCGCGAGCGCAATTCGCGCCCCGCGGTTGGAAACGTTGCGCGCGATGTCGTCATCAGCCGTCGCGAAGGCGATGGAGATTGGCGTGATGAAGGAGCAGGCGGCTGCTTTGAATCACACCCAGCGTGGAGAACTTGCCCAGTGGTTGGGGCAGGGAGCCTCGGACGAGGCGCCGGGTTGGAAGCTGCGGTGCGCGGCGGGCGTTCAGCCGCGCACGGATTCGAGCTTCTGGAACGGCTGGGGCGTGGATGCGCAAAATTCACGTTTTCAACCGGCCTCGATGGCCCGCCTGCGGGCGGAAGACGTGCCGCGTTTGAAGCTGAAGTGGTCGTTCCGGATTCCCGGCGCGAACTCCGTCGTCGGGCAGCCCGCTCTGGTGGGCGGCAAGCTTTATATGGGCAGCGCCGACGGCACCGTGTACGCGCTCGATGCGACGACGGGCTGCGTGTATTGGACCTTTCACGCCGAAGCCGCGGTGCGCGCGGCGCTTACGGTGGGCGCGCCCCAGCACGCAAAGTACGCCGTCTTTTTCGGTGACCTGCAAGCCAATGTCTATGCGGTGGACGCGCAGACGGGAAAGCTGATCTGGAAGACCAAGGTGGACGAGCACCCATCGGCGCGTATCACGGGAGGGCCAGCGCTATACGGACAGCGATTGTACGTACCGGTTTCGAGTTTGGAAGAAGCAGTGGGCGGCCGAGCTGCCTATGGCTGCTGTACGTTTCGGGGTTCAGTCGTCGCCCTCGACACCGAATCGGGCACGGTCGAATGGAAAACCCACACCATTGCCGCCGAATCCAAGCCGCTGCGCAAGAATTCGAGTGGCGTTCAGTTGTTCGCGCCGGCGGGTGGGGCGGTGTGGAGCGCGCCAACGTTGGATGTCGAAAAGCGAATGCTTTATGTGGGTACGGGCAATAGCTACACGGAAGAGGCCGCGCCGACTACCGACGCGGTGCTCGCGCTTGAAATGGACAGCGGCCGTACGGTTTGGAGCAAACAACTCCTGGCCGGAGACCGCTGGAACGGGGATTGCATGCGTGGCGGCAAGCAGAATTGTCCCGAGAAGCCGGGCCCGGATTTCGATATTGGCGGCTCGCCGATTCTGCGGGTGATGCCCGATGGGAAGCGGCTGTTGATTGTTGGGCAGAAATCGGGAATGGTCCACGCGCTCGATGCGGGCGCGGAGGGCAAGGTTGTGTGGCAGTCCCGTGTAAGTGACGGTGGATTGCTGGGCGGTGTGCAATGGGGCATAGCGACGGACAGTGAGAGCGCTTACGTGCCCGTCTCGGAATACCTCTCTCAGCAGCCTGGAGGGTTGGTGGCGCTGAAGCTGAGCGAGGGAAGCCAGCTGTGGAGACTCGATGCGGTGACTGCGGAATGCGCCGGGCGCAGACCGTGCAGTCCGGCTCAGATGGCTGCACCCACGTTGATCCCCGGCGTTGTCTTCACTGGAACGATGGATGGAAAGATACGCGCGCACGCTTCTGGAGATGGCGCGCTGCTATGGTCGTTCGACACGCTCAGCCAGCCGGGCGGCGGGTCGATCAACGTCAGTTCGGCAATTGTGGCGCAGGGAATGGTGGTTGTGCCGTCCGGGTATGGAATTTTGGCTGGGCTCCCCGGAAACGTGGTGCTTACCTTTACGGTGGACGGGCGCTAGCCGTACACTACTCGCATATGCGTTGCCTGCGTTTCGCGCTAGCCGTGTCCCTGACGGTAACCTTCCCGGCCGCTCTCGCCGCAAAATCACCGATCACGCACGAGCAGATGTGGAAGATGAAGAAGGTGGGTGCGCCTTCGCCGAGCCCGGATGGACGCTGGGTAATGTTCAGCGTCGCGAATCCGGCCTATGACAGCAAGGATGCGAGTTCCGATCTCTGGCTGATGCCGGCCGACGGGCAAACGGCGCCCAGGCAGATCACTTTTTCGCGGGGGGCCGAAAGCGGCGCCGCGTGGTCACCCGATTCGAACAGGATCGTGTTTTCGGCCAAGCGTGAAGGCGACGACGAAGCCCAGTTGTACCTCCTCAACGTCAACTCCGGCGGCGAAGCCGAGCGGCTGACCGCGCTCAGTACCGGTGCGGGAAACGCCGGTTGGTCGCCCGATGGCAAGATGCTGGTATTTTCCAGCCGCGTATTCAAAGGAGCCGTGGGCGAGGAGGCGAATAAAAAAGCCGCCGCCGAGCGCAAGGCCAGGAAGTACAACGCGCGCGTTTACGAGGGCTTCCCGATTCGCTACTGGGACCACTGGCTCGACGACCGCGAACCGCACCTATTCACCCTGGATCTGGCTACTCGTACGGCGCGCGACCTGTTCGCGGGAACCCGGTTTGTGGCAGCCGGGGGGTTCGATGGCGCGACGGGTGCGTCCGGATCCGATGTGACTGGTGTTTGGACGCCGGACGGCGCCGGGATAGTGTTCACCGCGACGCAAAACCGCAATGCCGCGGCCTACGCGAACGTGCTCACCCATTTGTGGCACCTGCCGCTTTCCGGCGGGGAGCCGAGGCTCGTGGGTGGTGGCGATTTCAACTTTTCCGATCCCCAGTTCTCTGGCGACGGCCGCAAAATCTACGCCGTGCGCGAGGTGGAAAACGACGGCAAGGTGTATCACCTGTCGAAGCTGGTCGCCGCAAACTGGTCCGCCGATGCGGGTGCGGCCGCATTTCAAACCGTGGCGCAGGGTTTCGACCGCAGTGTAAGCGTCTACACCTTTTCCGCCGATGGGGCGACGATCTATCTCACCGCCGAAGAGGCAGGCCACGAGAAGATCTTCACCGTGCCCGCGCTGGGCGGCCAGGCGAAACTGCTCATTCCCGTGAACGAGGGCGTCTACACCGGCGTGGCGCTGGCGGGAATGCCGGAGCGTCCGGTGGTGCTGGCGAATTACAACAGCTCGCATGAGCCGGTTGAGATCGTGCGCGTTGAGGGCGGAACCAGGCGGGCGCTCACGCATTTCAACGACGCCGCGGCGGCGGAAATCGAGTGGCAGCCGGCGCGGGAGTTCTGGTTTCAATCGAAGAAGGGCCGCAGGATTCACAACGTGCTCGTTCTGCCGCCGCAGTTTGACGCGGCCAAAAAGTATCCCCTCATCGTGTTCATGCACGGCGGGCCGCACACGATGACCCGCGACGAGTTTCACCAACGCTGGAATTACAACCTGATGGCCGCGCCCGGTTATGCGATTCTGATGACAAATTACACCGGCTCGACAGGCTTCGGTGAGGAGTTCGCGCAGATGATTCAGCACGACCCGCTGGCCACGCCCGGGGCCGAAGTGGTGCAGGCGGTGGACGAAGCACTACGCCAGTTCTCCTTCCTCGACGGGACGAGGCTGGCCGCCGGCGGCGCCAGTTACGGGGGTCACATGGCGAACTGGCTTCAGGCCACGACCACGCGCTTCAAGTGCCTATATGCCCATTCCGGACTGATCAACCTGGAATCGCAATGGGGAACCAGCGACGGCATCTACCACCGCGAATTAAGCAACGGCGGGCCAGTGTGGGAGCAGGGACCTGTGTGGCGGGAGCAGAATCCGATCCGGTATGCGGCTAAGTTCCAGACCCCGATGCTACTGACGGTTGGGGAGAACGATTTCCGTGTGCCGCTGAACCAGACGCTGGAGAACTGGAGTGTCTTACAGCGGCGCAAGATTCCCAGTAAGTTAGTGGTTTTCCCCGAGGAGAATCACTGGATACTGAAAGGAGAAGACAATCGGTTTTTCTATCAGGAATGGTACGGCTGGCTGGCTCAGTGGCTCGGTGGGCAGGCTTCCGGGGCGACCGGCGGTCTACATTAAGCCCTGCCGATTTGGCTGTAGGAATAACGTATATATTACGATAAGGAACAATATGTGGACTCATACTCCATCGGGGTGTGGGCGCGGGTAACTTAGGAATGCGCTGGTGGATTCAATGCGCCGCGGGGTTGGCCGCGATTTGTTTGGGCGAGCCTGTGGCCGCTGCCACGCAAGTGGTGCGCATGGGAGCTGCGCCTGGCGAACCGGCCGCCTACCTGGACGCGCAAGGGAAGCCGCAGGGATTCTACGTCGAGGTACTGAACGAAGCCGCGCGCCGGGATGGCGTGGAACTGCGCTGGGTGATGTACAGGAAGCGCATGGATGAGGCCCTGACGACGGGCGCGGTGGATGTTTGGGCCGCGGCTAATCCGTCACCGGAGCGGCACGAGCGGTTTCACGTGAGCCAGCCGTGGTGGGTGGCCGACTACCTCCTGATGGTTCGTGCCAGTTCGCCCGTTCATGTTCCAGAAGAGACCAAGGGGCGTATTGTCCTTTTCTCGGAGTTCCCGCCGTCGGGCAAGACGGCTTGGAGCACGCTGCCAGGCGCCGTGCTGGGCATCCGTAACTCCGCCAGCGAACGGTTGATCGAGGTTTGCTCGGGCCAAGCCGAAGCGGCACTGGTGGACTCGAACGACTCGCAACGCCTGCTGCTGGAACGGCCGGAAGGTTGCGAGAAAACGCCCTTGCGGCAAGTGCCTCATCCGGCGATGAAGATGGACCTCAGCATGATGTCCATGCCGGCGAAAAAAGACACGGTCGAGCGCCTGCGCGCGCGAATCGAGGACATGGTGCGCGACGGAGCGCTGGCGCACATCGCGGTCCGGTATCCGTTGCTCACTTCGCGCAGCAGCGAAGTGATGCTTTCGGCCGCGAAGTCGGAATATGAACGCCGCTATTATTTGATCGGGTTTGCCGGCTCGTTGGTCGCCGTGATGACGATGCTGGTGCTGCTGCTGCTGCTGCGGCGCGCGCAATCGCGGACGCGGCGGGCCCTGGAGAAGGCGCGCAAAGCCTCGCGAGCCAAGAGCGACTTCATGGCCGTGATGAGCCACGAGATTCGCACGCCCATGCATGCCGCGCTGGGATTTGCAGAGCTTCTGCTGCGGTCTCCCCTGCGCGAGGACCAGCGCGAACATGCGAACGCCGTGCGCAATGCAGTTCAATCGCTGCTCGGGGTGATCAACGATGTTCTCGATCTGGCGCGATTGCGTATGGGTCCGCTACCACAGGTACGGGAAGCATTCTCGCCGGCGCAACTGGCGGCCGACGTGGCACAAATGGTGGAAGTGGGCTCTGAAGCCGCCGGGCTGCGTTTCGTGCTGCGCGTGGATCCCAATCTACCCGCCACGGTTGTCGGCGACGAAGGGCGGCTGCGGCAGATTGCGACCAACCTTTGCAGCAATGCCGTGAAGTTCACCGAAAAAGGAGAAATCGAAGCCAAATTCGAGCTTCAATGGCGCGGTGACGAGGCGTGGCTGGCCATCAATGTGCGCGACACGGGTGTGGGCATTCCTCCGGAAAAGCAGAAGGAGATCTTCCGCCCATTTGTTCAGGTGGACAGTTCGAATACGCGGCAGCGCGGAGGCAGCGGCCTCGGCCTGGCGATCGTGGCCCGGCTGTGTGAAGCCTTGGGGGGAACGATCGAGCTGGAGAGCCGGGTCGGGCATGGATCGGCGTTCCATATCAGCGTGCCCGTTTCCGATCCTTCGCCGCAGAGTTGGGTGCAGGCGCTTGATCTTCCGAAAGAACCCCTGATACTGGTGGGCGGCGCCGATCCCCGTGTAGAAACGCTTGAGGAGAGCCTAAAGGCAGCGGGCATTCAAGTGAAGCGCGTCCTGCCGGCGCAGCATGTGCCTCCGGGAGGGTTGGCGATTGTGTGCGGCGCGGGCTCGTTATTGCGCATGGATGCCTTCGATGGACGGCTGATTCTGGCCGCGCCCAGCCTGGAGATCGCGGACCTGCCGGAATCCGTTCGCGCCAGGATCTCAGGCTTTCTGCCTTGGCCCGCGGTGGGCGAAATTCTGCGCGAGGCGCTTCTGGCGGGCTATCAGCAGGGGGTGGCCTCTCGTCCCATGGAGCAAGACGTGGAGACGCATGCGGACGGGCTGCTGGTGGTTGAGGACAACGAAATCAACCGGCGCGTCATCACGCGGATGCTGGCGCATTTGGGCTGGCACGTAGAGGTTGCCGAGAACGGGCGCGAGGCGGTCGCGCGCTTCTCCGCGGGACGTTTCGCGGCGATCCTGATGGATTGCCAGATGCCCGTGATGGATGGATTACAGGCCACGGCGGAAATCCGCCTCCGCGAGCGCGGCTCGCATACGCCCATCATTGGTGTCACGGCCGCGGCATTCCAGGAAGACCGCGCGCGGTGCATCGAAGCGGGAATGGACGACTTCCTCGCCAAGCCGGTTTCGCTCGAGCAACTGCGCGAGATGCTGCGAAAGTGGGTGGTGCAGCCGCCCGTTGGCGAACCAGTTGCCAAGGGATGAGAGGCTGGCTCATGATGGCCCGCTGGCTTGCGATCGCCTGCGCGGTGTGGAGCACGGCGAGTGCGGTGGCGGGAACGGTCACCGGAAGCGTCGTTGATTCCACCGGGGCAATCATCAGCCGCGCGACGGTTTATTTGCGCTCGGAACAGCCTGCCGGTTTCCGCGAGCGCACGACGACCGATGAGAACGGCTCCTTCCACTTCACCCTTGCGGCGGCGGGGAGCTACCGGATCGACGTCCACTCGCCAGGTTTCTTTCCGGAGATGATTGCTGGCGTGCCTGTTGCCGAAGGCGCGGCGGTTGCGCTGCCGCCAATGAAATTGCAGGTCGCGATCCTTGGCTGTGGGGAGACGGACCGAGTCGTACCGGGCGACGTTCGTCTGCTGCATGATCCCAACGAGCGCGGTATCGTTCGGGGAGCGGTCGCTAATGAACGCGGTGTGGCATTAGCTGGCGTAATCGTTACGCCGAACTGCGGCCCGAACTCGAAATGTCTGCCAGTACGCACGGATGTGAACGGCCGCTTCCAATTCTCCGCACCAAATCGGCAGAAGGTTTCGGTCACGGTTTCGCACCCCGGCTATTTTCTGAGCGTGCAGAAAGAGTTCACCACGTTCGATGGGACCGAGTTCCTGTACGATCCGATTCGATTGGCACGGTGCAATACACCCGGTTGCCACAAGCGAACGAAGCCGCCCGCACCGCCATTCACTGGGGTTTGCCTGTAGCTTCCGTCCGTCACCGCGCGCCGCGCGGCATACTTGCTTGGATAAGCTGGAGTGACCTTGCTCCCCCTTCTGATTTCCGCCGCCGCCATCGCCGTTGCCGTGGGCATCTTCGCTTATAGACAGCCAATGCCCAGCCCGCCGCCCGCGGCAAAGCCGGAAGAGCAACCGCCGGAATATCTCGCTTCGATGGACAACGCGGAGTTGCTGTCGCTCATCCCCGAGCTCGCCCTCTGCCGCCCGCTTGAGCCGTGGCCCTGGCGCGATTGGCTGCACTTCACCAACAAACCCGACGAGCAATTTCGCTTGCGGCATTACATCTGGAGCCGGTTCGAGACCCAGCCCGAGCCGTCGGCGGTCGTCATTCCCTGGTACGGCGGCTCAAAGCTGCTCTTGCAAATGGGGAATGAGCTCAGCCGCAGTTTCTTTGTGATCGGCGCCTTCGAGGCGAATGAGTTCGCGTTGCTCGACCGGTTGTTGAAACCGGGGATGGTCTTTATCGACGCCGGAGCGAACGAAGGGATTTATTCGCTGTTCGCCGCTCTACGTGTCGGGTCTGAAGGGCGGGTACTGGCCATCGAGCCCAGCGCCCGCGAGCGTGCCGTCTGCCTGGCGAACCTGGAACTGAACGGTTGCACGGCGGACATCATTCCCTGCGCGCTCGGCGCCACCGATGGCGAAGCAGAACTTATGCTCGCGCAGGGCCATCGTTCCGGTCACAACACGCTTGGGGCGTTCGCGTGGGAGGGCGTGCATGAGGCTGCGCGCCAAACCGTGCCTATGCGCAGCTTGGACAGTTTGGCCGAGGAATATGGATTGGACCGGCTCGACGTGGTGAAGATGGATATCGAGGGAGCTGAGACTCTGGCGCTACGCGGAGGGACTCGTGTGTTCGGCGAACTGCGGCCGGTGGTCATCGTCGAAGTGGCTCCGCTCAGTCTGCAAGCGCAGGGCTCCAGCCGCGAAGAACTTCTGGCTGAATTCGAGGCTTTGGAATATGAACTCTACCATTTCGATGTCGAGACGGCAGTGCTCACGGCAGGAACGGACGCTCAGACCGGAGAAAATTTGGTGGCAGTTCCTAAGGAGATGGCGTCCCCAGCGGGATTCGAACCCGCGTTATCGCCGTGAAAGGGCGGTGTCCTAGGCCGGGCTAGACGATGGGGACGCGGCGGTTGTCACGGGCGATGCGGCCCGCATACAAAATCTACAACGTCTTGAGATAGGCGATCAGGTCGTCTTTCTCTTTCTTCTCGAGCATCTCTTCGTAAGCGGGCATGCCGTTGCCGCCCTGCTCCACGACCGCGCGCACATTGGCTTCGTTGACGGCCTTGCCGTTGTTCAACTTGGCCTTCTTAAACAGACCCTTCAAACCAGGGCCCATCTTCTTCTCGTCGCTGTCGGCGTTGTGGCACACTGCGCACTGCTCAAAAACCTCTTTGCCCTTGGCGGCGTCACCAGCCTTTTGGGCGAACGCGCCGGAACTCAAGAGCAGGATGCCCATTGCGGGATAAAGAAAAGTACGCAGCTTCATACGCTCCTCCGATTTTATCATAAGCCTCACCAACAACCGATGCATCCCGCCCCCTGACGGTTTCATACCCGTCTGGACAGGCTAAAACGGTGGAACGGCTGGAGGGTATCCAGCTTCGCCTCCGGCTGGCCGAGTTTCCATTCGTAGAAGGATCCCTCGATGCGGTCCGCCGTGAAATCCAGAATGGTGAATCCGTTATGTTCGAGCGGCGCGAGGCCCGCCTGTAGCTCCAGGCCAACGGGCGGCAGTGGCGGTGTTCCCCGCGCCGACGACGGCCAACCTTGGCCCGCCGTCCCGATCGGACCTGTGAGCACGCTCACAACGGGATTGCGCGTCAGGTTATGGTGTCCGTTGCGAAGGATCTTCGCTTCGGCGATGGCATGCAGGTCGCCCGAGAGAAACAGGGGAATGCGCTCCATGGCGCTGGCCGCGGCCAGCAGCCGGTCATGCTGCGAGCGCCATCCGGTCTGCCAAAAGTACTTGGGCTTGTCGACACCGAGCTTGCCATCGTCGCCCAGGACATCGGGATACCAGTCGCCCCATTTACCAGCGCTCCAGCCGATGGGCAGCGAAGGCAGGTTCACCACATGATTGGTCTCCTGCGCTTTCATGCGCGCCAGAAGCCAGTCTTCCGCCTCGGGAGCGATGCAGCCGGCCAGCGGTCCACGCAAAGTGAGGTAGCGGCGGCAATCGTAGAGCATGATTTCGACCAGTTTGCCCCAGCGGAATGTTCCGTAGCTCTCCGATATTCCTTGCGGCCGGTCGCCCGCGCCCACTCCGGACATCGCCAGCGGCCGTCCCGGTGCGGGAAGGAACTCCGGATAGTACATATTCTGCACCGCGCGGGCGAGGCGGAGCATGAAGT
>JBDTVQ010000115.1:0-16424 GCA_040007195.1 Acidobacteriota bacterium | reverse complement strand
CGCGGTGCTGATCGGCAAGCTCTCCATGGTGGAGTTAGCGGGCGGCGGCGGTTACATGTATCCATCCGCGTCGTTACAAGGACCGGGATTGAATCCGTGGGACACGACGAAGTGGAGCGGCGGCTCGAGTTCGGGCTCTGGCAGCGCCGTGGCCGCCGGGTTAACGACGTTTGCGTTGGGCTCGGAGACCTCGGGTTCCATCCTCACGCCCGCGGCGTATTGCGGGCTGACGGGCCTACGCCCGACCTACGGGCTGGTGAGCCGCGCGGGCGCCATGGCGCTTTCCTGGACGCTGGACAAGATCGGGCCCATGTGCCGCTCCGTGGAAGATTGCGGCCTCGTGTTGCAAACCATCGCCGGCAAAGACGACGACGATACGGCATCGGCAGGCAAGAGCTTCTATTACGCTCCTCAGTTCGCGCGCAAGTTTTCCGACCTGCGCATCGGCTACGCGCCGTCGGACTGGGAGACAGGGATCTCCGACGATGTGCGTGCGCCCTTGCAGGCGGCGTTGCAGGCGTTCAAGGGCATGGGCTTCCAGTGGAAGGAAGTGGAATTACCCGACTTCGCTTACGGTCCCGTGCTCTCGATGGTACTCGGCGGAGAAGCGGGAAGCATTTTCGAAGAGCTGATCGAGTCGGGCAAGGTGGATGAGTTGGCGGACAAAAATCAGATTGCCGGGTTGAAGTCCTACCTCGACATCAGCGCCCGCGACTATTTGAAGGCCATGCGCGTGCGGACGTTGATTCAGGCCGAAATCCGCAAAATTTTCTACGACATCGACGTGCTGATCGCGCCCACGCGCACTACCGTCGCTTCCGGCGCGAACGATCCTCTTCGGCGCGCTCCAGCAGCGGGCGCACCGGCTCCGCAGAGAAGCACCGCTCCGGAGAAGCGGGGACTGCGCGATCACATTCCAGCGGGCAACCTGGCCGGGCTGCCGGCGCTATCCATGCCGTGCGGGTTCGCCGGTAACTTGCCTGTGTCCATCTCCTTGATCTCCCGTCCTTTCAATGAAAACACCCTGCTCGCGATCGGGCGCGAGTATCAAAACCAGACGGATTGGCATAAGCGCCACCCGAAGGTTTAACTCATTTGCGGAATCCCTTGGGGGGCTTTCCGCGTCCAATAAACGAGTTAGTCTATGAATAGCCATGCCTGAAGGAAACGGGATAATCCGGCGATTCGCCTGCGCCGAGAAAAGCCCCGAAACGGCGGCCGGCACTGGTGTGAGCACCACTTCCGGTTATCGATTGCCTCCGGATTTTGTTGAAAAAGCGGTCGTCCGGCTGGGCTGGGTAAGTGCGGTCTACGCGATTTTCTTCCTCATCATGTATGTAGCCAACCGGCTAACACCGATGGGGCAAAACCAGCCTCCGGACATGAAAGTGTTCTATGCCGTGATGGCGTTTATTGGCGTCGCGCTGGGCGCGGGCATGTCGATTTTCGCTCTCTCGAGCAAACTACCGGCTCAGACGAAGTTGGATGTGGGCATGGCGTTTGAGGTTCTCGGCGCGCTGGTAATTTCTATCATCGAGTCGCGGGAGCCGCTGCTACCCAACGAGATTATCCGCGGCCATTCGTCGATCGCCATCTGGCTGGTCTTCTTCATACTTCTTGTACCGGGCTGCCGGATGCGCTCGGCGTTATCGGCTTTCCTGACGGCCGCGATGGGTCCGCTGGGCCTGTGGCTGACAATTCAGGTGTTCGGTGTACCGTCGCCTACCGGTTCTCAGTGGGTACTGCTCTACATTGGGACGTTTTTGGCAGCTATCGCCGCGCTGCCGATGAGCCGTATCGTTTATAGCCTCGGCGCGCAGGTAAGCAAGGCGCGCGAGTTAGGCAGCTACGAAATGATCGAGGTGATCGGCAGGGGCGGTATGGGCGAAGTGTGGCGGGCGCGGCATCGTATGCTGGCTCGCGAGGCGGCGATTAAGCTGATCCGTCCAGAGATGCTGTTCGGCACCGACCAGACGCAGCCGGAATCGGCGCGGCGCCGCTTCGAGCGTGAAGCGCAGGCGATCGCCGGGCTGCAATCGCCCAACACGGTCACTCTCTACGACTATGGCGTGAACGGCGACGGAGTTTTCTACTACGCGATGGAACTGCTTGACGGGCTCGATCTCGACTCGCTTGTGCACAAGTACGGCCCCGTGCCCTCTTCGCGCGCGATGTACCTCATGCAGCAGATGTGCGATTCGCTTGCGGAGGCTCATGCGCGGGGGCTGACTCACCGCGACGTAAAACCGAAGAACATTTTCCTCTGCCGGATGGGGCTCAACTACGACTTCATCAAGGTTCTCGATTTTGGCCTCGCCAAGTGGAAGGACTCAGGCAACGACACGCGGCTCACGCGCGAAGGCATTACGACGGGAACGCCCGCTTACATGGCTCCGGAACTCGCGCTTGCCTCCGACGACGTCGATTCCCGGGTCGACATCTACGCCTTCGGTTGTGTCGCCTACTGGCTATTGACCGGCAAGCTCGTGTTTGAAGCGCCGAGTGCGATGGCAATGGCACTGGCTCACGTCCAGACGCCTCCGGTTCCGCCGAGCCAACGAACGGAACTGGAGATTCCCGCTGAGCTGGAATCGTTGATCATGGACTGCCTGGCGAAGAGTCCAGCCAGCCGTCCGCAAACCATGCGCGAGATCTCCCGCCGGCTTTCCTCCATGCGCCAGAACGATCGCTGGTGCACGTCGGCGGCCGAGCAATGGTGGCAGGTTCACCATCCGTCGCCCTGCATTCAACCGATGACCATGCCCGAAAACAGTTCGGTTTCCGCCACGGCATTAGCCACTGCGATGTAGTTCTCCCCCAAGCCTCGCGGCGTCACATATAATGCATGAATTCATGCAACGACTCGCGATGGCTTTGTTCCTTTCCCTGCTCTGGTTCCTTCCCGCCACATCTCCGGCCCAACAGAAAGGCAAGAAGAAGGGCGGCGGCGGGGCCAAGGCCGCGGCGATGGCCTCCAATTCGGCCGGTAAGATTGCCGGCACCGAGATCGGGCACGAGTTTCGCCAGGACGATCTTCCTTCCATTACCATCTCGCCCGACGGCACGCTGTGGACGGCGTGGTTGAGCTTCGTGGGCGATCGCGACGACGTCGCTATCCGGCCCTTTGTGAACGGCTCGTGGGGAAACCTGCAGTGGGTTCCGAACACGTCGGGCGATTCGTGGCTGCCGCAGGTGGCTGTCGATTCGCAGAATCGCGTGTGGGTTGTATGGAGCCAGATGCTGAACGGGAACTGGGATTTGTATGCGCGCCGATTCGACCCGGCCAAGCAGGAATGGGGGGCGCTGGAGCGGCTGACGAGCGACCCGTTTCCGGACGTGAACCCGCGCCTCGCTTCCGACGGCAAGGGCGGCATGGCCGTTGCCTGGCAAGCGTTTCGCGCCCGCAAAGAGGTGGCTCCAAACGGCCACGCGGCCCGGCCATTCGGCAACATCATGATGAAGTCGCTCGAAGGCGAGCGGTGGGGCGCGGATGTACGCATCACCGACCATTCCGCCAACGATTGGGAACCCGCGCTGGCATTCGACGCCTCTGGCAACGCCTGGGTCGCCTGGGATAGCTACGCCAACGGCAACTACGATGTGATGATCAGCCGCGTCTCTGGCGGCAAGCCCGGCGCACCCATGGCGGTAGCGAATACGCAGCGTTTCGAGGCGCGTCCGACGGTGGCCGTCGATACGTCGGGCCGCGTGTGGGTTGCCTACGAAGCCGGAGCTCCCGGCTGGGGCAAGGATCAAGGCTATATTTTGCGCGACTCGCCGAAGGGAGTCGTACTCGGCGGAATTCGCGAACCGCGCATCGCCTGCTACGACAACGGAACGTGGCGGCATCCCGCGCAGCCCGTCAACGAGCCATTCAGCGATTCCAATACTTACCAGCCGCACGTATTCAGCGACGGCGCGGGTTCGGTGTATGTGGTCGCCAAGACGCGCTACAACCAGGCGGTCCAACCGCGCGGCAACCGCGGCTACTGGGAGTACCGCGTCACGCATTTGGAAGGCGACAAATGGAGCGCGGCCAAGGTGCTGGACGATTCCAAGGGCCGTTCGTCCACCCGCATGAGCGCCGTGCTGGCGAAGGACCGTTCCCTGTGGATGGTGTGGGACTCCGACACGCGCGGCGAGGCGTTTTATCACAAGCCGAAGCGGCAGCGCATTCTTGCCGGAAAGATAGACCCGGCGGCGGCAAGCGGCACGCCGGCCTGGGGCGCGCCACCCACGGAGACGCTGGCCGTCAACGTCGGCCACACGAATGAAGACGGCAATCTGAAGGCCATTCGTGGCTATTCAGTGAACATCAACGGCAAGAAGAATTCGATCCTGCGCGGCGACTTCCACCGCCATACCGAGCTGAGCTGGGACGGCGGTGGCGCGGCTGACGGTTCGCTGCAGGATTTCTATCGCTATATGATCGACGCCGGCTCGATGGACTTCGGCGCCTCGACGGATCACCAGGGCGGCGGGTGGCCGTACTGGTGGTGGTACACGCAGAAGATGACTGACATGTATCACGTGCCCGGCCTCTACATGCCTATCTTCGGTTACGAGCGCAGCGCCATCTATCCGAATGGCCATCGCAACGTTTTCTTCGCCAAGAGGACCGAGTCGCGGGTGACGCCGTTCAACCTCAAGATCCGAGCGGCGGGGTTTGGCCTGGGTGTGAGTCCGCTGGGCGACGAGCCGGAGGTCGGCACGGCTGAGTTAGTGGAGAACGACACCAAGCTGCTCTACGAAGAGATCCGTTCGCGCAATGGCATCGCGATCTCACACACGTCGGGTACGCGCATGGGCACCGATTGGCGCGACAACGATCCCGACCTGGAACCCGTCGTCGAAATTTTCCAGGGCGCGCGCACCAGCTATGAGAAGCTCGGCTTCCCGTATGTCGTCGTGAAGGGGAAAGACGATCCGCACATGGCGACCGCCGGCTACGAGCCGGCCGGCATGGTGAACAATGCGTGGGCAAAGGGCTACAAGCTGGGCATTACGAGCAGTTCCGATCACGGTTCCACGCACATCAGTTACGCGCTGGTCTATACCGACAACGTATCGCGCCAAGGAGTACTCGACGGCATCCGCCGCCGCCACACGTATGGTGCAACCGACAACATCATCCTCGAAGTGCGCATGGGCAAGTACTTCATGGGCGATGAGTTGAAGACGACGAAGTCGCTGCCTATTACGGTGAAGGCCATTGGCACGGGTCCGGTGGCGCGCGCCGAAGTTATCCGCGACAGCGAGGTGATTTACACGACCGAGCCGAAGAAGGTGGACGTCAATTTCCAATTCATCGACAAGGCCGACCTCTCGACGCGCCACTATTACTACGTGCGCCTGATGCAAGAAGACGGGCAGATCGCGTGGTCCAGCCCCTTCTTCGTGAATTACAAGTAGGGCGATTTAGCGGAGTACGATTTCTTCCACACGGTAGCGCGCCACCTCGCCGGCGTTGACGGTGACGCCCAGGCCGGGTTCAGTGGGAATTGCCAGCAGACCGTCATCCTCTGGCGCGAGACGTTCGCGAATCACGGTTTCGCGAAACGGCGATGCGGTTTGATCGAATTCAAACAACTGTGGTGCGCCGTTGAGGGCTTCAGTGAGCGGAGGCGTGATCGCCATCCAATGGAGGATAGCCGCCGTGCGCACTGCGGTTCCCCAGTTGTGCGGCGCGAGGCGGATGCGATTCAGCCAGCACAAATACGAGAGCCTTTTCGCTCCAGTGAGGCCGATGATTTCCACCTCGGGTTGCAGCACGTCTACGCGGCGTGGCTGCACGTAGTCCATTACGAGTGTGTCGAGCGTGGCCGTCTCGCCGCCCGCGAGAGGAATGCGCGTGCCCGCGCGCAGGCGGTCGTATCCGGCAAGGTCGTCGGCGAGCACCGGCTCTTCGAACCACATCGGATCGAACTGCTCCAGTTGGCCGCATAGCCGGAGGGCCGTGCCGCTATCGTAAGCGCAATTGGCGTCGACGCCAAGGCTGACGTCCGGTCCGATGGCTTGGCGAACGGCGCGCACAAGGCGCACGTCCTTCTCAGGGTCGTAGCCAACCTTCATCTTCATCGCGCGGTAACCGAGCGACTTCCAGTGCAGCGCTTCTTCGGCCAAGCCTTGCGCCGCATCGGGCCAATCCTGCATGTAGAGTGCGGTGAGATACGGCTGCACGCGGTCACGCACCTTGCGCCCGAGCAGCTTCCACACAGGTACGCCGTGCACCTTGCCGCATAGATCCCAAAGCGCGGCATCGAGGCCGCCGCAGGCCACATCACCACGGCGGCGTTGTGCAACGGGCAGCGTGCGCAGGTCGTCGTAGATGGCTTCCACGTCAAACGGCGAGCGCCCCAGCACCAGTTCCGGATGCGCTCGCAGCCGCGCCTCCGCCCACATGCCGTCGCCCCATCCGATGAGCCCGTCGTTTGTGCGAACCTCCACCAGTGTTGCCGTCCGCGTCGTGGTCCAGTTCAAGGACCAGCCAAAGCGGCGGTCGAGTTCGCCGGCTAATTTGTGAATTCGAATTTCGTCGATGCGCATGTCAGTCATCTCGTATAGCATGTCAGTTCATGAGAGTGCTCATTGTCCTGGCCTGTGCAAGCGCCGCTTGGGCTCAGCCCGATATCGCCGTGGTCGAGAAGATCGCAGGCAAGGTGGGTTTCTATAGCGGAGCGGGCAAGCTTGCCGGCGAAGTGAAAGTCGGCACCTACCCGCATGAAATCGTTTCCTCGCTCGACGGTAAGACGCTGTATGTCTCGAACAACGGCATTCTTTGGATGCAGTACGCGGGCGAAGGCGGCAACACGATCTCGATGATCGACCGAAAGACGCGCATCAAGATCGGCGATATCGACCTTGGCACGAATCGCCGCCCGCATGGCATGGCGGTACAGCCGAAAACCGGGCTACTTGCGATCACGACGGAAAATCCCGACGGGCTGGTGCTCGTCGATCCCGTGGCGAAGAAGGTGCTGCGCCGCTTCGACGTGAAGGGGGAGGATCCGCACATGGTGCTGTTCGACGCATCGGGCCAATGGGCCTACGTGTCGAACTCAACAACCGGGACCGTGGCGGCGATCGAGATTTCCACCGGCAAGACGTTGGTGATCCCCACCGGCAAACGCCCGCAGGGCAGCGCACTGGCTCCAGACGCGAAGACGATCTACATCACGAATGCCGACAGCAACACGATCTCGATGATCGATGCCACGCAGCGCAAAGTCGTGGGTGAAATCAAAACGGGCAACGGCCCAAACCGTGTGGCGATCACGCCCGACGGCAAGACGCTTGTTTATTCGCTCGGCGCGGCGCACGCAGCCGCGTTCGCCGATGTCGCCACGCGCAAAGAGATCCTGCAAATTCCCCTCAGCGGCCAGCCGCTTTCGCTCACCATGTCGCGGGATGGCAAGTGGGCTTTCAGCGGTGTGCAGGACAAAGACAAGATGCATGTCATCGACGTTGCGCAACGCAAAATCGTGCGTACGATCGAGACGCCGAAAGAGTCTGGACCCGATCCCGCACTTCCGTTAGAGTAAGAGTGGGATGAGCGAGCAATCTGTTCCCCGGCAGCCTCCGGACGGCAGCAAACTCGATGAGACCGCTCCCGTCTGCTCTGTTTGCGAAAAACCGCTGACCGGTAGAGAACGTAAATTCAGAGGCGCCCCTCTTTGTGCGGCCTGCCGCAGGCATAGAGCCGAGCGTCTGGCGGCCGACCGCCGCTGGCATCCTGTGATTCACGCGGCGCTGTTGATCCTGGGCGCCGCCGTCGTAATCTGGATCGCCTACTGGGGCCTCACGAAGCTGAGCAGCCTCTAAATTTCATGCCGTGGCAACGTGCTCAGGCCACACCCAAGCTGCGCGCGCAGAATGGCAGGCCCTGCACGCCATGGAACTGGTGCTCACCACTGAATACTTCCTGGCCCGTCTTGTCCGCCGCGCCCATGATCTCGTATACCTTCTGAACTCTGGCGAAGCTTTCGCGGCTCGCGTCGATGGGGAAGATATTGTCGCGGTCGCCGGACTCGGCAAACAACGGCCGCGGCGCGATCAGCCCGGCGACATCGTACATTTCGCACCAGTTGAGAATGCCCGGCACATAGTTGTCGATGCAGTGCGACAGGCTCACGATGGACGATAAGAACGTGTTCAGGTAGCAACTGATGAACGCAGTGTGGATGCGCGGTTCTAAAGCCGCGCCGAATGTCGTAACTGTGCCGCCGCCCGAGATTCCCATCAGTCCGATGCGCTTGGCGTCGAGTTCCTTGCGCGTCTCAATCCAATCGCAGACGCGCATCACGTCGTAGACACGCCAGCCGATCATCGTTTGTCCGAACAGCAACGCCGCACCGGCGGTTGGCTGGCAGGCGCTCGTGCCCAAGCCTTTGCTCTTCGTGCGCGCATCGCGGCGGCAGCCAAAGGCCATGGGCTCGATCGCCACGGCCGCCATGCCATGCTCGACGGCTTGCACCGCATAGTCGTACTGATAGTGGGGCTTGACGGTGCGGTCGTTGCCCTTGTCGTCGATCGCCACCAGATCGTCGACGCCACGGCCATGGCCCGGGACGCAGATCATCGCCGGATGAGGCGCGGATTTGGCCTTGGGAGTAAGCAGATAGCCCAGCAGCCCCATGCCTTCCTGCGTGGTGATGACGAACTTTTCGCGGCGGTATTTGGGGAATTCGCGAATCTCCAGCGTCTCCGGCGCCAGCGGCGCGTGTTGCGCGGGAAACCCACCGACGAGTTCCACCAGCTTCGCGCGCAGCTTCTTCTGCCAAACGAGCGCTTCCGCCTTCGATTTCGCGTTGAAAGTCAGCTTCATCGGCATCTGGCGGTAACGCGCTTTCGTCCACGCCACGGGGTCGAACGACGCCATATTAACCTTGGACTCAAACCCATCGAGGGCGCTGGAATATGCCGTCACTTTGGCCACCTGCCCCACACCGCGCTGCGCGGCCGCCAAGCCCATTCCGGCCACGGCGAGTTGCCGCCTGGATAGTTTCGTCTTCATACTCAAAGAGTCTATGCGCAAATCCCTCCTCGTGACAGCCCTCCTTTCCGGCGCCGCATTTTTGCTCACCTCCTGCGCCGCCGATCCCAAAGCCGACCCCACGGCGGCAGAAATTATGATGACGCCCACGTTGCTCATCGAACACATCAAACAACTCTCCTCCGACGAGTTTGAAGGCCGCGCTCCCGGCACTCGGGGCGAAGAACTTACGGTCGCCTACATCTCCGGCGAGTTCAAGAAAATCGGGCTCAAGCCCGGCAACCCCGACGGCACCTACTTCCAAAAGACGCCGCTTGCGGGCATCACTTCCACCACCACCGGCGGCTTCGTCATCAATGGCAAGCGCATCGGCGTGACGGCAGGCAAGGACTTTGTCGGCGCCTCTCACCGGTTCCTCGAAAAGGTTGATGTGAAGGATTCGGATGTGGTGTTCGTGGGTTACGGCGTGGTTGCGCCCGAGTATGGATGGGACGACTACAAAGGCGTCGACGTGAAGGGCAAGACGATCGTGATGCTGGTGAACGATCCCGCCGTGCCGGATCCGAGCGATCCCACGAAGCTCGACGAGAAATTTTTTCGCGGGCGCGCCATGACCTATTACGGGCGCTGGACCTACAAGTATGAGATCGCCTCCGCCAAGGGCGCCGCGGCGGCCATCATTATTCACGAAACAGGCCCGGCCGGGTATCCATTCGACGTGGTGACGGGCAGTTGGAGCGGCGAGAATTTCGACCTGCAGAGCGAGGACAACAACATGGGGCGCGTGCCGGTGGAGGGCTGGGTATCGCTCGACAAGGCCAAGGAGATTCTCACCGCTTCGGGATTGAATTTCGATGAACTGAAGAAAGCGGCGGCGAGCAAGGATTTCAACCCCGTTCCTCTAAAAGGGAAGGCTAGCTTCAGCGTGAAGAACCAACTGCGCAAGATCGAATCGCGCAACGTTGTCGGTAAGGTGGAAGGCTCCGATCCGAAACTGAAGGACGAGTACGTCATCTACTCCGCCCATTGGGACCACCTGGGCCGCGACACGAGCTTGCAGGGCGATCAGATATTCAACGGCGCCATCGACAACGCCAGCGGCACGTCGGCGCTGATCGAGTTGGCGCGCACATTCGCCTCACTGAAACCCGCCCCCAAGCGCAGCGTGCTGTTCATCGCGCTCACCGCCGAAGAACAGGGCCTGCTGGGAGCCGAGTGGTATGCGACGCACCCGTTGTACCCGTTAAACAAAACCCTGGCGAACATCAACATCGATGGCGTGAACCAGTGGGGGAAAACAAGCGACCTTGTGGTGATCGGTCTCGGCAATTCCACTCTCGACGACACGCTGGCAGCGGCGGCGAAGGAGCAGAACCGCACGCTCGTGCCCGACGCCGAACCGGAGAAGGGTTTCTACTATCGCAGCGATCACTTCGAATTCGCGAAGAAAGGCGTGCCCGCGCTCTACACCGAACCCGGCACTCACTACATCGGCAAGCCCGATTCCTTCTCGCAACAAAAGCGCGATGAGTTCACCGCGCACGACTATCACAAGCCTTCCGATGAGATCAAACCGGACTGGGACCTCTCCGGCGCAATTGAAGACATGAAACTTCTGTTCCGCGTTGGCGATCGCGTGGCGAACGGCGACAAATGGCCGGAGTGGAAGCCGGGCACCGAATTCAAGGCGCTGCGGGAGGCAATGTTGAAACAATAGGGAGAGGAGGAATCTATCAATGAAACTGTTGGCGATTGTGTGGTTCATCTTTGCGACCTCGATCCTGTCCGCGCAATCGGAAGTGCGCGTGCTGTCGGCCGATCTGGGCGCGGCGTTTGGAGCAGTCACGGGCAAGCTCGTCGTCCAGGACGCCACGCTTACTTTCGTCGATCTGGAAAGGCCAGAAGCTTCGTTCGCCGTCGACAAGACCAATGTGCAATCCATCACGCGAGTAAACGATTCGCTGGTGGTGCAGCTCAAGCAGGCCGTGAAGGATCGTGTTGGCGATTCGACGCGGCTGAGCCTTCGCATCGCCGCACCGAACGAATCGGCGATTGTCGAGCAGTGGTTCCAGTCCGGACTTGCGGCGGGGAAGACGTCCGCCGATTCGACAAAGACGGCGACAGCGGATCGCTGGAGTTATCCGGCCCGCCGCGACAAACTATTGGGCGGCACTGATGGGACCCTCGTGGTCACTCCGGAAAGAATCATTTTCGAGTCGCTGGACAAGGCCGAAGAATCGCGGCGCTGGGATCTGAAGGAGATCAAGGAACTGAAACGGAAGAATCCGTATCAGGTGGAAATCATCCCGTTCCAGGGTGACAAGTATGACCTGAAGCTTTCCGGCTCCGGAATGGAATCGGAACAGTTCCGCCAAATGGTCGATTGGATTACGCGGGCGCGCACGGCCAGGCCGTAGCCGGCATTACAGATTCACGTCGACCACTTCATCGAACAAATCCGGCGGCAGCTGAATACCGTATTGCTTGATGCGCGTGAGCACGAGGGGGTTGTTGCTCACTGCCTTGAAGCGGCCCATCACCTTGCCCGCATCGTCCACGCCGAGACGCTCAAACGTGAAGACTTCCTGAATCTTCACGACCTCATCTTCCACGCCCAGCACTTCCGCGATGGAGATGATTTTGCGCGATCCATCGGAGAGGCGCGACACCTGCACCACCATCTTGATGGCGCTGGCCAGTTGGTTCGTCACGACGCGCGTGGGCAGGTCGAGGTCGGCCATCAACACCATGGCCTGAAGACGCGAGAAGGCGTCCTTGGGAGAGTTGGCGTGCACGGTGGACATCGATCCCTCAACACCCGTGTTCATCGCCTGCAGCATGTCGAGCGCTTCCGGGCCGCGGCACTCACCGACGATGATGCGGTCCGGCCGCATACGCAGCGCCGTACGCACCAGGTGCCGCTGGTTGATGCCGCCCTGTTTGTTCAGATTCGGCGGGCGCGTTTCGAACTTCACCACGTGCCGCTGCTGCAGCTGCAGTTCGGCGGTGTCCTCGATCGTAATGATGCGCTCCTCTTCCGGGATGAAGCGCGACAACGCATTGAGCGTGGTCGTTTTGCCCGAACCCGTTCCACCGCTCACCAGCACCGTACTCTTGCATTGCACGCAGGCCGCAAGAAACTGCAGCATGGTGCGCATGACGGTCTTGTTCGCAATCATCTCGTCGGACGTGATCACGTGGCGCCCAAAACGGCGGATGGAGAGCGCCGGACCATCCAATGCGAGCGGGGAAATAATCGCGTTCACGCGGGAGCCATCGAGCAGGCGCGCGTCGACCACCGGATTGGCTTCATCCACACGCCGCCCCACCTGGCTGACGATCTTTTCGATGATGTGCAGAAGGTGGTTGTTGTCCTTGAACCGAACCGGCGTCAGGGACAGCTTGCCGCCGCGCTCGATGTAGACCTTGTCGTAGCCGTTCACCAGAATGTCGGAGATGCTCGGCTCTTTGAGCAGCGTTTCGAGCGGGCCCAAACCGAGTACCTCGTCGAGCACCTCTTCCACAATCTTGTTCTGCTCGGCCGTGGTCATCGGCACGCGTTCTTCGTCGAGCAAACGCTCCACCAGACGTCCGATCTCGCTGCGAATGCGCTCCTTCGGGATGGAAGCCACGCGATCGAGATTGATCACCCCGATCAGCTTGCGGTGAATTTCGCTTTTGAGCTCGAAGTAGCGATTGGCGGTGTGGATCGAGCCGCCGATCATGCCTGAATTGGCTTGAGCGGGCGGCGGAGGCGTGTGCTCGCGCGTGGATGCACTGGGCTTGGCCTTCGCCACGGGCGGGACGGTTTTCCCGCGGGGTGAGCCTAAGCCTCCGGACGGCCGGATGGGTGCCGTAGAATCGTTACTGGCCAACTCTGCTCCTCGCGTTCTCTATTCGAACACAAACCGGAAGGCGGAGTCGCGGCAAATCGCCAGCATATGAGTACAAGTTCCGCGAACCCGTCCTTGACTCCCATTGGCTATGTGCGGAACGCCTGTGCCGACCGCAAAGCGATGAACACGCTCGGGGTTCCCTCTGCCGTGGAGCTGCTGCCCGAATTTGAAAGTGGGCTTCTTCACTTCGAGAAGCATTCGCACGTGTGGGTGCTTGCCTGGCTGGATGGCGTTGACCGCGACGTGCTGCCGGTGGTGCCGCGTGGCCTCAAGGCGCCGCCGGGACAAAAGCCGGACGCGCGCGACCTTCATGGCGTGTTTGCCGTTCGTTCGCCGGCACGTCCTAATCCCATCGGCCTGACAGCGGCCAAGATCACGGCAGTCTCCGGCGTGCGAGTCGAGGTGGAACGGCTGGATTTTATCGACGGTACGCCCGTGCTGGACCTGAAGCCTTACTACTCCAGCCGCGACTGCATTTTCTCGGCTCGCAACGAGCAGGTGGGCCGTAACGCCAACATCGAAGCCGTGCGCGAATCGGTCCTGATGCAGGCCCTGGCGTTTTGCGGTGAGGACAGCGACGACCTGCGCCTGGCCGTCGAGATCCTCACGCACTTTCGCTCAGAGGTTCTCGAGTTTCGCGATCCGGACGTGTGGAACATCGTGGTTCCCGCCACGCGCCACGAGATCTGCGATGCGCTAATGGGCGTCACGCGCGCCATGCCTGGACGCGGCGAGATCCGCTTCCATTCGCTTGATGCCGTGCTATTCGAGCACTCGGGTTCGCGCTACGAATACCAACTGCTGCCCGAAGGCGGCTTTCGCTTCTGGCCGCATTAGTAGCCGTAGTAGTACGGATCGTCGGTGCAGCGCGGATCCGGGTACCAGCGGCCCCAGCGGTCGTAGTAGCCGTTGGGATTGCAATATGAGTCCGCGTAGCCTCCATAGTAGGAGAAGCCGAACGGCACGCCTAAATAGAGGGAGCTATAGCCGTAACCTCGGGGATAGTAGCGGTTGCTGTAGTAACCGCGGTTGCCGGGGAGAAAGCCACGCCCTTGGTCATATCCGCGTGAGCCCCCGTAGTAGGAGCCTCGTGGGGCGACATAGGAACGGCCGCCTGAATAGCCACGTGAGTTGGAGTAGGACTGGCCGCCCGAATAGCCGCGCGAACCGGAGTAGGACCGTCCGCCCGAATAGCCACGCTGGCTGGAGTAGGACTGGCCGCCCGAATTGCCGCGCGGGCCGGAATAGGACTGTCCGCCGGAATTGCCTCGCGAGCCGGAATACGACTGTCCGCCGGAATATCCACGCGAACCGGAATAGGACTGTCCGCCGGAATATCCACGCGAACCGGAATAGGACTGTCCGCCGGAATTGCCGCGCGGCGCGGAGTACGATTGACCGCGTCCGGAGTAGGACTGACCGCCTCCACCTCGGGATGACGAGAAGCCACCGCCCCCTCCTGAAGCGCCACGGCCGCCTCCCGAAGAACCACGGCCGCCGCTGCCTCCGTGGCGCTGCGCGAACATCACGTTCGGAGTGACCATCAAGAGCGCGCTTGCCAACAGTGCAGAAAAACCAAAATTGCGCATTGTGGGAATGATCTTCATCGGGGATCCCCTTTCACGAAGGTGTATGCACTTGGCGTGCCATGCGTAAGGGGTTGACACGATTGAAATGAAGATTTCAGGCGGTGGTGGATTTCCACCGCCCGTGGCCGAGATCGGCCGTTAGCGGATCTTTGCGTCGGGCAATTCCATGCGCAGTTGCGGATGCACGGGCATCTGGTCTGGCAGCGCGCCGGTCTCCTGCTGCAGACGGTGAAGCTCCGCGCGGAGTTCCTGCAATTTCTCACCGGAGCCCGCTTCGCGAATCAGATTACGCCGCTCCTGCGGGTCGTCGCTCACGTGATAGAGCTCGGCGAGATACGTGTCGGGCGACGCATCGCCATTGGGATAGTGAACATACTTCCAGTCGTTGGTCCGCACGCCGCGCACGTTCGGCGTGTACGGGAACTCCTTCTCAAAATTGTATTCGTACATCCACGAAGCACGGCCGCGCACATCCTTGCCTTCGGCGATCGCGCGGAACGATTGGCCCTGCGCTTTCGGCAGCGGCGCGACGCCCGCCCAGTCGAGAACGCTCGGCGCCACATCCAGGTTCAGCACCATCTGCCGCGGCACCTGTGGCGTGCGAATCGCTTCCGGATAGCGCACCAGGAGGGGTATGCGAATCGACTCCTCCCACATCACGCGCTTGTCGATCGATGCATGTTCGCCCAGTAGAAATCCGTTATCTCCGGCGAACACCAGAACCGTGTTGTCCAGTTCGCCGGTCTCGCGTAGCGCCTCATAGATGCGCCCTACGGCATCGTCCACTGAAAGTATCGTCTCGTGATAGGTCCGGATGAACTTCCCGAAATCGTTCAGGCCATATAGATTGCCGTCGATGCCGTGCCAGGTCTTGATCCGCTCGCGCACGAATGCGGGCATGTCCGGGCCGGTCTCATAGGCGGTCGCGGGCTTCTTCACATCCAGTCCGTCGTAGGCGTGCTCATACTTCGGCTCGGGAATCCACACGCCGTGCGGGGCTTTCTGTCCCACGCACAGAACGAACGGTTTGTTCCGTGGCCGCTTCAGGTAGTTCACGGCGAAGTCCGTCACCACATGTGTGTAGTAGCCTTTTACCACCTCACGCTTGCCGTTGATGTTGAATTCGGTGTCGTTGTACTTTCCTTGCCCCTTGTGTGAAATCCAATAGTCGAAGCCGGGTCGCTTCTCGTCGTTGTTCTCGCCCATGTGCCACTTGCCGATATAAGCGGACTCATAACCCGTCTGCTGCAGCGCCGCGGGAAAGCTGAGCAGTCCCGGCGGATACTCGGTGAAGTTGTTGATCACGCCGTGCGTGTGCGCATACTGCCCGCTCATGAAACTGGCGCGGCTGGGCGAGCAGAGCGACGTCGTCACGAAGGCATTGGCGAACCGCGCGCCCTCGTTGGCAATGCGGTCCATGTTGGGCGTTTTCAGGAACGGATGACCCGCGGCGCTCAAACAGTCCCAGCGCTGGTCGTCGGTGAGGATGAACACCACGTTCGGCTGGCGCTTGCGTTTTGCGCAAGACACCGCGCCCGCCGCGGCTCCCAGGAAAGCTCGTCGTTTCATCGCCCGCCACGTTACCACACGAGTCTGCGTTATATTCGTGCGCGATGATCACTCGCCGCGCTCTTCTCGCGACGCCCGCACTCGCGCCCGCCCTTGGAGCAGCCACGCAGACGAGCGCCGCGCCCGCGCAATCTCCAGGCCCAGCCGCGCAAACCAGTGCGGGCATACGCCGCGAACTGTTCCTACGCTCCCCGGGCAAAGGCACGGCCGTCATGGCCTATGCGTTCTACACGCGGAGGAAGGGCCACGACATGATCTCCATTGAGCAGCGCTGGACGCGTTCGGACACGGTCGACTCTTCGTTCTACCGGCGCTCCGGCGACAACGGCCGCACGTGGAGCGCGCCCGAAGAGCGCATCACCGGCGAGAAGACTGCGA
>JBDTVQ010000114.1:0-16598 GCA_040007195.1 Acidobacteriota bacterium | reverse complement strand
GTCCGCACCAGCATGAAGCTGAGCGTCACCATCAACAGAAAAATGAGCGTGGAAACAGACCACAGCAGATACGTCTGCTCCATGGTCGAGGGGCCGAAGTTGCCGAAGTCGAATGACCCCTGCCACACGACAAGCGTGACAAGAATGGCAAGGAAGAAGACGGCTGTGCCGTATAGGAATCGCTTCTTCATGGCGGCTAGGGCCTGGTGACTTGATTATAGGGGGTGTAAGGCAATAGCCGCCGTGATAGCATCGAAAACTGCCTGGTCATGGAAAAAAGGAGGTCGGTATGCCTGCCGGCAATGTAATTCGCGCTTTCTGGGTAGTGGGTTCTTTTGCTGTTCTGCTTCCACAGGCCAATGAATCCACGGCGATTCCCCGTGGCACGGAGGTTTCGATCCGAACCCTCGACGCCATTCAATCGAAACAAAGCGAAGTGGGACAAACCTACCGCGGCACTCTCAACGCCTCCATCAAGGTCGACGGCAAGGAGTTGGCAGCCAAGGGCGCCGACTGCGTGCTCCGCATCCAGGAGATGAAGAGCGCCGGTAAGCTCACCGGAAGCAACGAGCTCAAGCTGGTGCTTTCGGAGATCCGCCTCGGCGGCAATCTGGTGTCCGTCACCTCCGAAGCCACCGAAATCAAGGGTAAGGGGAAAGGGAAGTCGACGGGCTGGCGCACAGGCATCGGCGCAGCGGCCGGCGCCGGCATTGGCGCGGCAGTCGGCGGCGGAAAGGGCGCCGCCATCGGAAGCGGCGTCGGAGCGGGAGCCGGAGCGGCATCGTCGGCGCTCACCTCGGGTCCCGAAATCAAGGTAGCTCCCGAAACCGTTCTCACATTCATGATCCTGTAGGAGGTCCCATGCGCCTTGCCGCTCTTCGTCGCGGGGTGTCTCTTGCCTCCGTCGTCTGGGTTCCGTTGGCCCTCCTTGCACAATCGTCCGAACTCTGGAAACAGGGCAACTGGGCTCTGCAATCACCACCGCCGGGCAATTGCGGCAGCCTGCCGTTGCTGCAGGTCAAAGGACCCGGCTCCGTCTTCGATCCGCCCAACTCAGCCGTACTCGCCGATCTGGAAAAGGCGCTTCCGGAGGCGCTCGCTAAAGCGTGTCCGGGAACCCGCGAAGTCGTGCTCGTCAGCGGTCGCAGCCGGCGGCTGGTGCGAGTGCAGCGAGCCGCGGCACCTGCCCCAGCAGCGCCTCCCGCCCAATCCGCCCCTGCCCCCGCGCCTCCCCAAGTTCGAGAGGCCGCCCCACCGCCCGAGCCGGTAGTCACGCGGCGCGAGTCTCCCCCAGCGTCGAATCAACTTGCGCCCCTGCAGCCGTCTGAAGTGGTCTCCGGCGGCACGCCTGCGCCTCCCCCAGTCATTTCCAGCGGACCTCCCGCGCGCACCGTGGCCGTCCCCAGCAGCACACACGCGCCCACCCTCGGCGCACGCAGCGAACTTCCCAGCCTCGCCTCGGTGCACAAGACCGAGGACAAGTGCGAAGTCCTCCTGAAATGGCTCGAAAGCGGCAAATCCGGCGACCCCGCGCCGACGGCCTACCGCATGGCCATGCGCCCCGACATGCAGCGTATCTTCCGCGACGAGCCCATGAACGCCGTCTTCGGCACCACCTACGACGCCACCGAGAATCGCTGGCGCCTCGAAATGCACGAAAAGGCTTTCGGGCCCTGCATCGGAATGGTGCAGCCGCGAGCCAACGTTCCCTTCGCCCCCCGCGGGCCAAACCAAACCCTCCTCCAATACGCGCAGCAGTTTCAGCAGTACCGCCAGGTCATCGACGGAGCTTTCCTCGGCCAGCCCGGCCCCTTCGAACCCGCGGCACTCTCCCGCTATGTCCAACAGGCCCGCTCCCAACTCGCCCTGGCGAATCAAACGATGATTGCCGCGGGCGCCGCCCGGCCCGACCGGCAGACATTCGATCAGTTGAACGCCCAGCGGCAGGCCGTTCCCGCGCAACTCAGCCTTCTCACCGCCACAGAGAAATCGCAGGTGACGGAATTCCTCTCCCAGCGCTTGGCCGCTATTTCATCTCCAATTGCCGACGAATGGCTACGCGGCGCAAGCTCCACGCAAAAAGGCGCCGCCTCCGCCAAGGTGCTCAATTCTCAATTCGCGAGTATTACGCCCGTCTTGACCGCCATGGACGCCCCCGCCCGCACGGCTTTTCAGGACCGGTATAACCACCTGATCGAATCCCTCATCGCCGAACCCCTCCAGTCCGACATCGCGAAGTTGCAATCCGTACAGCCCACCTTGTCCGGAGTGCTCGAGATCGCCGGCTGGAAAACCACCTTCGATGCCTCCTACCGCGACCTCCGTTCCTTTGCCGCCGTCCGCGCCGCCGAACACGAGTACACCCAAAATCGCGCCCGCGTGCTCACCGGGGCCTTGCCCGCCTGGATCAAACAGGTAGACACCATCCCGGTGGACGGCGCCGCCATCACCGCCAAACGCCGCGACATGGAGATTCTCTTCCCTACTCAGGAAGACCGTTCTTCGCCTGTCTTCTCGCAGTACGAAACTCCCCTCCGTGCGAAAGAAGACCAGCTCCGCCTGCGGGTCGAAGCCGAACTCCGCAAACAGCAGCAGGAAGCCGAGGCCGCCGCGCTGCGGAACCAGCAGGCAGCGCCTCAGGCCCCAGGTGGCCAGGCTGTTCAGCCCGCACCCTCCGCCCCCAAAGGCCAACTGGCGCGTGCCGGTGCCGGCGGTCCCATCACCGCCGCCAGTTTCACAGCTGCCGGCCTCAACCACCAAGACATCCTTACGAACATCTTCACCGGCGATTTCGACAAGATCGAACTGAAGTCAGACGACTTGTCTTTCGCTGACACATTCGGCCAATTCCTCACCGCCTTCGGCCGCCAGTGTGACCGCTATCTGCCGCAGGACAGGAAAGTCGAAATGACAGTGCAGGTTTGCACCAGCCGGTGGGTCAACGGCTACGGTGCCGATCGGGGCTGCGCCAACTGGGAAACCCAGGGCACCGGCGTCTATGCCGATCCGGAGCTCTATGCGGTCAAACAGAAACTGGACATGCAAGCGGCGATGGATGCTCCCAAAACCGTGCTGAAGATGCTGACTCAGAAGGATCCCCTGTCCGGCATGATGAACATGGCCGGTGAAGCGATGGCTTCCAGCGCCGACATGACCTCGCTCGTTGCCAAGAACGGCTGCGCCAGCCCCGGCTTGAAGAGGTTTGAGGAAAATTTCACCAGGTTCGCGCTCAACAAGCAGCCCATCCGTCTCGGCGAGTCCGGCCCAAAACTGTCGCCGATCGACCCGCTGCCCGGCATCCCCTTCCGCGATCAGAACTACACCAGGTTGATGGAGGACCTGATCTCAGATCAGGCCAGATCGTGGGCGATGAATCGCTACCGCGCCGGCAGTGTCAGCGGAGTCTCCGTCAGCACACGCGACGCCAAAGGCCGCCCTGCCAAGATCGTCGCGAACTACACCTTCGACGGCTTCAACGGCCGGAGCCAGGGCAGCGTAGCGCTCACTTTCGGCGATGGCCAGCCCGAGTGCATGTATTTCCACGACTTCCCCGCCACCTGCCGGACCCCGAACCGGCGAATCGTCTCGTCGTATGAGAATGGCGGCTATCAGCTGCAATAGAGCGGTCCGATGGCCGGAGCCAAAAGAGGGCGCCGCCGCCGACATCCAGACCTTTTTCGCTAACGGTGTTGTTGCATCAGTTGGCGAAGATACGCATTAATCCTCGTCTGATAACCGTCTCCCGAGGACTTCATCCACGCCACCACGTCCGAATCGAGCCGAATCGTGACTGTCGTCTTTTTGGGCCGATAGAACTTCCCGATCACCGCGTCCGAAGGAATCTCACGAATCTCGGGGATATCCGACAAATCGATCTCTCGGTCGGGACGCGCAGCGAGCTTCCGCAGTTCCTTTCGCTTCTCATCCGATAGCTTCGGCATATAGGTTCCTTTCTCGCCGGGTCGCGGAACGGGCAGAGATGATGCGGATAACCTCTTCCGAGTTTTTTTCCTCGTAGGTGTGGACGACGACTACCACGATCACATCCTCGATCAATCCGATCGCATGCCATCGTTCCTCGCCATCCGTGACCCGTTCCACAAAATTCACGCAATAGGGATCGTCAAAAACCAGTTTGGCCGTCTCAAAATCGATGCCGTGCTTGATCTGATTCGAGACATTCTTCTTTTGATCCCATTCAACGCGCATGCGTATTTACATTATAGCCAATACAACTATGTAATTCTCCGCTCGAAACGCTGATACAATTGACGCAACCAGACAGGCATGACCGAGCGGCAAATTCTTAGAGTCGGTGAGGAAACTTTCGTGTCGTCAGAATCGGTGTGCGAGCCGCTGGCCACCGTATTTGAAGACGATTCGGAGACTGGATACTTTTACGCCCTGGATCTTCGCCAAGAGGAACGGATCGTTGCGGCAGTCCATATCTACACGGTAGAGAACGTGACAGACCGGCATCGGGACTCCGAAGTCGAAATTTTCTGGCCCGCAGACGGTTGGAAGTAGGCACTCTTGATCAACGGGTACCCGCACGCAGTGTTCAACTTTTCATCCAAACAAGCATTCTGCCGAACAAATTACCCGCCGACCGCCGGGAGTGGTAAGGATTGGCAAGTGCTGCCGTGGGACGACGCCGTCGCGGACATCTTCAAGTAACCCGAAATGCCTTAAAAGGTGTCTGCTTCGAGACACACACGCAAAAAAGCCTCCCAAGCCGGGAGGCCCTTTTGCAGCAAGTCACTGAGTTGAGTAGTCGATGAGTCGTTAGTTCGGGTTTTGGGCGAGCGCCGCCTTCTGCCCCTGGGTACGGAATTCGTAGTGGTTAATCTCGGGCAACAAAACGTGCTCGGTTGTGAATAGAATGCCAGAGCTGGAGATGTTCAGCGTACGTCCGCCACCCTGCTCCTGGCTTCCTTTCTTGTTGAGAACGCGATATTTCACTTCGCGCTCGATCGGAAACCGGCTCGATACCCTCCGGTCGCTTGATGTGGTTGTGAACTGCAAGAGAGCCTCCCGTAATCTTCCTAGGATGTGGCGTCTAGGTAAACGTGGTCGGGATCGCTCTGTTGCTTTGCGATCTCCGCCTGACATTGCTATTCTGCTGCCAGGCGATCCCGCAAACAATGGTAAGAAGATTGGATTTCTCGGTGGTACCAAGCTCCCCCCTCGTCGGGACGAAAGTACCCCCGAAGGTACTATTCGCGCGTTAAGATACCTGTTATGCGCAACGCGATCCTCGCCTCTCTTCTCATGGCCGCCTGCTCGGTCGCCACCCTTCACGCCGAAAAGAAACCCATTCAACCTAAAGAGTTTCCCAACGGCGGACCCTTCTCGCCCGGCATTCTCGCCGGTGGAACCCTTTACGTAGCAGGCCAGGTAGGCCGCGACCTCGCCACCAATAAGTATCCTGAAGCGTTTGAAGCCGAGGTCGAGACCTGCCTGAAGAACATCGGCATCATCCTCAAAGAGGCCGGAATGGGCTTTGAAGACGCCGTGACCGTTCAGGTCTATATGACTGATATGGAACTGTTTCCGCGGATGAACGCGGTCTATACCAAATTCTTCCCCGAACCCCGTCCCGCGCGCGCCACGGTGGGTGTGGCAAAGCTCGTCGGCACCGCCCGGATCGAGATCAGCGTCACGGCTCATAAGTAGGGCCTTCACCTGAGGTTTTTTCAGGTTCCTTAAGGCGTTTAGAACGAATCTGTTCTAGGCGCTCCGCGATCTTGATTTCAAGGCCTCTTTGTACCGGGTTATAGAAGCGCGTCCCCACCAGTGAGGGGGGTAGGCAATCCATGCTCACGAGGGCATCGGCAAACTGATGGGCATGTTGGTAGCCCTCGCCATACCCCCACTCCTTCATCGCCTTTGTCGGCGCGTTCCGCAAATGCATCGGCACCGGCTCGGCGGGTGACGACCGGACGGCCTCCCTCGCCGCACTGAGCGCCGTGTATGCCGCGTCCGACTTGGGCGCGACGGCCAGGTACAGCGTCAATTGTGCAAGCGCCAGGTCGCCTTCCGGCTCCCCAAGAAAGTGGAAGCAATCCCGCGCCGCCATCGCCTGCTCCAGCGCCCTCGGGTCGGCCAGCCCAATGTCTTCTATCGCCATCCGAATCAACCGGCGGGCAATGTACAAGCGGTCCTCGCCCGATTCCAGCATCCGCGCCAGCCAGTACAGCGCCGCATCGGCATCCGAACTCCGGATCGACTTGTGCAGCGCCGAAATAACGTTGTAGTGCTGCTCGCCCGACTTGTCGTACAGCAGGACCTTCCGCTGCAGCGAATCCTCCACCGTCTGCCGCGTCACTGTCCCCGACGGCGCTCCCGCCGCAACGATCTCCAGCAGGTTGAGCGCGCTCCTGGCGTCGCCATTGGAATGCGAGGCCATCAGCTCCAGCAGCTCGTCTGGAACGATGAGTCCCAGCTCGCCCAACCCGTGCTGCGTATCGTTCACCGCCCGCCGCAGCAGAACCACCGTCTCTTCAACGTTAAGCGCCCGCAACGCATACACCCGCGTCCGCGACAACAACGCCGAGATTATTTCGAAGCTCGGATTCTCCGTCGTCGCCCCTATGAGAATCACATCGCCCCGTTCGACAAACGGCAGAAACGCATCCTGCTGCGCCTTGTTGAACCGGTGAATCTCATCGACGAAAATCAATGTGCGGCGCCCCAGGTGGCGTGCCCGCACGGCTTCGTCCATCACCGCTCGCACTTCCTTGATGCCGCTCATCACTGCTGAAAACGGCACGAAGTCCGCGCTCGATTGCCGGGCTAGAATGCGCGCCAGCGTCGTCTTCCCCACGCCGGGGGGACCCCACAAAATAAGCGACGTCAATTCCCCGCGCTCCAACTGGCGCCGCAGGGGCTTGCCCTCGCCCAGAATGTGCTCCTGGCCAATGTAATCCGCAAGTGTTTCCGGCCGCATCCGCTCGGCAAGCGGACGCCCCCCACGCGGTGAACCAGAGCCCGGGGAGCTCTCGGCCCCCTCCTCGCGCCCCGGCGGTGTCAGATCAAACAGACTCACGAATGCGGTTCCCAGCGGCCAGCATCCGTTGCCGCGCCGCTTCCCACAGGATGACACTCGCCGCCACTGCCGCGTTCAGCGACTCTACTCCCACTGTCGGAATCCGCAGGTCCATCGCGCAGCCGCGCATCTTCGCGCTCACCCCATGCGCTTCGCTTCCAACCAGCAGCGCGGCCTTGCGAGTCAGGTCCGTTTCGTGCAAGACCTTCTCACCCTTCGGTGCCGCCGCGTATACATCCACGCGGTGCTGCTGCAAAGTCGCCCGGGCGACGTCCGCGTCCAATGCGTGCAAAAACGGTAGGCGGAAGAGCGAACCGGCTGAGGCTCGCAACGTCTTCGGGTTGAAAGGACTCACCGAACCCTTCAGAAACATCACCCCCGTTGCCCCAAAAGCTTCTGCGGCACGCACAATCGTACCGGCGTTACCCGGATCCTGCACCCCATCGAGTACAACCACCAGCGATCGCCCGCGAAACAACTGCTCCACGGTCCATGCCGGCGGCTCCACCAACGCCAAAACGCCTTGCGCCGATTCCGTCGTCACCAAGGCTTCAAACAGTTCGTCGGGCACCACCTGCACGGGCGCCTGATGCAGCCCTTTCACGTGCGACGCGACAGCGGCGCTCACACTTTGCGCGGCCAGAATTCCGCGAATCGGGCGATTCGACCGGATCGCTTCTTCCAACAGATGGAACGTTTCTGCGACGCAGCACCCGTCCGCTGTCAAATCACCACGCGTAAGCGCGCGCCGAACCTCGCGGAGGAGGGGATTCTTGGCGCTCGTGATCAGTCGGGAATTGCTCGTGCCGGGCGTCGTATGCTGAATCATAACGCAGAAGGGTAACGCGCTTGCGATTCTCGCGACTCCAGCCTGTTTTTGTGCTCGCCGGTGCGGCGCTTCTAGTGCTGCTCACCGCTGGGTTCGTGCGCACCACCTTCGCCATCGCCCGCCAGTCGAGCGTCGACGAAGCGCGCCCCGCCGACGTCATCGTGATCATGGGCGCCGCCGAGTATAGTGGCAAGCCCTCGCCCGTCCTGCGTGCACGCCTCGAACATGGCCTGGAACTTTGGGAGCGTAACCTCGCCCCGCGCATTCTCACCACCGGCGGCTCCGGCGGCGACCCCGTCTTTACCGAAGGCGAAGTCGGCCGCGCCTATCTCACGCAGCGAGGCGTTCCGCCCGAAGCCGTCATTGTCGAGCCGGAAGGCGAATCCACCGCGCACTCCGCATTGGCCGTTGGCGAACTCCTCCACCGCATGGACCTCCACTCTTGCATCGTCGTCAGCGACGGCTATCACATCTTCCGTGCGAAGCGGCTGCTGGAAAGCCGCGGCCTCAAAGTGTATGGTTCACCCCGTCCGGAAATCGTACAAGACGATTGGCGCCGCTGGCGGCTCTACGCGCGCCAAGCCGCAGGGTACATACTCTGGTCTGTGGGGGTCGTGATTTGAGCAAAGATTCCATCCTGGGCACAATCATGAAGTGGTTCAGCTCAGACCGCAGCGAAGGGCCTCGCACGATCGCGGCCGACGTTTCTTCCGGCACCCTCGCCCGCATGCTCGAATCGGCCCGCCAGAACTTCAATGCGAACGTCGACGAGCCCACCATGCGCGAAGTCCTTCGCCTCATCCAGAAGCGCCAGAAAATCGAAGCCATCAAGGTTATGCGAATGGCCACGCGCCAGGGCCTCAAGGAATCGAAAGACGTCGTCGATCACCTCGAAGACCTGCTAAAGAAAGCGTAGACTGAAGGAAGCCATGGGTATCGACGCGCTCAAGGACGAAATCCTCAAGCTCTCCGAAGCCGAGCAAGCCGAATTACGTTCCTGGCTCATGAACCGGGAGTGGGACGAATGGGATCGGGAGATGGCCGAAGACTTCTCCCCCGGCGGCCGTGGCGAGCATTTGCTCAGTGAGGTCAACAAGAAAGTCGATGCCGGTGATTTTGCGCCGCTGAGCAAACGCAAAGTAGGGATCGACGGCGATTGAAGATTCCCTCGTTTGCTAGCGACGATTTCTGGAATCTCTACGACAAGCTGCCAGCCGATGTCCAACGCCTGGCCGACAAGCAATTCGAGATCTTCGAACGTGATCCGCGCCACCCATCTCTACACCTGAAAAAAGTTGGACCGTTCTGGTCCGCCCGCGTTGGCATTGATTTTCGCGTAGTCGCGCGTTTTCGGAGTGGCGGGATGTACTGGTTCTGGATCGGCAGCCACACCGACTACAAAAAACTCCTCCGCTCCTAACCCGCCCGCTACAACTTCAACAAAGACCGCAGCCGCTTTGTCTGCACCCGGCTCACCGGAATTTCCGTGGCCTTCTTATCGTCCATCCGCAATTGGAAGCTCGACTTGAACCACGGAATCACTTCGCGAATACGGTTGATGTTCACCAGGTAGCTGCGGTGCACCCGCCAAAACGTATCGGAATCCAGGTTCGACTGCAGCTCCTCGATCGTCCGGTAGTTCGACACGCCCTCGAATTGCGCGGTCACAACGCTGATCAGCCCATCGTCGATCGTCGCGTACACAATGTCCTGCGCGTCTACGATCAGATTCCGCCCCGCCGATTTCACCAGCACCTTCGTGCGCTGTAGCGCCGGCTTCCCCGCTGGCTGCTCCGGCGCGGGCGCCGCCTCCTCCACGCGCTGACGCTCGACAATGATCCGCTGTGCCCGCTCGATCGTCAGCTTCAACCGCTCCCGATCGATCGGCTTCAGAATGTAGTCGAGCGCGTCGAACTGAAACGCCTCCACGGCGTATTGATCGTATGCAGTGGCCAGAACGAAGTAAGGAATGTGCCCGCCCTGGTCGGTGAGCTTGCGAATGACGCCTATGCCGTCCAGCCCCGGCATCTGCACATCGAGGAAAACCAGGTCCGGTTCGAGGTCGAGAATCTTCTCTACAGCCTCGGGGCCGTTCGCCGCCGTCCCGATGATCTCGATCTCCGGAAACTCCTTCAGGAGATAAGTAAGCTCGTCGGTGGCGAGCGCCTCATCATCGGCCAGCAGCGTGGAAATCGTGGCTACCGCGCGAGCCTGCATTCGGTGTTAGTATATCAACTTGGCCAAAAGGCCAAGCACCCTCCGTTGTGTTCCCAAGGAGTTCAATCACTTGTCCACTACACCTGTGAAGATTGCGCCCGCCGAAGGAAAACTCGGCATATTAATACCGGGTATCGGTGCTGTTGCAACTACGTTTATGGCCGGTGTCGAATTGGTTAAAAGGGGTCTCGGAGAGCCAATTGGCTCACTGACGCAACTGGCGACCATTCGCCTCGGCAAGCGCACCGAGAACCGCACGCCGAAGATCAAAGACTTCGTTCCACTCGCCAAACTCGACGATCTCGTCTTCGGCGGTTGGGACATCTATGAAGACTCGGCCTATCAAGCGGCCTCCCACGCGCGCGTACTCGAACAACCCCTGCTCGATCAGGTCAAGGGTCCCTTGTCGGCAATCAAGCCGATGAAGGCCGTCTTCGATCAGGAGTATGTGAAGCGCATCAACGGTCCGAACGTAAAGACCGGCGCCAACAAACGCGATCTCGCCGAGCAGTTGATCGCCGACATCGAAAAGTTCCGCACCGACAACAACTGCGCCCGCCTCGTCATGATCTGGTGCGGCTCCACCGAAACATTCCACCGCCCCACCGCCGTTCATATGTCGCTCGAAGCCTTTGAGAAGGGCCTGGAGAACAACGATCCCGACATCGCCCCCAGCCAGGTCTACGCCTACGCCGCGCTAAAAACGCGCACCCCCTTCGCCAACGGCGCGCCCAACCTCACCCACGACATCCCGGCCCTGCTCGATCTCGCCCGCGACAACGGCGTGCCCATCTGCGGCAAGGATTTCAAAACCGGCCAGACGTTTATGAAGACTCTGCTCGCCCCCGGCTTCAAGTCGCGCATGTTGGGTGTCAGCGGCTGGTTCTCCACCAACATCCTCGGCAACCGCGACGGCGAAGTCCTCGAAGATCCGGGCTCGTTCAAAACGAAGGAAGAAACCAAGCTCAGCGTCCTTGAGCAGATCCTCCAGCCGGACCTCTACCCGATGCTCTACAAAGACCTTTACCACTCGGTGAAGATCAATTACTATCCGCCCCGCGGCGACTCCAAAGAGGGTTGGGACAACATCGACATCTTCGGCTGGCTCGGCTATCCGATGCAGATCAAGATCGACTTCCTCTGCCGCGACTCCATTCTCGCCGCACCGCTCGTCCTCGACCTCGTCCTCTTCATGGACCTCGCCCAGCGCGCCCAAATGCGCGGCATTCAGGAGTGGCTCAGCTTCTACTTCAAAGGCCCCATGACCGCGCCCGGCCTTTACCCCGAGCACGACATCTTCATCCAGTTGATGAAGCTGAAAAATACCCTGCGCCACATGAAAGGCGAAGGCCTGATCACGCACCTCGGACTTGAATACTACGATTAGAGGATGCGCATCCTCGTCATAGGTGGCACGCAGTTCATCGGCCGCCACCTGGTCGAAGCACTCCTAGCCGCCGGACACCGTGTGACTTTGCTGCACCGGAAGTCCCGGCGGCTTTTTGCTGGACGCGTGGGCCAGCTCCTCGCCGACCGCTCCGATGACCTCGCTGTAAAGAAGGCGATGGAAGGCCACCGCTTCGACGCCGTCTTCGACAACGCCTACGATTGGGCGCACGGCACCACGTCCCAGCACGTAGCCTCAATGGTTGAAGCGTGCGTCCATCAGGGTCTCCGCCGTTACATCTTTACGTCCTCAGTGGCCGTCTATGGGGATGGCCAACTCAATTGCCGTGAAATAGCGCCCCTTGTTCCCTCCGGCAGTCCCAACGAGTACGCGCGAAACAAAGCCGATAGCGAGCGGCTCCTGCTGCGCCTCCACAAGCGCGCCGGCCTTCCCGCCGTGACGCTCCGTCCACCCTTCGTCTACGGCCCCCGCAACAACTTCTATCGCGAGCAATTCTTCTGGGACCGCCTCCGCCTTGGCCGCCGCATCCTCATTCCCGGCGACGGCCGCACGCCCATGCACTTCGTTTATGTAAAAGACTTCGTCCGCCTCGCGCTCCTCGCCCTCACGCACGACGCCGCCCCGGGCCACGCCTTTAACGTCGCCCACGACGCACCGCTTTCGCAGACCGAAGCCGTGCGCCTCATGGCGAAAATCGCCGAAGTTGAGCCCCTCCTGGTTCGCGTCCCGCGCAAACGCATCCAAACCGCCGGCGCGAACCCATTCAGTGAGCCCTACTATTTCGGCCAGTATTTCGACCTGCCGCCGATTACGGAAAATACGAGCAAGGCCCACCGCCGCCTGGGATTCACCCCCACACCAATCGAACAGGGATTCGCCGAAACCTACCGCTGGTACTTGCGCCACCATAAGCCACAAGCCGCTGGCTTCGAGTTGGAAGACACCCTGATGGGAAAGGAAAAGAAGAACTCATGACCGGAGCGGAGCTGTTTGTCGATGCACTCGCCAAGCTGGGCATCAATGAGATCTACACCCTGGTGGGCGACCACCTCAACGAAGTGCTCTCTGCCGCCGGCAAGCACGGTCTCGACGTCGTCGACTTCCGCCATGAATCCGGCGTCACTCACGCAGCCGATGCCGTCGGCCGCCTCCGCCGCAAGCCCATTGTCTCGCTGGTCACAGGCGGTCCCGGCCACACCAACTCACTCACCGGCATCGCCACCGCATACCAGGCCAGCAGTCCCCTCATCGCCGTGAGCGGCGCGCCCTCCACCGCCCTGGCCGGACGCCAGGTCTTCCAGGTGATCGATCAGGTCGGCATGGCCGCGCCCGTGTGCAAATGGTCCGGCACGCCCGCCTCCGCCGCGCAGATCCCCTACTACCTCGGCCGCGCCTACCAGGAAGCCACCGCCGGACGCATGGGTCCGGTACACCTCACCATCCCCGTCAATCTCTTCGAAGCCGAGGCCGCCGGGCCCGTCCTGCCCATGCAACTCCCCGCCGCTCGCGTCGAAGCCGCGCCCTCATCCACCGAAATCGAGCGCGCGCTCAACCTCCTGCGCGGCGCGAAGAACCCAATCGTCATTGCAGGCAGCGGACTCTGGTGGGCCGACGCGGGCGCCGAGTTGAAAGAGTTCCTGCGCAAGACCTCGCTTCCCCTCTACACCGTCACCATGGCCCGCGGAGTCGTACCCGACAGCCATCGCCTCTGCATGGGCTACTCCGACGGCGCCCTCAACAAGGCGGTCCACAAGGCTTTCCCCGAAGCCGACGTCGTGCTTGTTCTCGGCAAGCGCATCGACTATCGCATGGCCATGGGCGGCCCGCGCCTCTTCTCACCTTCGGCCAAATTCATTCAGGTCGACATCCACGCACAGGAACTCGGCAACGCCCGGGCAATCGAGCAAGGCATCTGTGCGGATCTGAAAGCCACGCTTCGCATGATGAACGCCGCCATCGGCAAGAAGCCTTGGCCCGCGAATACCGCCTGGCTCCGCACGCTCCGCAACTACCGCGCTGCCTGGACCAAAGAACTCGCGAGCATCGCTACCGACCGCTCCGCACCCATCCACCCCGCCGCTTTCTTCGCCGAACTCAAGGCCGCGCTGCCCGAAAATATCCTCTATGCCTGGGACGGTGGCGACTTCATCCACTGGGGTCGCGCCACGCTTCCGGCCGAGCGCGGGGGCACATGGTTGCGCCTCGGTCCGCTCGGCACCATCGGTTCCGCCCTGCCCAACTCCATCGCCCTACAGCGCGAATACCGCGATCATCCCGTCGTAATGATCACCGGCGATGGCTCCCTCGGTTTCTACCTCGCCGAACTCGACACACTCGTCCGCCACGGCCTCCCCGTCGTGATCATCGTCGGCAACGACGCCGGCTGGGGACTCGAGCGCGAACTGCAGGGCGAGCTCTGCGGCTCCACCGTCGCCTGTGAACTCCGCGCAACGCGATACGATCTCATCATGCAGGGTTTTGGCGGGCAGGGTGAGAATATAGAAAAGCTGGCCCAGGTCGGCCCGGCTGTGCGGCGCGCATTTGCGTCCCGCAAACCATACCTGTTAAACGTAAACGTGCGTGGGGCGCGGTCGCCATTCACGCAATGGCAGATTGGCGGAAAGAAGAAGTGAACGAACCACCTGCTGGACCGCCGCAATCGGATTCCACCGAACAGGTGACGCGCCTGTTAGTGGAGCTGAATAACGGCAACCACGCGGCCATCGAGTCTCTCATGCCGCTGGTCTATGACGAACTGCGCCGCATTGCCGCGCGACACCTCAATCGCGAACGGCTCGACCACACCCTCCAGCCCACCGCTCTCGTCCACGAGGCCTACATGCGCCTGGTCGACCAGCGCACACCCCACTGGCAGAATCGCCTCCACTTCATGAGCGTCGCCGCGACCATGATGCGGCGCGTGCTGATCGATCACGCCAAAGCCCGCCATCGCGTTCGCCGCGGCGGCAACCAACAGCGCATCACCCTCGAAGATAACCTCGCCGGCTCCGACAATCGCGTGCTCGAAGTTCTCGCCATCGACGAGGCACTGGAAAAGCTCGCCCTGCTCGACGCGCAACAGGCGCGAGTGGTTGAACTCCGTTTCTTCGGCGGCCTCAGCGTCGAGGAAACCGCCCAGGTGATGGGCGTTTCCACGCCCACGGTCAAGCGCTATGCGAATTCGGCTCGCGCCTTTCTCCACCGCGAGATGCGCCGCGATGGAGCCGACACAGGAGCTACCGCTGTCTGAGATTTCGCGTATGTTCACTGGGGTATGAATCCGGAGCGTTGGAGACAAGTTCGGGACATTTTTGACGAAATCGTCGAAATGAAACCCGACGAACGCAACCGTTACCTCTTGGTGTCCACCGATGGGGACCCCGACCTGCGCACCGAAGTCGAAGAGTTGCTGCGCAGCTATGACGAATCCGACGACATCATGGAGAGGCCTGCCGCGGCAGGCCTCTCCGATCTGTTCGCCTCCAGTCCCGCTCCGCGAACGGCAGGCACCGGACCATTTTCACGAAACGCACTAGGCAACCGGACCGCGGGCGGCGCGCCTTTGCGTAGCATCCCCAGCGATCACACCTTCACCGGCCATCACGTCGGCAGCTTCCGCCTTGTCCGCAAAATCGGCTCCGGCGGCATGGGCAGCGTCTACGAAGCCCTCCGCGACGACCAGGAATTCCAGCAGCGGGTTGCCATCAAATTCGTCAAGCCCGGCATGGGCACCACCGGCATCCTGCAGCGCTTTCTCACCGAACGCCAGGTTCTTGCCGGTCTCAACCACCCCAACATCGCGCGCCTTCTCGATGGCGGCACCACCCCCGACGGCCTGCCGTACTTCGTCATGGAGTACGTTGACGGCACACCCATCGACCGCTACTGCGACGAGAAGCGGCTTACCGTCGATCAGCGCCTCGGACTCTTCCGCACCGTCTGCGAAGCCGTCCAATACGCCCATCAAAACCTGATCGTCCACCGCGATCTCAAGCCCGCTAACATCATGGTCACGCCGGCAGGCACCGTGAAGCTGCTCGATTTCGGCATCGCCAAACTGCTCGGCCCCACGCTCGGCGATGAAACCGTAGCCCACACCACCGACGGCTCGCCCATGACCCCCGAGTTCGCCAGCCCCGAACAGGTCCACGGCGAGATCGTCACCACCGCCAGCGATGTCTACGCGCTCGGGGTGCTGCTCTATCAGCTGCTCACCGGCCGCTCCCCCTACAAGCTCGACCAGTGGACCGCGCCCAAGCTTTTCATCGCCATCGCTGAGCAAAATCCCGAACGTCCCAGTGAGCGCGTGCTTACCAACGAAGAGCTCACAACCGGTGGCGGCGAGAAACGCGTGACGCAAGCCGTCATGGCCGCGCTCGTCCGCGAAGGTACGCCCGACCGCCTCCACCGCCGCCTCTCGGGCGATCTCGACACCATCGTCCTCATGGCGCTGCGCAAGGAAACCTCCCGCCGTTACGCCAGCGTCGAACGCCTTTCCGATGATCTCCAAAAACACATCGAAGGCCACCCCGTATCCGCGCGCGCCGATACCCTCTCCTACCGCCTCGCGAAGTTCGCCATGCGCCACCGCGTCGGCGTAGCGGCGGCCATTCTCGCCATCTTTGCACTCATGGCCGCCACCAGTGTCAGCCTCTACTACGCCAAGGTCGCCCGCCAGGAAAAAGTCGTTGCCGAACGCCGCTTCCAGGACGTGCGCCAACTCGCCCGCTTCGTTATGTTCGAGTTCGACGACGCCATCCGCGCGGGCGAAACACCCGCCCGCGTCATGCTCGTCACCAAGGCCTTCGAATATCTGAACTCACTCTCAAAAGAGGCCGTCGGCGACGTCTCGCTCGAACGCGAAGTCACTCAGGCCTACCTCAAGCTCGGCGACATTCAAGGCAACCTCTACACATCCCACGTCGGTGATCGCGCCGGCGCCCTTGAAAGCCACCGCCGCGCCCTCGATATGGCCAAACTGCTCGCCGCGCGAACCCCGCCCGACCCCGCCGACCTGATGCTCGTCGTGCGCGCCAAAACCGGCCTCGCCGACCTCCTCTCACTCGGTGGCGACCGCCGCGAAGCACTCCAGCTCT
>JBDTVQ010000113.1:0-16783 GCA_040007195.1 Acidobacteriota bacterium | reverse complement strand
GCGACCCAAACCAGGAGCGCCCAGGTCATGTGCATGGAGGGCATGGCGTTGGCCACGCTGGTGCTCATGAAAACGTTGGTGGGGGAGGCGGCGAACGCGGGGAGGTGAGCCGGATAGGGGCGGCCGAAGGTGACCGTTGGCCCGACGCCCGGGCAGATCTGGTAGAGGAAAAAGCCTCCGATGCCCGCGATGACGAACGACTCCATGAGGCTGATTTTGTGCTTACGGCCTTTGTACATCGCCCAGGCGTGATAGAGGGGCGGAAAACAGAGGAGGGTGTTGTAGGTGAATATCGAGACGGTTTTGACCCAGGGGATAGCTTGAAACCAGGAGACGATGGTGAGGCCGGGTGTGAGTCCAAGCGACAGGTCGAAGCGGTAGAGGAAGTGATCGAAGCTTTTGTGCGGAATGCTGTTGGTGAACTGCATCAGCAGGCCGGCGACGAGCGAAAAGACGGGCAGGATGAGCGCGTCGCGTAGGGGCAAATCGTAGTGCTTGGATCCAGTCCAAACCCTATCGAAGGACATGACGAGAATGCTTCCGACACCGAGAAAGGCGCAGAATCCCATGAATACGGGAAACCAAGTGGTTCCGATTTCGCCGGACATGAGGGCGTACAAGAGCGCGGAAATGGCGGCGGCGAAGAGCGTCAGTTTCATGTGGGCGCGAGACGGGCGGCTACCCATATGAATGAACCAGGCACCGAAGAAGCCGCAGGCGATCATGGGGTTGTTGCCCAAGTGCCAGATGCCGACGATGAGGATAAGGGAGATGAAAATCGCCAGGGAAACCATGAGGTTGTATGTGAGAGTGGCGGCGTTGAGTGTGGCGGCGGCGTTCGGGAGGGAACGAATCATGGTCAAGGAATGATCGGCAGTTTGGCGTCAGTTCGCCAGTACCCATTGCAGTTCAAGGCGTTCCGACTTGTATTTAAAGCTTTTCTAAACTCGACCGAAAAGTTTGCCTAGGCGTGCCGATAGCGCGCTTGGAAGAATATGCCTCCCCCAACCCTCGTACCGGCGAGCCACGCACCCGCTTTGTCTGCGCCCCCAGGCAGTCCGCGGACGCTGGAACCATACGATTTGGAGATCGAGCGGCTACGGCGCGATCTACAGACGCTATCGGAGAGGAGCACCTTCGCCGGCGATGCGGCGATGGAGTTGGACCGGCTGCGAAGGCTGGAGAGCCTGTTGGATCAAAAGTATCAACTGCTGGCGCGGGAACGGCAGTTTGAACGAGACCGTAGCGCAACGCTCGAACTGGTGGCGCGGAACGAATTGCAGGAGGTGGTGTTAGAGTCGATCCTCGATCTGCTGGGGCACCAGGATGCGGGGATTGCGGCAGCGGTTTTTCTTTCCGAGGAGACGGGGCTGGTTACAGCGGCGGCGCGCGGGGTTTCCCCGGAATTTTTGCAGGACTTGCGGGCCGAACCTCCGCAGATGACCTCCCCGGCAATTGCGGGCGCGGCGATGCTGGCGAAACCAGTCTACACGCAGGCGACGGCCGAATTACCGAATTTGGACCCATTCCGCCAGACGCTGCTGACGCATGGATGGCAGTCGTGCGCGATTGAACCGGCGGTGGCGAGCGGCGGGCAAGTGCTCGGCGTGATGGCGATCTTCGGACGGCAGCCGGGGGTGCCGCCGCTCGCATCGAGAAGGGTGCTCGAACAGGCTGCGGGACTGGCGGCGTTGGCGCTGGAGCATCAGAAGATCTATACGACGCTGGCCTACCAGGCGCACCACGACACGCTGACATCGCTGCCGAACCGTTTGTGCTTCCACGACAGCATGCGACAGGCGCTGGGATCGGCGCGGCGGCGGGGCCACAAACTGGCGCTGTTGCGGTTGGACCTGGACAATTTCAAGCATGTCAACGACATGTTTGGCCATCGCGCGGGCGACACGCTGTTGCGGGAAATCGCACGGCGACTGCGGTCGACAGTTCGCGCGGCCGATACGATCGCGCGCATGGGTGGCGATGAGTTCGCAATACTTCTGCACGAGGTGGACGGGATGGAGGGCGCGGCACAGGCGGCCGATAAGGTACGGACTGTGCTGTCGGCGCCGGTCTCGATTCAGGGGCGGGAGATTATTACTAGCGCAAGCGTTGGGATCAGCCTGTTTCCTGATCATGCGACCGACCCGGAGGCGCTGCTGAGCCAAGCCGATACTGCGCTTTACGCAGCGCGCGCGGGCGGACGGAACCGCTTTCACTTCTTTCGGCCGGAGGCGGATGCGCATATTCACCAGAGGTTTGAACTGGAGTTTCAGCTGCGGCGGGCGCTCGAGCGGGACGAATTCCACCTGGTGTACCAGCCACAGTACTCCGCCGAGTCGTGCCGCATCACGGGAGTGGAGGCGCTGTTGCGGTGGACGAATCCGGTGGTGGGGCTGATTTCGCCGGAGCGTTTCATTCCGGTTGCCGAATCGCTGGGGTTGATCGTGCCGATTGGGCGGTGGGCACTCGAAGAAGCATGCCGGCAGGCAGCGCGTTGGGCGGCAGCCGGACAGCGACTGCGGATGGCGGTGAATGTCTCGGCGGTGCAGTTTGCCAGGCCAGACTTTACCCAGATGGTGCTTGAGGTGGTGGGCTACACGGGCATGGACTCGGGGCTTCTTGAGCTGGAGCTGACCGAGTCGTGCCTGGTGGGCGACGCGGAGATGGTGCGAGCCCAGATGGCGGCGTTGCGGGCAGCGGGTGTCCGGTTGTCGCTGGACGATTTTGGGACTGGATACTCTTCTTTAAGCTGCCTGCACATGCTGCCGCTGGATGCCCTGAAGATCGACCGGTCGTTCATACGCGATCTGGGAACGGAAACGGCGAACTCGCGGCTGGTAGAGGCCGTGGTGCGGCTAGCGCAATCCCTGCGGCTGAGTGTGGTGGCCGAGGGAGTGGAAAATCACATGCAGCTGGCAGCGCTCAGCGATATGGGTTGTGAGTATGTACAGGGGTTCCTGTTTGAGAAGCCCCATTCGGCGGAGTCGATCGAGGAATTGCTGCGGCAGGCGCGTTGACGAGAACTGATGCCGTTATCGCCTAAAGTAGCGGGCGGCGTAGTCGAGAAAACGGGCCAATTGGGTCCAGGAGCGCGATCGGGGCTGTGCTGGCGGAAGGAGACATCGCCTTCCCTAGTGGGCGTCAAATTGCAGCCGCTTGTAGCCGCGAACTGAACGCCTTCCGGCGGCCGATGGCTCCCGCGCGAAAGGCTCGGGAAGCCAGCAGGCGCGATTGGCTGCGCTCGGTTGCGGTGGGCGCGGCGGGGCTGAGCTTCTGGGACGACCAAACGATTGAGGCTTATCAGCAAAAGATCAACACGAACTCCAAAGCATCGGATTCGAAGATTACCGATTTGCGCGTGGCGGTCGTGGCGCGGGCGCCGATGACGTGGTCGCTGATCCGGATCGACACGAACCAAGGATTTATGGTTTGGGCGAAGTGCGCGATGGAGCGAGCAAAAACTATGCCCTGTTTCTGAAGAGCCGGTTGTTGGGCGAAAATCCGTGCAATATCGACAAGATTTTCCGCAAGATCAAACAATTTGGAGGGCATGCCAGGAAGGGAGGCGGCGTGTGCGGTGTGGAGATGGCGCTGTGCGATTTGGCGGGCAAGTCTTACAACGTGCCGGCGTATCAACTGCTGGGCGGGAAGTTCCGCGACGAGGTGCGGTGTTACGCGGATACGACAGAGTCGCGCGACGCCAAGGTGTTTGGGCAGCGGTTGAAGGACCGGATGGAGAAACACGGCTTCACGTTCCTGAAGATGGATTTGGGCGTCGACCTGGTGGCGGACCGGCCGGGCATGGTGACGCGTCGGTGGGCAGTAATGAGCGCGAGTATTCGCGGACGCAGCATATGTTTACGGGGATGGAGATGACTGAAAAAGGCGTGGCGGCCATGGCAGACTTCTCCCGTGAAGTGCGGAGCATCATTGGCATGGACGTTCCGCTGGCGGCCGACCATTTCGGACATATTGGCCTGAATTCATGCATCCGGTTGGGCAAAGCGCTGGAGAAGCACAACATGGCGTGGCGGGAAGACATGATTCCGTGGCAGTACGGCGATTTGATCAAGAAGATCAGCGATGCGGTGGATATTCCGATCCTAACCGGCGAGGACATCTACCTAGAGGACATCTACTTAAAAGAGGACTTCCTGAAGCTGGCACGCATGCACGCGGTGGACACTGTGCATCCGGACCTGGCGACGTCGGGCGGGTTGTTCGAAACCAAGCGAATCGGCGATTTGTGCCAGGAGGAGGGCGTGTCGATGGCGATGCACTTCGCAGGCACGCCGGTGAGTTTCATGGCCAACGTGCATTGCGCCGCGGCGACGGAGAACTTCATTGCGCTCGAGCATCACTCGGTGGATGTGCCGTGGTGGGAGGATCTTGTGAACGGCCACAAGCCGCTGTTCGATAAGGGATTCGCGAAGGTGCCGGATGCGCCGGGATTGGGTGTGACACTGAACGATGAGGTAGTGAAGCAGCATCTGGTTGAAGGCGAGCAGTATTTCGCGCCGACGACGGATTGGGACAAGGATCGGAGCAACGGCCGGCTTTGGTCGTAAAATGAGCGATGGACAGCTCCGGGAGTCCTGTCCCACTTTGACCACCATCGAACTTGTTCGAAAGCTAGAGCGCGCCGAGGCGGATGTGTCGCTACGGGCGGCGAAGGTATGCAAGGAGCACGGGGCGGACATGCGCGTGCGGCCTGCGTTGGGGGGATGGGCGATTGATTTCGGACCGGGAAGTCCTCTTTCGCAGGTGTTGTTCGCCGGGATGGAGGGCGAAGTAACCGAGGAAGAGTTGGGGGAGGTGGAATCGGCGTTCTTCGCGCGCGACGTGGCCACGACAATCTCGCTTTGTCCGTATGCGGATGCTTCTCTGGTGAAAATTTTGGGCAAGCGCGGGTATCGAATCACGCATTTTGAACATACGATGCTGCGCGGGCTGGACGATTCCGATGCGGTCGTCGCGGCGCCCGGTGTACGGCAAGCGCGGCGCGAGGACTGGACGGCCTGTACGGATGTGGTGTGCAACGCGTTCTTTCCGGAGGGGGATGCTCCCGACTCAGTACGGAATCTGTTCGAGGTACTGTTTGGCGCGGAGGGAGCAGGGGTGTTTCTCGCGATGCAGGAGAGCACGATTGCGGCCTGCGCGGGTGTGACGGTAACAGGTGAGGTTGCCGTGCTGGCGGGCGACGGGACGGTCCCGCGATTTCGCGGGCTGGGGTTGCAGAATGAGTTGATCCGCACGCGGTGCGGGTTTGCGAGGCAGCAAGGGTGCGGCCTGGCGATGAGCAGTACGGTGCCGGGCAGTTCTTCGCAACGCAATTATGAACGGCAGGGATTTCGCGTGGCCTACACAAAGGCGCTACTGACGAAGGAGCCCGGCACGCCAAAGTAAATACGCAACGGCGATGAGGAAGCCGACGAAGGCGCGGTACTCCTCGTTGCGGCGATAGAGGCGAAACTGAAATCCGGCGGCCGAACCGTAGGGCAGTGGTGTGGGAAGAAGAAGGGGTACGCGGGCGGCATAGGTTTCGTAGTCCGCGAACAATTTCAACAGATGCTGTTCTTCCTGCTCCATGACGGGGTAGTAGACGAGTAAGAAGACGACGGGGAACAGAATGGCGAGAAAGAGGCTGGCTGCGGCGAGGGCGAGTCCCATGGCGGCGATGAGGGAACCGAGGTAGAGCGGATTGCGCGTGAAGGCATAGGGGCCAGAGATGGCAAGCGATTCGTTCTTGGCAAGGTGTCCGGCGGCCCAGGCGCGCAGAAGAAGGCCGAGGGCGGAGACGGGCAGGCCGATGATGAGGGTGAGCGGTGTAGGCGCGGCGAAGTAGAGAAAGGCGGCGAGCAGCCCAAAGCCCGCGGTGACGCGGAGGCGTTGGACGACGTCGGCGTAATGTTTGGGGAACCAGTAGCGGCGGTTCATACGCGGAGGGCCGCCACAATGCGCGCGGGGGTGATGGCGGCGAGGCCGGATTCAGGCTCGGCTGTGCGCTTGTAGGTGCTGGTGGAGGATGGGTCGCGCAGGACGGCAATGGTATCGCAGTAGGGGCCGTTGCGGGCGGGGTCAGTGGGCCCGAAGAGAGCCACGCCCGGTTTGCGGAGGGCGGCGGCGAGATGGAGCGGGCCGCTGTCGAGGCCGATGACGGCGGTGGCGCGGCGGGTGGCGTCGATCAAGCCGGGGAGACCGGAGAGGTGAACGAGTGCGTTGGGGATGGCGCGGAGTTGGGTTTCCTGGTGAGGGGCGCCGTTGAGGACTAGGGGAAGGCCCAGTACCTGTTGGGTGAGGCGGGCGAGTTCGACGTAGTGCGCGACGGGCCACTGCTTGGAGCCCCATCCGGCGAATGGGCAGGCGAGGAGGAAGCGATCCGGAAGGGGCCCGGTTCCTGGGGACGACGGCACCTCTTCCCTGCCCTGCGGGATGGGAAATTCGATGCGGCGTTTCGGTCCCGTAGCGAACGTGGCGAGTTCGAGGTGCCGGTCGACAATGTGGCTCGCGGCGGGGGTGACGGTGCGCGAATAGAAGAGCGGGGCGATGGATTCGCGGGCGGCCTGGCGGGAGTAGCCTGCGACGGTTTGCGCGCCGGAAAGCCATGCCGGGAGGGCGGATTTGATGAGGCCTTGGAAGTCGATGGCGAGATCGAATGAGCGGCCGCGGAGTTGGCGGATGGAGGCAAGCGCGGCGGAGAGATTGTGACGGTCGAATGGGAGCAGTTCGTTGATATGCGGATTGCCTTCCAGGAGCGGGAGCCAGCGCGGCTCGACCAGCCACGTGATGTGAGCGCTGGGGCAGTTTTCGCGAACGGTGGCGGCGGCGGGAAGTGTGTGGAGGATGTCGCCGAAGGCTCCCAGGCGCACGATCAGGATTCGTTGTGCGGCCATCAGAATGTCGGGGCGGCTTGGGCGTGGCGCCCGTGAACGTGGCGGGTGATTGCGTCGCGGCGTTCTAGGTCGGCGGCTTCCTCGCGTAAGAGACGGGCAGTGCCGAGGGAAGCGAGGATGGCATCGATGCCATCGGGCGGAGGCAGGACGATGCAGCGGACGCAGGCGAGGGAGGCGACGAGTTCGGCGCGGGCTCCGGCGGGGAGAATGGCGCCGGGGGGATCGGTGATTAAAACAAAAAGCGGACCATGCGTTTTGGCGAGATCCGTGAGGCGGCGGGCATGCGCGGAGGTGAGCGGATCAAAGTGGCCGGTGACCAGCGGCGCGGCGGCGGCATCGAGCAACGCGCGCGCGCCGCTCCAGGCCATGATCTTGTTGCGGGTGTCCAAGCTCACTATTTGAGCAGTTCGAGGGCGGTGCGCGCTACTTCGGGGGCCTCGACGCGCGTCATGCAGCGGTGGTCGATAGGGCATTCGCGGAGCTTGCAGGGGCTGCATTCGACAGGGTTGCGGACGATGCGGGTATGGGGGCCGACAGGGCCGGTGCCGATGTGGTCAGTGGGTCCGAAGACGGTGACGGTGGGGACGCCGAGCGAGTAGGCGATGTGCATGGCGCCGGAATCGTTGGTAAGGAAGAGGCGACAGGCGGAGGCGGCGTCGATGAACTGGCGGAGCGAGGTTTCGCCGGCGAAGTTGTGGACGGCTCGGACTTTGGGCTCGACGGCGGCGCGGACCTGTTCGCAGAGTGGGCGTTCGGTGGCCGAGCCGAAGAGGGCGATGGACAGATCGCGGGCACGGGCGATCTCGATGGCGGCGGCGGCGAAGCGGTCGGGGTACCAGCGCTTGGCCGTGCCGAATGCCGCGCCGGGGCTGATGCCGAGGGTGCCGCCGGAGAGGTTATGGGACGAGAGAAGCTCGGCTCCCGCTTCGCGGGCTTGGGGGACGCCTTCAAGATAGGGGGATGCTGCGGCAGGAAGCGCGTCGAGCCATCCGGCGCGGCGGATAAGTTCGAGGTAGTAGAAGGTTTCGTGGGCGGGAATCTCGCCGGGCTTGGGTGGAGAGAGAGCGCGTGTGAGAAGAAGGCCGCGGCCGTCGCGGGCGTATCCAATTCGATGGGGGATGCGGGCTAGGAAGGCGATGGCGGCGGACTCGAAGGAGTTGGGCAGGAGGAGTGTTGTGTCGAAGTTGTGCGTGGTGAGGGTGCGCGCGGCGCGCCACTTTGCGCGGAGGTCCGTGCGGCCAGGTTTTGGGGTATAGGGGATGACTTCGTTCAGCCAGGATTCACGGCCGTAGAGATCGGCGACCCAGGGTTTGGCGAGGATGGCGATGTGGGCGTGAGGGAAGCGGGCGCGGACGAGGCGAAGAGCGGGGAGGCTCATGACGGCATCGCCGACCCAGTTGGTGGCGCGGATGAGAATTTTCGAGGGCGGGTGCATCCGGGGGGCGATTTCATGCTAGCAGGGACGGACGCGAATATTTGGCCGCGGATGGACGCAGATGTACGCAGATAGGAATGATTGGGGCGGCTAGAATAACTATGGTGACTTCCGAGCAGAAGAAGCAGTTGGATGAGTTGGGTTACACGGTGCTGCCTGGTTACATGCCGGCGGCGATGCTGGCCGAGGCTCGGGAGTGCGTGCTTCGGTTGTTTGAGGAAGAGGGTGCGGCGGCGGGCAGTGAGTTCCGGCAGGAGCCGGGCTCGCAGAGGCTTGCGAATCTAGTGGACAAGGGCGAGGTGTTTCAGCGCGTAGCGGGCGATGAGAGGGTGCTCGAGATAGTGAGTCATGTGCTGGGCGGCGATTACAAGCTGAGCAGCCTGAATGCGCGGTCTGCGAGTCCGCACAATGGATCGTCACAGCCGCTTCATGCCGATATGGGCGCGATTGCGGACGAGCGCGGCTACTGGGTGTGCAACACGGTTTGGATGATTGACGACTTTCGCGAAGACAACGGCGCGATACGTGTGGTGCCGGGTTCGCATCTTTGGAAAAAGCTGCCGCAGGCGGTGCCGGGCGAACCGGCGGCGAGGCATCCGGACGAGGTGCTGGTGACAGCGCCCGCGGGGACCGTGGTGGTGATGAACGCGCACGCGTGGCATGGCGGGACGGAGAACCGAACGGACCGGCCACGTTGTGCGCTGCACTCGTTCTATGTGCGGCGCGATCAGCCGCAGCAGCAGTACCAGAAGAAGTTGTTGCGGGCGGAAACGCAGGCGGCACTATCGCCACGGATGCGGGAGTTGCTGGCGATTGACGATCCGTTGAACGATGCGGTGACAGCGGGCAACGAGAGCCGCAGTGGGTTTTTGAAATAGGCCAGGGTGGTTAGGAGAGACATGGGCGAGTTTTTTACGCGAGAAGAGTTGACGGCGCGGCGCGCGGAGTGGAAGCAGGCAGGCAAGAAAGTGGTGTTCACGAATGGATGCTACGACCTGCTGCATCCGGGCCATGTGCGGCTGCTCGAGAGCTCGCGCTCGCTGGGCGATGTGTTGATTCTCGCGTTGAACACTGATGCGAGCGTGGCGCGGTACAAAGGGCCGAGCCGGCCGTTGATGGCGGAGAGCGAACGCATCGCGCTGGCGTGCGCGCTGGAGGCCGTCGATGCGGTGACGTTATTTGACGAGGACACGCCGCGGGAATTGATTGCCGAGGTGCTGCCGGACGTGCTGGTGAAGGGCGCCGACTGGTCGCACTTTATCGCCGGACGGGAAGAGGTGGAGGCGGCCGGGGGAACCGTGCATGCGTTGCCGCTGGAACCTGGGTACTCATCGACGAATATCGAAAAAGAGCTGCTGCGGCGCGAGCCGTGACCAATACCGCGATTCGAGATCTGTTGGCCTCAGCGGGACGCCATGCGGCGTTCCAGGAGTTGGTGCGTTCGCTGGTGAAGGGAGAGCGCGGGCCGTTCAGTTTGGAAGGGCTGACGCCAACGGCGAAGGCGCTTTACCTGACGTTGCTCTGGCAGAGCGTGGAGCGGCCTGTGCTCGTGGTGTCCGAGGGGAGTAAACCGGCGGAGAATCTGGCCGAGCTGGTAGAAACATTTTTTGGCCTGATTGTTTCGGGGCGCGAGGATCACCGGCCACAGTATCTTCCCGCGCTGGATGTGCTGCCGTGGCAAAAGCTGTCGCCGCATTCGGAGATCAGCGAGAAGCGGGCCGTGGCGTTGTATCGCATGAGCACGGGGGCGGCGTCGATTACGATTGCGCCTGTGGGCTCGGCGCTGTTGCGAGCCGAGCAGCCGCAGTACTACCGGCAACTGGCGCTGGAGTTGAGATCGGGCGAGGACATTGCGCTGGAGGACCTGCTGGCGCATCTGAACAGCATCGGATATGAGAAGCGCGAGCCGGTGGAGTTGCGCGGCGAGTATTCGGTGCGCGGCGGGATCGTCGATGTATTTCCGGCGGAGGCGACGCGGCCGGTGCGCATCGAATTTTTCGGCGACACGATTGAATCGCTACGGGCGTTCGATCCGCAGACACAGCGGTCGGTATTGAAGATCAGCCAGGTGCGACTGCTGCCGTTGGCCGAGGCGCAGCGGTCGCATGAATTGTTGAAGCGGATTGGATCGCCGTCGGGCGAGGTGTATCCAGGGTGGGAGTTTCGCGTGCCGGAAGAGCGTCCCCGCACGGCGACGCTGGCGGCACTGATGGACGACCCGATCGTCATCATCGATGAGCCTGAGTTGTCCAAGGCCGCGGCGGGCCGGATGTGGAAGCGAATCGAGGAGCCAGAGCGCGAGTCGCCGATTGAGGCTGAGAAGGTGTACTTGCGGTGGGAGGAGTGGGAGGAGTCGATTGCGGGGCGGACGCGGTTGGACCTGGCGGAGTTGGCAATTGGCGCTGAGACGCCGGCGTTGCGTGTGCCGGCGCGGCCGTCGATGGCCTTTCACGGGAATATGCCAGTGGCCGTAGCCGAGGCGCGATCGCTAGTCGAGAGCGGCAACCGCGTGATGTTCTTCGCGGCGAGCGTGGGCGAGATCGAGCGGCTGGCGGACATCTTTCAGGAGTATTCGGTCCCCTTTCAACTGGCACTCGATCCGAACGATGCGGCGTCGCCCTATGTGGCTGAGCGGCAGTTCATGGCGGGGTCGTCGGCGAGCTTGTTTTTGGCGCGGGGGACGGTGCGGCGCGGGGTGATGCTGCCGGACACCCAACTGGCGCTGTTCGGTTCGGAAGATTTGTTCGATACATCGGAGTTGGTGGCGCGGCCACCGGCGCGCATTGGCGAGATGGGCGCGTTTGCAGCGGATCTCGCGGACCTAAAGCCGGGCGACTATGTCGTGCATGCAACGCATGGCATTGGGCAATTCGTAGGCGTGAAGGAGCTGGCGCAGGGAGAACAAAAAGGCGACTTTCTGTTGTTGGAGTATGCGGGCGGATCGAAGTTGTACGTTCCGCTGGAGCGGTTGGATTTGGTGGAGCTGTATCGCGGGGCGGCTGAGAAGCCGCCGGCGATGGACCGGCTGGGCGGGGCGACGTGGCAGAAGACGAAATCGCGCGTAAAGGCGAAGATGCGCGACATGGCCGAGGAGCTGTTGAAGCTCTACGCCGAACGGCGTTTGGCGGAGGGCTTTTCGTTTTCGCCCGATTCGAATTGGCAGCGCGAGTTTGAAGACGCCTTCGACTACACGGCAACGAAGGACCAAGTGGCTGCCGTGAAAGACATCAAGCGCGACATGGAGAGCGAGCAGCCAATGGATCGGCTGCTGTGCGGCGACGTTGGCTATGGCAAGACAGAAGTGGCGATGCGGTCGGCGTTTAAGGCGTTGGGCGATGGCAAGCAAGTAGCCGTGCTGACGCCGACGACGGTTCTATGTTTCCAGCACTTCGAGACGCTGAAGCGGCGGTTTGCGCCGTTCCCGGTGCGCGTGGAGATGGTCAGCCGGTTCCGCACAGCGAAAGAAATCAAGGCGGTGCTGGAAGATGTGGCCGAGGGAAAGGTGGACATTCTGGTCGGGACGCACCGGCTGTTCTCGGCGGATGTGGTGTTCAAGGATCTGGGGCTGCTCATTGTCGATGAAGAGCAGCGGTTCGGCGTGCGGCACAAAGAGCGGTTGAAGCAGATGCGGAAAAATCTGGATGTGCTGACAATGAGCGCCACGCCGATTCCGAGGACGCTGCACATGTCGATGCTGGGGCTGCGCGATTTGAGCGTAATCGAGACGCCGCCGAAAGACCGGTTGTCGATTCATACCGTGGTGGCGCACTTTCATCCGGAGCTGGTGAAGACGGCGATCGAACAGGAACTGGCTCGCGGAGGGCAGATTTACTTTCTGCACAATCGCGTGGACTCGATCTGGATGCGCGCAAGTTGGCTGCAGGAGCTGGTGCCGGAATGCCGCATTGGCGTGGGCCATGGCCAGATGGGCGAGAGTGAGTTGGAGCGGGTGATGCTCGGCTTTATGAAGCACGAGTTCGACATGCTGGTATCGACGACGATCATCGAGAACGGTCTGGACATTCCGCTGGCGAACACGATCATCATCGAACATGCGGAACGGCATGGACTGAGCGAGTTGTACCAATTGCGCGGGCGCGTGGGGCGTTCGAACCGGCGGGCGTATGCGTATTTGCTGGTACCGGAGGATGCGGAGGTGACCGACGTCGCGCGGAAGCGGCTGGCGGCGCTGCGCGAGTTCTCGGATTTGGGTGCGGGATTCAAAATTGCCGCGCTCGATTTGGAGTTGCGGGGCGCGGGCAATCTGCTGGGCGGTGAGCAGCACGGGCACATCGAAGCGGTTGGCTATGACATGTACCTCAAATTGCTCGAACAGTCGATGCAGGAGTTGCGCGGCGAAACGGTTGCGCCGGAGATACATGCGACGTTGAACCTCGGGCTCGATCTACGGATTCCGAGCGAGTACATCAGCGACGAGATTCAAAGGCTACGAACATACAAGCGTATTGCGGGCGCGGCTACAGAGGAAGAGGCGCGGGGCATTCTGGAAGAGTTGGAGGACCGATATGGCTCGCCTCCCGACTCGCTGCGATTGCTGTTGCGATTCGCGGTATTGAAGAGCGGTGCGGAGAAGTTAGCAATCGAGACGATCGACCGGCGCGGCGGGGCATTGAATGTGAAGTTCCATCCGGGCTCGCAGGTGGACCCGATGCGATTAATGGAAGTTGTGCGGGCGACTCAGGGCGCTTCGTTCACGCCGGCGGGGGTGTTGCGCGTGCCGCTGCAGGCAGGTGGCGATGCTGCGGGGATGTTGGAGAGCGCCGAGCGATTACTGGTGGGGCTGGCAGGGGCGAACTAAGCGAAGCTATTGTTCCCGCAACGCGCCGTAGACGCGTTCGCGATAGCCGCGCTCTTTTTCCATGTCGCCAAGCTTGCAGTAGACATCCGACAGCTTCAGCCAGACTGAGCGCGGGCGACGATGTTCAGTAAGGCTTAACTCGTAGAGATCGCGCGCCCGTTCGATGTTGCCTCCGAGGAATGCCGCGTCCCCGAGACGCTCGCGCCAATGAGCGCGTTCGGCTTCGCCCGCGCGGGTGAGCATGCCAGCGGCAAAGCCTTCGGCGGCGGCGGAGTCGCCCTTCCAGAGGAGCGTAAGAAAATACTGTTCGGCAAGGAGGCCGTTCGATTCGGCGCCTTCGCGGATGAGGCGCTCAACGGCAGCAAGATCGCCTCGCGCGAGGCCGATCATCGCAAGTGTCGCGGGCAACCTTGGATCGTCGCGCCATTGCGGAACGATCGCGGCGAGACGGCGGTCGAGTTCGTCCCAGCGGCCGAGGTGGGCCAGGGACATGACTGCGTCCATCTTGTATAACGGCGAGGACGGCGCGAGACCTGAGGCAAGATCGAACTTTGCCAGGGCGAGTTCGGCGTCGCCAGAATTCAGCGCGGCGGCCCCATCGCGCCATGCCAGCACGGCGTTGAGAATCGAGCGGGCCTGATCGGGCAAACTATCGGGGAGGCTAACCTGCTTGCCCGAAAGAATCTCTCCGAGCAGTTCCGCCGCACCGTCGCGCAACGCCGCCGTTTCGGTTGGGCCGATCCCCAGATCAGCGAGGCTCATAAGGGGGACGGGGCCCGGGTGCTCGGCGCGCGCGTGTTGAGCCGCGTTCCAGTAGTCGACGAAGAGTTTGCGGCGGCCAGGAGCGACGAACGGCTGGTGGACGATCGCTTCATCGACGCCTACGAGAACGTCGTCGACATAGTAAACGACCTTCGAAGCGTCGGTGTCGTGGTCGCCTATAAAGGAGAATTTGTCGACCTTTGAGCCCGGTTGATTCGGTGCGTTTGGTTGAGTCTCGAACTGAGCGACAGGGGCTTCGATACCCTCCTGGTGAATCGTCAAATCATAGGTACCCGCATCGATGTCGTAGGTTACGTCGGCAATGTACCAGACGAACGCCTGAACCTCGAAGAGTTTCTTCGGCATGCTGTCCGAGATTACGGTGAGGTAGCGGCCGGCGGTCTTGAGCCAGAAACCGATTCCATCTTTGCGGAGCTGGAACCACTGAGGTCCGGCGAGGGCGATGTTCAATTCTTCTTCCGGGTTGGCCATCATCATGGCGAAGTGCAGGTATAACTTTCCCTTTGAGCGGAGGGGGAAGTAGCCTTGAAGCTCGGGAAAAGAGTGGTCGCCGGGAATGTCGCGAAGTTCGACGGAGCGGTATCCGCTGTAGCGGTAGGCAGTGCTCAAGGTGACCGTGCCCTGGCCGAACTGGAAGATGGAGAAGGTGTCGGGGCCGGAGTCGCGCAGGCCGTCGTCGAAGCTGTAATTGACGAGTGTGGGAGGGGCGGTCCGTGGCGGCGTGGGAGCTGTTTGGGTGGCGGCAGATTGCGCGCCGGCCGATTGCGCGGCGGGCAACCCGGCCGATTGAGCGCCGGCAACAGGCAAGGTGGCGATGAGGACCGCCGTTACAAACCCGACTTGTATTGTGCGAGCCAGGATTGCCATAGCCTTACTTTCTGTTCGCGGTCGGCGGCGGGCGCCGCAGGATCGAAGTTCTTCGTCTGTCCGGTGTGAATCTGCAGGGCGAGCAGTGAAATGCTGCGAACGTCGAGCTTTTCGTCGCGTAGAGCGTCGATCAGGGCTGCGAACAAGCGAACCTTCTGCGACTCAGTGAGATGGACCTGGTCATAGGCGAGAGCGCAGGCAGCTTTGTCACGAAACAGCGGATTGGAATCGTTTCGCATGTTGGCGAGCAGCGTGTCGACGACGTCCTGATCGTTGCTTAGCCGGCCGAGGGCCCACTGGACCTGCAAACGCAGATCCTGATTTTGCGTGTGCACATCCTTCATCAGGGCACGTTTTGCTTCCGGCGACTGCCAACTGAGCTCGTAGAATGTTTGCGCGAGGCGCGCCTTGAACGCTTCGTCTGTGGCGGATTCGTACAGCTGCGCCAACTGCGGCAGAACGGGGCGGCCCAGCGCACGAATGGGGGGCACATCGTGCGAAGCCACCCATTGCTTCAGCTGCACGAGGTGGGAATCTTCAGCCCGCACCGATTGCGGCACGGCCAACGCAATCAGCGCGACGAGACTGAGCCAGTGCCATTTCATATCAGATGAAGTCCAGAGCGCAGAGGTAGTCGAAGAATGCCTGTTTGTTAGTGGCGTCTTCGCCAGGATAGATACGCATCAGCTCTCCATAGGCCGCGCGGAGGCGGGAACTGGCGGCGAGGACGCGGGCGTGGGACATGTTCCAGGCAGACTGCTTCCTTTCGATTTCGAAAAGGAATGTCTGTTGGTCCACTATGGCTGCTTTTACCTTGTCCTGGGTGGCTCTGAGAGAGACAGGCGGACTGAGAGATGCCCAGGCCTTCCAAACCGGCGCATAGGCCTCGGCGACGGTGACGCCTCGGCGGGATTCGACCTTGGCAACGATTGCCTGATCGATGGCGCTGAAGAACGCGGTGAGGTAGGCACGTTCGTGACCGGCCATGCGCGCCGTCGTGGATTGGAACTCGGTTCGCTGGTGGGGAATGAGACGGTAAGCCTCTTCAACGGAAACGGCGAATCCAGAAGTAGTGATGATCAATAACCCACCAAGGACGATTGACCGCATTTCGCAGTTCTCCTCCGCTCCGTTCAATTTCGGACTCGATTGTAGGCTAGGGCGATTCCGGAACGCGGTCAATCAGGGAAACCCCCGAATGGCCGTACAGGAAAACCTACGCCTAGTCGCGGTACTTCACTTCGGAGAGGAAGAGGCCGGAGGCGGGGGCGGTCCAGGCGGCGACATCGAGGTCGTGACCGCAGCGGGCCTTGAGGAGGCGATCGAACTGATCCATCGTGAGTTCGCCGAGTCCGATCTTGACCAGGGCGCCAACGATGCGGCGAACCATGCGCCAGAGGTAGTGCGAGGCTTCGATTCGGAAGACGATCATTCCGTCCTGGTCTTCGATTTCCGCGGTATCCACGACGACGATGGTGGATTCGCGTTCCTTGGATGGATCCTCGGCGCGGAAGCATTCGAAGTCGTGACGGCCGCGCAGTTTAGCGGCTGCCTCGGACATGAGCGGCACGTTGAGTGGCTCCTTGATCCACCAGACGTACTTCTTCGAGAACGCGGTTTTGCGGGTCGCGATCTGGTAGGTGTAGACGCGCGCTATGGCGTCGCGGCGGGCGTCGAAGGTCAGGGGGACCTTTTGTACATCCAAAATGGCGATGTCTTTCGGCAAGCGGTGGTTGAGCTCGGCGAGGATTTTGGCAGGAGGATAGGAACCGTATGGAGATACGCGGAGGTGCGCGACCTGTGCGGCGGCGTGGACGCCGGCATCGGTGCGGCCGGCGCCCATCACCTGGACTCCGGTCTCGAAGAAGTCCTGGGCGGCGCCGATCAGATCGCCCATGACGGTGCGGGCGTTCGCCTGGGCCTGCCAGCCGCTGTAGCGCGTGCCATCGTATTCCAACGTAAGTTTGTAATTTTGCTTCAAACGGA
>JBDTVQ010000112.1:0-16842 GCA_040007195.1 Acidobacteriota bacterium | reverse complement strand
CAGCTTCTCATTAACTCTTCCTTCGCCTCGGTCGTCATCAGCCACGACCGTTATTTTCTCGAAAACGTAGCCACGGCAATGGCCGAATTGAATCGCGCGTACCCCAACGGAATCCTGCGTGTGAACGGCAACTACAGCGCCTTCCTCGAAAAGAAGGATGAGTTCCTGCACGCGCAATCCAAGCGGCAGGAAGCGCTGGAAAACATCGTTCGCCGAGAAATGGAGTGGCTGCGGCGCGGCGCCAAGGCCCGCACCACGAAATCGAAAGCGCGCATCGGCAAGGCCAATCAACTGATCGATGAGTTGGGCGATTTGAACTCGCGCACGCGCACCTCAACGGCTGGCATCGATTTCACCGCGACCGACCGCAAGACCAAACGATTGCTTGTGCTCGAAGGCCTGCGCTGCGAACTCGGCGGCCGCACCTTGCTCGACTCCCTCGATTTCGTGTTCACTCACGGCACGCGCGTCGGCCTGGTGGGCGCGAACGGCAGCGGCAAGACCACGCTGCTGCGTCTCCTCCAGGGACTGCTGCCGCCCACGGCCGGCACCGCTACGAAAGCCGAAGGGCTGCGAATCGTCTATTTCGATCAGAACCGGCCGCTCGATCCCGACGTGCCGTTGCGCCGCGCGCTGGCGCCCGATGCCGACTCGGTGATCTATCGCGACCGTGTCATCCACGTCAACGCCTGGGCCGCGCGCTTTCTCTTTACGCAGGAGCAACTTGGCCAGCCCGTCGGACGCCTCTCAGGCGGCGAACGCGCTCGAGTGCTCATTGCGCGCCTCATGCTTGAGCCCGCCGATCTCCTGCTGCTCGATGAGCCAACGAACGACCTCGACATTCCCACGCTCGAAATCCTCGAAGAGAACCTTCTTGAATTCCCTGGTGCACTGGTGCTCGTCACGCACGACCGCTTCCTGCTTGACCGCGTCTCCACGGTGATCCTCGGCCTCGACGGCGATGGTGCGGCGGAACGCTTCGCCGGCTACGCGCAGTGGGAAGAGTGGCTCGACGAGCGCACGCGGGCCAAGAGCAAAGCCTCCCTTGCTGCCGTCGTGGCCGCGCCAACGCAAAGCAAGAAGAAGCTTTCGTACATCGAGGCCCGCGAGTACGAAACCATCGAAGAGCGCGTCGCGGAAGCCGAGGCGACTCTCAATCGCTCGAAAGATGCCCTTGAAGATCCGGCCGTGTTCTCCGATCACAAACGCATCGCCGAGGCATCGGCCGCGCACGATGCGGCGCAGGACGCAGTGGATGCGCTGTATGCGCGCTGGCACGAGCTCGAAAAAAAGGTCAGTGGCTAATTACGCACGCTTGCGCACCAGCGCCAGCACAATCGACATCGCAATCAGGTGTAGAAAGCCCATCACCCAGAACACCGCTTCGTAACCGAAGGCGTCCACGATGCGGCCCACCAGCGGAGTCGAAATCAGTCCCGCGAGGCCGCTTCCAATTCCCACGACGCCCGCCGCCGAGCCAACAATCTCGGTCGGGAAAATGTCGTTCGTCATCGTCATCAGGTTCGTCTTCCAAGCCATGTGTGAAAACGTAACCAGGCAAATGATGGCGATCGCTTGCGACGAGGGCAAATAGTTTACGGCGATGCCGAGCGGCATCACCAGTACGAACGGAACCATGGTGTAGCGTCGCGCTTCGAGCACGGGCTTGCCGGCCGCGATCCAGCGCCCCGACGCCCAACCGCCAAACAGCGAGCCGAGGTCTGCTGAAAGATAGGGCATCCACGCAAAGAGCCCGATCTCGACCATCGAGAATCCCCGCACGTCGCTCAGGTATTTCGGTAGCCAAAACAAGTAAAACCACCACACGGGGTCGGCGAAAATACGTGGCACCAGCAGGCCCCACACCTGCGGCATGCGCAGCAATTCGCGGTAGCCGATGCGGTGCGCCATGGGTGGCGTGCGCCCTTCCAAAATGTAGGAACGTTCGGCTTCTGTAATCTTCGGATGCTGCTGCGGCGTTCGATAGATCACCAGCCATGCCGCGAGCCAGACGAACCCCAGCGCGCCGGTTGCGGCGAAGGAGAAGCGCCAACCGTAGTGCAGAGTGATGAATGCGATCAGCGGCGGCGAGATGATCGCGCCCGTGGCCGCGGCGGCGTTCACCAGCCCGTTCGCGAATCCGCGTTCCTTGGCCGGGAACCACTCCGAAATCGCTTTCTCGGCAGCCATGAAGTTGCCTGACTCGCCCATGCCCAGCAGGAACCGGAACGCACCCAAGCCCATCGCCCCGCGTGCCGTGGCATGCAAAATATTCGCCGTCGACCACCACGCCATGAAAACTGCCAGCGCCTTGCGCGTGCCCCAGCGGTCGCACAGCCAGCCGGAGAGGATGTACATCACCGTGTAAGGAACAAGGAACGCCGTAAGGATGTTGGAGTACTCGGTGTTGCTGATGCCCAGTTCGCGCGTGAGCACCGGCGCGACCACACTCAGTGTCTGGCGGTCGATGTAGTTGATAACCGTCGCCAGAAACAGCAGGCCGGCGATGAGCCAGCGCAGATTTTTCACACGCCCCTCAGTTCAATCCCCAATCCAGGCCGCGCCGGCGTCACATAGTGCGTCCCTTCGATGCGCACTGGCTCCACCAGAAACCGATTCGCCACGGCGAGCACCTGCGGATTATATTCGGCGAGCGCGCAGTTCTCCACGGCCGCGGCAAAGTGCAAAGCCGCGGCAAGCTGCGGGCCGAAGGCGATGCTGATGTGGGGCACCACTTGCGCGCCATGCTCGGCTGCCATTGCCGCCAGGCGCAGACCTTCCGTGATGCCGCAGCGCCCGATGTCCGGTTGATAGATGCCAACGCCGCCCACCGCGAAGAATGGCTGCATCTCAAACCGCGTCCGGTAGCTTTCGCCAATCGCGATGGGTACGCGCAACTCGCGCGCCAGAGCCCCATGCGCGGCTGCGTCCTCGGGCAGCAACGGGGCCTCAAACCAAATCGCATTTCGCTTCTCCAGTTGCGCACCGAAGTCGAGCGCCGATTCCGGCGTATGCCGCCAGAGCGCGTCCGCGGCTACGTGTCCACCGGCATTGATCACCGCATCTACATGCTCGAAGAATTCGTCCGGAGTGTGCGTGTCGTAGAACATCTTCACCACGCGGAAGCCCTGCGTGTCCGTCGTCCCGCGCGGCATGCCGCTGAGGTAGGCCGGAATCGTGGGCTTCGGCTGTGTGCTCAGCAGTGCCGCTATGGGCAAGCCGGCATGCTGCCCGGCGATGTCCCATAGAGCGATGTCGATCGCCGAAATCGCGTCGATCATGAAGCCACCTGATTGCCCGCGCACCCGCATGGTTGCGTACATCAGGTCCCACAACTCGGCGATTCGCTCGCGTGAACCATCGAAATCCTGATCCAGAAGCACCACTGCCAGAAGGCGTTCGATGATCGTGCAAGCCACCTCGGGCGCCAGCGGAGCTTGGGCCTCGCCCCATCCAACCAAGCCCGTGTCGGTTTCCACGCGCACAATCGCCGTCTCAAACTGCGTCGAATAGAGGCAGGGGTAGACGCTCGACCATCGATAGTCGGCCGCGCCTTCGGCCAGGGAAGTGGGCGATCCCGCCGTGCCCGTCGCGGCACCGATATCGCGCGGCAGGCGCACCGGCATCGCCGAAATGCGCGTGATCTTCATGATCGCGCCGCCGCGACCAGATCACGCAACACCTTCAACTCAGCCAAGGCCGCCGCGTCGATTGCCGCCGTCGGATGCCGCACGCGAGCCGATGCGAGCACACCCTCGGCCACAAGGTTGTGCTTCGCCGCCGAAACCCCAAGGCCCGGCTGAAGCTCAAACCGGATCAGCGGCAGCGCAATCGAGAATAGCCGCCACGCCTCGGCCTTGTTGCCCTTGGCGAGCGCTTCCATCACGCGCACATACACCCAGGTGGCATCGCTCGAAGGCATCATGCCCACGGCGCCGCGCTCGCACTCTTCGATGAGAAACTGGCCGTTCAAGCCGCCGAACAGCACCAATCCGTCGCCCACGGCCGCTCGCAACGCGGTAATTTTGGGCAGCGTAGGCGGCGCTTCCACCTTCACCAGCTTCACCTGCTCGATCTCGCGCGCCATGCGCGCCAGCAGCGGCACGGGCATGGCCACCTGTGTCATCAAAGGCGCATCCTGCACCATGATCGGAATGCCGACCGCATTTGAGATCGCGCCGAAGTAGTGCATCAACCCGTCGCCATCGGTCTTGAGAAAAAACGGCGGCAACACCATCAACGCCGACGCGCCCTGATCCTGCGCCTCTTTGCTTAAGGCAACCGCCGCGTCGGTACCCGTGTGGCCCGAACTCACCACCAGCGGCACGCGCCCGTTCACGCGCGCGGCGATTCGCTTGAGCATCTCCACGCGCTCGGCCGCCATCAGCGTGTACCCTTCGCTCGCGTTGCCGAACAGGCCCAGGCCGCGCGCACCCTGAGCGAGCAGGTGGTCCACCAACCGGTCCAGCGATGTGTAGTCTACGGTGCCGTCGTCATGAAATGGAGTGACGACAATCGGAAAAACGCCTTCTAACATGTTGTAAGTGTCCTAAAGCCGCTCGGACATGCTCTTGCGTCCGCGCAAAATATGCGTTCGCAGAGCCTCCGTCAGTCGAGGTATGTCTCGCACCTCGAGCGCGGCCACTATCTCTTCGTGTTCGGCATGCTCTAACGCCAGACGCTCGCCCCAGTAGGCATCGCGCGAGTGCGCTCGCGAAATCACCAGGTGTGCGTGCAGGTTTTCATATGCTTCGGCCAGGCGCCTGTTTCCCGAACAATCGATCAACAGCCGGTGGAGCTTGGAATTGTTCTCTTCGTGCTGGCGCCTGTCTTCGTCGCTTTCAATCGGCTGCGCAAGTAAGCCGAGCAGCGCGCGGAACTGCGCCAGCTCTTCCCCGGTAATGCGTCCCGCCGCCTTTTCGCCTGCCAGACACTCCAGCGCGCAGCGCAAATCCGACGTCTCTTCCACATCACGCGCCGTGAGTGTGGCGACGTAAGTCCCGCTGCGCGGTCGAATTTCAACCAATCCTTCCGCGGAAAGCTGTTGGATGGCGTGACGCACGGGCGTCAGACTTACACCTAGTTTTGTGGCAATCTCATCCACCATCAAACGCTCGCCTGGTTGGAACAAATGGCCGAGAATGCTTTGGCGAAGAGCCGCGTACACCTCGTCGGTGGCGCGCTGCCGCTTCAGCTGGGTAAGTTCCATACAGCTCTCTAGAATATACATGCTAGGACCGCTTGGGCTTCCACATCCATGGCAGCACTTTCGTTCGTCTGGCCCACGTGTCCCACGCCGCCTCCATGCTCTTCACGCGTTCCGGCTGCTGCGCCGCAACGTTGTGCATCTCGGTCCGGTCCGCCTCCATGTTGTAGAGCTCCCAAGGGCCCCCCGCCTCCATCGCCACCAGCTTCCATTTACCGTCGCGCATGGCGCGGTTGCCTTCGTGTTCAAAGAACAGCGGTGCCTGCCGCATGAGCGATTTACCCTGCAGCGCAGGAACCAGCGAAACGCCTTCGGCCGGCGGCAGTGGCTTCCCGCCTCGTTCGGCCGGATAGCGCGCGCCGCCGATCTCGGTGAGCGTCGGCAGGATGTCGATCAGATGCGACGGTTGATGGTTCACCGCGCCTGCGCCAATGCCACCATTCGGCCAGTGCGCAATGAACGGCGTCGTAATGCCGCCCTCGTGCGCGTAGTGCTTGTACATCCGCCATGGCGTCGCGCAGGCATTGGCCCAGCCCGATCCGTAGCTGTGATACGTGCCGCGCTGGCCCATCTTTTTCAGCTTGCGGCCCTTGTGCAGAATGTTAATCGGGCCACTCACCTTGTCGAAGCCATACGGATCCCACTCCGAGCATGCGCCATTGTCGGAGAAGAACAGCACCAGCGTGTTGTCCAGTTCGCCGCTCGCTCTCAAGTCGTCCAACATGCGGCCGATATTGCGGTCCATGGACTCCACCATCGCCGCGAAGATGGCCATGCGCCGGGCCAGATCGTGGCGGCGGTCGGCATCGAGCGACGCCCACGGCGGGTTCTCATCATGCTCCGTCCCTTTCGCCTTGGAAACGCGGTTCGGTCCAATGATGCTGCGCGGCGGGAATTCCCAACGCGGATCGATCAACTTCAACTCCCGCAGGCGGGCGAAGCGTTGCTCACGAATCGCGTCCCAGCCCTTCTCATACACCGGAACATATTTGTCGATTAGATCCTTCGGGGCGTGCAAAGGAAAATGCGCCGCGTTGTATGCCGCGTAGAGGAACCACGGCTTGTCCTTGGCACGCGCCTCGCGCATGAAGTCAAGCGAATAGTCCGTCAGCGCATCGGTAGCGTAGAATTTGCCGCGCCCATACTTCCGTTCCGGACGCCCTGCCGGCAGGCGCGTGTACACCTTGGGCTCCCAGAAGCTGTCGAACCCATGCAGCATTCCGTAATACTCGTCGAAGCCGCGTGCAATCGGACCGGGCGGTCCGATATGCCACTTGCCCGTCATCGCCGTTGAGTAACCCGCCTCGCGCAGCAACTCCGGGATGAAGACGTTCGATTCGTTCAGTACCCCGCGGTAGCCTTCGGGCCGGTCGGGAAAGGGCTTGGCGTTCAAGCCGCCCGTCATCAACCCGATGCCGGTCTGATGCGGGTAGAGTCCTGTCATCAAAGACGCGCGCGAAGGGCAGCAGCGGGCGCAATTGTAGAACTGGGTGAACCGTGTCCCCCCTTGCGCAAGGCGGTCCAGATTAGGCGTGGAGATCTCGCCGCCGAAGCAACCGAGATCGGAGTAACCAAGGTCGTCGGCGAGAATCAGAAGGACGTTAGGCTTCTTTGCTTGCGCGGCCCGCAGCGGAGAGATCGCCGCTGCCGTGGCGGATGTGAGAAATTGACGACGATTCATGAGAGTCCCTATTCTCTCCGAATGCCGCCGGGAACGTCATCACCACTTCCAAGCCCGAAGGTTTGCGGTTATGCGCTTCCACCGATCCGTGGCATGCCTCAACGCAACTCCGCACGATTGCCAGTCCCAATCCCGTCCCGCCGGTCTTGCGGTTGCGCGAAGCATCAATGCGGAAGAACGGAGTGAAAAGCTTCTCCAGCGCTTCTTCGGGTACACCGGGTCCGGAATCGGCCACCGAAACTCGTACGTGCCCGCCGCGCCGCTCGGCCGTAATTTGAATGGGGCCGTCGGTCCCGGCGTACCTCACGGCATTGCGCACAAGGTTTGAGACGGAACGGAAGAGGAACTCCGCATCGGCTGTAATCGCCGTTCCGGATGGGATGTTCACATCCACCGTCGCGCCAGCTCGCGCTTCGGCACGCACCGCGCGCTGCACACCATCGAGCACGTTCACGGGCTCGAGTTTGATTGATCCGGCGCTCAACTCAGCCTTCGCGAAGGCGAGCAATTCGTCGGTGAGACCAGTCATGGTCTCGACATCCTCCATCAGGTCGCGGACATAGCCCTGGCCATCGGGCCCGGCCTTGCGCTCAAGAATACTCAGCGCCAACTGCATCCGCGCAAGCGGCGAGCGAAGCTCGTGAGCGACATCGCCCAGAAACCGCTTCTGGCCGCGCGTGAAGGTCGCCAGCCGATTCGACATGCGGTTGATCGCCCCGCCGAGCGAACCCAACTCATCGCCACGCGAATCGCTCACGTGTACGTCGAAGTTCCCTTCGGCGATCTCCGAGGTGGCGCGCATCATTTGCGCCGTCGACTTCGTCAGTCCATGTACGAGCGGCAGCCAGCACAGGAACGATACCGCGATCGCCAGCGCGCCAATCGACAACCACGGTTTCAGTTGAAAGAAGAACGGATTGCTGTAGAAGGTGGAAGAGATGATGAGCAGCGTGGCGCGCACAGGTTCGGCATCCGCCGCGCCGCTCGCGGGCGGTAGGAACAATCGCACGCCCACCCAGTACGGCACATCCCCGTCGGCCATCACCAGGTACGGCGGCGTGGGATTGAAATACGGCACGAAACGCAAATAACGCTGGCGCAGTTCCGTTTCCGCCGACTTCAATTCGCGCTCTCGCGGGTTGTTCGGGTCCGGCGGCGGGGGTCCGCCGCCTTTCAATTCGCCGAAGCGGCCGCCTCCCCCAAACCCACCTCTCTGCGGCGGACGCACGAGACGTTCGGCGACAAGCTTGGGCAACTCCATCTTGGGACCGGCAATCAGCGTGTCGTCGTTGCGGTACAGCGCAAACGTCACACCATGCTCTTTGGAATAGCGGTTCAGTAGTTTTGACCAGTCCGCACGGTCATGCTGCTGCATCTCCAGCGCCAGGGTGCGCGATACCGTGGCAATCTTGTCACGCGCCGTCGTCATGAGGAACGATTCGAACTCTTCGCTCAACTGCCAGCGCACGAAGATGACAAACACCACCGCCAGCATCGTCACGTTCAGCAGCGCGAGCAACGCGAACTTCGTCGACAGCGAGAACCGCGGATTTATTCCCATGTCTCTCCCCCCGGCTTTCTCATCCGGTACCCCGCGCCGCGCACGGTCTCGATAAATTTCGGCGTCTTCGGATCGTCACCCAACTTTTTCCGTAACGACGAGATGTGAACATCGATGGAGCGGTCGAACGACTCGAAATCGCGTTCGGCAACCTCCAGCAGCAGCGCTTCGCGCGTCTTCACGCGGCCTACGCCCTTCGCCAGTGCGAGCAGCATATCGTATTCAATCGGCGTCAGCACGAGCGGCTTTCCATCGAGCGTGGCCTCGCGCGCTTCTACATCGATCGTCAGCGGCCCCACCACGACCCGCGCGCCATCGTCGTCATCCCGCGCGTGCGCCTTGGCCGACACGTACGACCTCCGCAGCACCGCCCGCAACCGCGCCAACAATTCACGCGTGGAAAACGTCTTCGGCAGGTAATCGTCGGCGCCCACTTCGAGCCCGGCGATGCGATCCGGCTCGTCGCCCAGCGCGGTCAGCATCAGTACCGGCACCTGGCTTGTCTTGCGCAGTTCGCGCAACACGTCCATGCCGTTCATGCCCGGCATCATCACGTCGAGAATGATTGCGGAGTAATTGCCCTCTTGCGCCTGTTTCAGCCCGGCGAGCCCGTTGTGCACCAGATCTACTTGATAACCCAGCGGTTCCAGATAGTCGTGGAGCAGACGCGCGAGCTTCTCGTCGTCGTCGACAATCAGCAGCCGCGTCGTGGAAGGTCCGCTATCCTGAGCCCCGTTTCCGCTCATCTTCGCCTTTCATCCTCACTCGCCCATTCGATAATACACAGCCTAACTCCCGGCTGCAGCGACATTTACCCAACCTTTACACAAACCCGCATTCGTCCACACAGAACATTTACGTTGCCCTGCGATTCTGGTTCTGGCCACAAGGAGGCCTGGACGGCATGAAACAAGATTCCTGGTTGAAGATTCAGACGGCGACGATGGCAGCCCTCGCGCTGTTCTGCAGTGTCGGTGTGGTGATGTCGCAGCGCCCCGATGGTCCGCCGCGCATGGATCCCAAGCAGATGGTGGAGCGCCAAGTCACGGATATGAAGGAACGCCTGAAGCTTACGAGCGATCAGGAGTCCAAGATTAAGCCGATCTTGGAAGAGTCCACGAAGAGCATGATGGCCATGCGCGAAAAGATGGAACCCGGCACCCCTCCCACTGAAGAGATGATGACCGCCATGCGGGAAAATCGCGAAGCAACGGCGAAGAAAATCAACGAAGTTCTCACCGAAGAACAACAGGCCGAATACAAGAAAATGATGAGCGAGCGGCGCGGCTTCGGCGGCCCCGGCGGACGTAAAGGTCCCCCCAAGCAATAACGCCATGAAGCCTGCCGTACTTCTCCTCATTGCAAGCTACGCTCTCGTTGCCCAGCAGCCCGCAAGGTTGCTGGGCACCATCACCGCCAACGATGGCAAAGCCATTCAAGTCAAAACCGACCAGGGGCAGGAAACAATGGTGCTGCCGACGCCTGAGGCGCGCATCCAGAAAGTCGCCCCCGGCGAGCGCGACCTGAGCAAAGCGCAACCGATCACTCTTTCTGACCTGCAGCCGGGCGACCGCGTCATCGTTCGCGGGACAACTGCCGACGGCGGAATTCTCGCTGAGTCGCTCATCATCATGACGGCCCGCGAGATTACAAAGAAGAACGATGCCGAGCGCCAGATGTGGCGCGACCGCGGCGTGTTCGGAGTTGTGGAATCGGTAGACGCCAAGGACCACCAGGTGAAGATCCGCACCCGCGTGGGGATGGAGACGAAGACCTTCACTGTCACAGCCCGCGATAAGGCAGAGATCAAACGTTATGCGCCCGACTCGGTCAAGTTCACCGATGCCGTGAGCGCCTCGGTGGAAGACATCAAGAAAGGCGACCAGCTTCGCGCCCTGGGCGAAAAAGATGAACCCAACGCCAAGCTGTCCGCTGACCGAGTGGTCTTTGGCACGTTCCGTACCTTCGCCGGCACGGTCATCTCAGTCGATCCTGCCGCCAAGACGCTGCAGATGAAAGAAATCGACAGCAAGAAGGTCGTTACCGTCCACGCCACGCCCGACTCCACGTTGAAAGTCCTGCCCGAGCAGATGGGCATGATGATGGCCCGAATGGGTGCCATGGGCGGACGGCCCGGTGGTATGGCGGCTGGTGGTGGACCCGGTGGTCCCGGCGGCGTGGGTGCTCCGCGTGGCCCCGCCGGACAACCCGGTCCTGGTGGCCCGGCTGGACAAGGAGGCCCTGGTGGCCCGGCTGGACAAGGAGGCCCTGGTGGCCCTGGCGCGGGCGGTCCCGGTGGACCTGGCCCCGGTGGACCTGGAATGCGAGGACCCGGCGGCCCAGGTGGTCCCGGCGGATTTCGCGGCGGTGGACCTCCAGACATTGCCAACATGCTCGACCGCATGCCCGTGGCTGACTTCAGTTCTCTCAAAGCAGGCGACACCGTGATCGTCGCCAGCACTCTCGGCGCTAAACAGGACGACTTCACCGCCATTACGCTCCTGGCCGGCGCGCAACCCATCCTCGACATGCTTGCCTCTCAACAACAGGCCGCCCAGATGCGGTCCGGCAGCGGTCCCAGCATCGGCGGCGCCGGTGGCATGGGAGGAGGAATGGGCGGCGAAGGCGGCGGCCTCGGCGGACTTGGCATCGGCATGATGCCCTAACAGCAACCCAACATCGATCACAAATCTGTCATGAAATATATCCTCTTCGCCCTAGCTCTCTCTCTCCAACTCGCCTCGGCGCAAACCGCCGGAATTCGCGGCCTGGTGACCGATCCCTCCGGCGCGTTCGTCCCCAAGGCCGACGTCCGGCTCCGCGACGCCAACGGCCGCGAACAGCGCACCGTCACCAATGACAACGGCAACTACGAACTGCGCGTCACGCGCCCCGGCAACTACACGCTGGTCGTGCAGATGAAGGGCTTCACCCCTTACGCCGTCGAAGCGCTCGAGATCAACCAGATGCTCAGCTTCAACGTGCAGCTCACCATCGCCACGCAGGCGGAGAAGGTCGATGTGCAGGACGCCGTGCAAGGTGTCACCACCGATCCGCTCGACAACGCAGGCGCCATCACGATCAAGGAAGAGGACCTGAAGAGCTTCTCCGACGATCCCGACACGCTCTCCGACGAACTGCAGGCCCTCGCGGGACCCGGCGCCGGTCCCAATGGAGGCCAGATCTACATTGACGGCTTCACCGGCGGCAAGATGCCCGCCAAGTCGTCCATTCGTGAAATCCGCATCAACCGCAACCCCTACTCCGCCGAGTTTGACCGCGTCGGCTTCGGCCGCATCGAGATTCTCACCAAGCCGGGCACCGACAAGTTTCGCGGCGATGTCTTCTTCAACTTTGGCGACCGCGTGTTCAACTCCCGCAATCCGTTCGCCGACAACAAGCCGCCCTACCGGACGTTGATGTACGGTGGCCGCATCTCAGGCCCGATCAACAAAAAGTCCTCTTTCGGACTCGATATCGAAGCCCGCAACGTCGACGAAAACGCCGTCGTCAATGCCACCATCCTCAACGCGGAACTGATGCCCACCCCGTTCCAACAGGCCGTGGTGACGCCCCAGACGCGCTACTCCATCTCACCGCGCCTCGACTACGCCTTGAACGACAAGAACACGCTCATTCTGCGCTACTCCTATTCGCCGATGAGCTCGGACAATCGCGGCGTAGGCGACTTCGCCCTGCCCACCCGCGGTTATGACACGCGCGACCGTGCCCACTCGATTCAACTCACCGAAACGGCCGTGTTGAATGCCCGTTCGATCAACGAATTCCGCTTCCAGTTCAACCGCTCCACCCTGCGCCAGTTCGGCGACAACTCAATACCCGCTGAAAACGTATTGGACGCCTTCAATGGCGGCGGGGCGCAAACCGGACTCGCCGATCAGCGCTCGAACCGATATGAGTTCAGCGACGCCGTCAGCTACATCATGGGTAAGCACTCGTTCAAGTTCGGCGGCCGCGTGCGCGGCTCTTCGCTCGACGACATCTCGCCCAACAACTTCGGCGGCACATACTCCTTCGCGGGCGGCATTGCTCCCGTGCTTGACGCCAGCAACAACCCGATCGCCGGCGCCGGACTCATGGAGATCACCTCCATCGAGCGCTACCGCCGCACGCTCTACTTCCAAGGGTTGGGCTATACGCCTGCGCAGATTCGCCTGCTCGGCGGCGGGGCCAGCCAGCTCACCATCAACGGCGGCAACCCGCAAGCGGGCGTCCGCCAGTGGGACACGGGCCTGTTCGGCACCTGGGACTGGCGCGCCTCCGCGCGCACCACCGTCAGCGCCGGCCTGCGTTGGGAAGACCAGACCAACATAAGCAACCACAACAATTTCGCGCCGCGCATCGGTGTTGCCTACGCCCTGGACGGACGTAACGGCAAAGCCACGAAGACCGTGCTCCGCCTCGGCGGCGGCGTCTTCTACGACCGCGTCGACGATTCACTCACCCTCAACTCACGGCGCTTCAACGGCGTGAACCAGGTGAACTACATCGTGCCGAATCCCGACTTCTACCCCAATACTCCGACTACCGATCAACTGGCGCCCTTTGCCAACGTCGCCACCATCCGCCAGTTGTCGAGCGACCTCAAATCGGCCTATGTGATTCAAACCTCGGCCGGCATCGAACGGCAGCTTCCCAAGAGCACCACCATGGCTGTGAACTACATCTTCACCCGGGGCGTGAATATGCTGCGCTCGCGCAACATTAACACGCCCGCGCTCGACGGCACTCGCCCCTACGGCAACATCGGCAACATTTTCCTGAATGAATCCACCGGCTTCAGCCGCCAGCACCAGGTGATGACCAACTTCAACACGCGCTTCAGCCGCCACGTGAGCCTCTTCGGGTTCTACATGCTGAACTACGCGCGCAGCGATACGGACGGTGCCGGCAGTTCTCCCGCCGACCCCTATAACCTGCACTCCGAGTGGGGTCCGTCGCGCATGGACACCCGCCATCGTATGGTGATGGGCGGTTCAATCAACGCCAAGTGGGGCATTTCGCTCAACCCCTTCCTGATGGCCTCCACCGGCGCGCCCTTCAACATCATTACCGGCCGCGACACCAACGGCGACTCTCTCTTCCTCGACCGTCCGGCCTTTGCGACCGATCTAAACGCATCCGGCGTGGTCCAAACCCCCTTCGGCAACTTCCAGACAGTAACGGGGCCGAACTCTACGCTCATTCCGCGCAACTATGCGCGCGGCCCCGGCCAGTTCACGCTCAACCTGAGGCTCGGCAAGGCCTGGAGCTTCGGAGGCGACTCCGAAGGGGCCGCCGGCGGTCCGGGCGGTGATATGGGAATGGGCGGCCCCATGATGCGAGGCGGTCCGGGCGGTGGCGGTGGTCCACGCGGCGGCGGTGGTGATCGCGGATTCCGCGGCGGCCCCGGCGGTCCCGGCGGCATGTTCGGCGGCGGCGGGAATGCCCGCAAGAAGTACACGCTGTCGCTCTCGATTCAGGCGCGCAACGTCCTCAATAATGTGAACCTCGCGACGCCGAACGGCAACCTGACGTCCGCCTTCTTCGGAACCTCAACCCAGACGGCAGGCGGCTTCGGTCCCGGCGGCGGCGGCGGCGCCGGTCCCAATCGGCGCATCGAACTTTCGCTCCGCTTCTCCTTCTAGCGGCGCTAACAAGCTCTTGTGTGAGCCTCCACCCACCCTGGCGCACACAAGCGGGCGTGACGTCTCCCCATGTCACGCCCAACCCTTCATCCCAAGCCCCGGACACCATCCTCCGGGCCCTCCTTTTATTTGGATACGGGTGCGGCACTCGCGTCTGTCCCTCCGCTGCGGCTGTCGAACTGTCCGTTCAGTCAATTGACAACCACTACATTGTGGTGCTACACTTAAGATGTAGTGGCGGAATGGGTTAACCGCAGAACAGCTACCGATAAAATATGGTTAATCCATACCGCGCTACATAAATCCAAACAAAGCAAAGGACACCAATTTAGACGATGAACAATTTACGTAGATTCGACAACGATCTCTTCCCAATGGCGGAATTACTCAGCCGCCTGGACGATGGCTTTCGGCCATTCGACCCATTTCTCACCTGGAACCGCCGCCACGATACCGTGGACTCCTCATTTTCTCTATCCGTGGGCAGGGGCTGGAGCAAGGATGCTCTGAACCTTCGCATCACTATGCCGGCGATTGGCGAGAAGAACTTCTCGCTGCAGGTCCAAGGCAGCATGCTCATCCTGCGCGGCGAACGGCCGGCACCCGCTGACTTCGGCGAAGAGGGCGCGGTGGCTTTCGCGCTCCCTTATGGACGCTTCGAGCGCGTCATCGAATTACCCGATGGCTTGAACACCTCAAAGATGAAGGCCAACCTTCACCACGGAGTCCTAGACATCAAAATTCCCTATCTGGCCGAAGCGAAGGTGCGCGCCGTCCCGGTTCTGGTGGACCAGGAACTCCCCATGGCCGCGACTGCCTGATCCACGGCCACCCCGGCCAAGCACAAGGCGCAATAGAATGGATGCGAATATGCTTTGGTCACTCGATAGCTTGCTCGGGTTCGCCCTCCACGAACAAGATGGCGACCTGGGCAAGGTGCACGACTTCTATTTCGATGACGACACCTGGACTGTCCGCTACCTTGTGGTCGAAACCGGCCGCTGGTTCCAGCGCAAAAGGGTCCTGGTTGCCGCCTCGATCGTGACGCAATCGGGCTGGGAGCACCGCAAGTTCTGTGTCCCGCTCACGAAGGAACAGGTGCTGCGCAGCCCGAAGATCGACACCGACGCCCCCGTATCGCGCCAGCACGAGATCGAAATGCAGAGCTACTACGGGTGGCCGGCGTACTGGACCATGGAGCCATACGTCCTTACGCCGCCGCCCCAAGCCGTCACCTCCACCATTGATCGAACCGCTCAGGGCGATCCGCATCTGCGCAGCTTTCGCGAACTCACCACCTACCGCGCCTGGACCACCGACGGCTTTGCCGGATTTGTCGAAGACTTCTTTGTCGACGACGCGAACTGGGAGATCCGATGCCTGCGCGTCGCTCTCGGCGAATGGTGGCCGCATAAGATGGTCGGCCTGGAGCGGAAGCAAGTGTCGGAAATCTCCTGGCGAGAGAAGCTAGTCCGCTTTTCGCTTAACCGGAAACAGATCGAAGAAGCCCCGCCGCCGGTTTCGGCAGCACGTCCAGCCTCAAAATAGTCACGTAATGAAGAATCCCTTTGACCGCATCCGCGTAGCGTCGCTCCAATACTTCATACGCCCAGTCGCCCACTTCGATGGATTTCGCGATCAGGTGATCGCCCTGGTGGAAACTGCAGCCGACTATAAGTGCCGCCTGGTCGTCTTCCCCGAGTACTTCACCATTCAGTTGCTGACGCTCGGTGACATCCGCCGCCCTATCCGCGAGCAGGTCCGGGGGCTGGCGGGCAACCGCGATAACTTTGTCGAACTCATGAGCGGGCTTGCGCATAAGCACTCCCTGTACATCTGCGCCGGAACCATTCCCGTCATCGAGAACGGCGACGACTGCCTATACAACGATTCGTACTTCTTCTCTCCCTCGGGCTCGCACGGCGTCCAGGGAAAGCTCCACATGACCCGCTTCGAGCGCGAGGAATGGTTTGTCTCGCCCCGCCGGAGCCTGCGTGTGTTTGAAACAGATTTTGGCCGCGTGGCCATCACGATCTGTTACGACGTCGAGTTTCCCGAAGTGGCCCGGGTGGCCGCCCGCGCCGGGGCGAATATACTCATCGTTCCCTCGTGCACCGATGACCGGCAGGGCTTCTATCGCGTCCGCTACTGTGCCCACGCCCGCGCCATAGAAAACCAAATGTACGTCATCCATTCCGGCACCGTCGGCTCCATTCCGATGGTTCCCGCCGTGTCGCTGAACTACGGCCAGGCTTCAATCCTCACGCCCAGTGATTTCCCCTTCTCGCGCGATGGTATCCTCGCCGAAGGCAACGCCAATCAGGAAATGATGGTGATCGGGGAGCTCAACTTGAAACTGATTGCCGAGAGCCGCGAGACCGGTTCCGTACTCCCATTGCGGGACAGCGAACACTCCGCGGACGTCGCTTCCCGGATGGAAATCGTTTCTCTATGATCTCCGGGGCTTCCCCAACGCTTGCGGTCCGCAACACCATGGCGTCCGACATTCCGGGCATTATTGCCATGTGCAAACGCGTCTATCCGGCCAGCGAGCCGTGGTCGCCGTCTCAATTGGAATCGCATCTGGTGATCTTTCCGGAAGGCCAGTTCGTGGCATACGAGGAAGCGTCGGGCGCGCTCGTGGGCATGTCGGCCAGCCTGATCATCCTCTGGGACGACTACGAAGATCACATGAACTGGCGCGATTTCACGGAAATGGGCACGTTTCGCAACCACGACCCCGAAC
>JBDTVQ010000111.1:0-16966 GCA_040007195.1 Acidobacteriota bacterium | reverse complement strand
CAGATGATGGAAGTAGTCCGCGCGGTTCGATGCAATGCGCTTGGCCTGTTCGCTCGTCATCGTGCCCGCGGCAATCTGCCGGTAGAACACCCCTGCCGAGGAACAGACCGATTCGGGAACGCAGCGGTCGTGCGCAAGCGCCGGCAGAACGCGCAACGGTGCGTTGCCGCTGCTTTCGATGGCCTGCTCAATCGCCCGCGAACCGCGGCTCATGATGGCCACCGCTTCGTCCGGAGCCTCGGCCGCCGCCTGCACGATTGCGGACGGTTCGTGCTCCGCCGCCTCACGCAAAACTACCAGTGGACTGGCCGCGGCCAACAAGCTCGCGCCGGACAGACAGGCGATGGCAAGCCTGCGCAACGCGCCCATCAGTCTCCCTGAATGTTCACCAGCTCGGGCTTCACCGCGCCATTCGCCGGCGCACCTTCCAGAATGGCCTTCGCGTCGTCGGCGGTGAACTCTTCCACTTTCGCGCTGATGTTCATGGAGCAGAACTTCGGCCCGCACATGGAGCAGAAGTGCGCATCCTTGAAGCCTTCCTCGGGAAGCGTCTCATCGTGATAGGCCTGTGCGGTCTCAGGATCGAGCGAAAGCTCAAACTGCTTCTTCCAATCGAACCGGTAGCGTGCGCGGGACAGTTCGTCATCGCGGTCGCGCGCGCCCGGACGATGGCGCGCAATATCGGCGGCGTGAGCGGCGATTTTGTAGGCAATGATGCCCTGCTTCACGTCTTCCTTATTAGGAAGGCCCAGGTGCTCCTTCGGCGTCACATAGCAGAGCATCGACGCGCCATACCAGCCGATCATTGCCGCGCCAATCGCCGAGGTGATGTGATCGTAGCCCGGAGCGAAGTCCGTCACCAACGGCCCCAGCGTGTAGAAGGGCGCCTCATAGCAAAGCTCCTTCTCCTTCTCCACCTGCAATTGAATCTGGTCCATCGGGATATGCCCAGGGCCTTCGATCATCACCTGAACGTCATACTCCCAGGCGATGCGCGTCAACTCGCCCAGCGTCTTCAACTCGGCGAACTGCGCTTCGTCGCTCGCATCGGCCAGCGAACCGGGACGCAGGCCATCGCCCAGGGAAAAGCTGACATCATGCTTCTGGAAGATCTTGCAAATATCGCGATAGTGCTCATAAAGGAAGTTCTGCTTGTGGTTCTTCACCATCCACTCGGCAAGAATCGAACCGCCGCGCGACACAATGCCGGTCACGCGCCGCGCCGCCAGCGGGACATATTGAATCAGCACGCCGGCATGGATCGTCATGTAATCGACGCCCTGCTCGGCCTGTTCTTCGATAACCTCGAGCATCACCTGCGGCGTGAGGTCCTCGACACGGCGCACGCGCGTCAGTGCTTCATAAATCGGCACGGTGCCGATCGGCACCGGCGAGTGATTGATAATCGCCTGCCGGATCTCCGGTATGTTGCCGCCCGTCGAAAGGTCCATCACGGTGTCGGCGCCATATTTCACCGAATAGCGCAACTTCTCCAGCTCACCTTCGATATTCGAAGTCGTGGCCGAGTTCCCGATGTTGGCGTTGATCTTGCATTTGGAGGCGACGCCGATGGCCATCGGTTCGAGCGAGGCGTGGTTCCAATTGGCCGGAATGATCATGCGGCCGCGAGCGACCTCATCGCGAACGGTTTCGACGGGCAATTGCTCGCGCTGGGCGACGTACTCCATCTCCGCCGTGATCACGCCTTTGCGTGCATAGTGCATCTGCGTGCGCACGCTGTCGCCTTGCCGTTGTGCCAAATATTCCGGTCTGCTCAAGAGAACCTCCTCAAAACTCCGAGTGTAACGCGAAGCGGGCACAAACCCGCGCTTCGCGTGGCCCTTGACGGCTCCTGCCGACACCATCCCGGCACAGTACACCTCATCGGAAACGCTTCACACCGCGCCCTCCGCGATTCCCGGACGCTTTGCGCCTTCAGCCGGGCGAACCGACCTCAAGCGGCTATGAGGCGCGACATTCCGATTTGCAGTGGCCAAGACGCCCCGTGAATGTCATGGTTTCGGCGCCCACGTCAGCCTAGGCGTTCGCACCCATGCCGCGAAAGCCGGTAACGAACACCGCGCCACTCCAGAACATCGCCAGCCGCTGAAGCGACGATCGAGTACAACCACACCCAGGTGACCAGCGGCGCAATCGCCGCGTGGAACAACGGCAGGCCCGCCGCTTCGTGAAGCGCCACGGACGCCCACATGCATCGCCGCGCCGCCTTCATCATGCCGACGGTCAATTGAACCGCCAGCGCCGCCAGCGCCCACAACTGGCCGTTGAACGCAAGCACCAAGGCGGCAACCATCGACCCGCAATAAACAAGGTGCGCGAACAGCGCCAGGCGCCATAGCCCCGGCCGGTACACTCGCGTGAGCAGCAACTGCCGCGCGGACCAGGCCAGAAACTCACCCCCGGCCGTGTGATCGCGCGCGGGAGTCAGCGCACCCGGCACGAAGGCGATGCGCAGTCCCGCCTCTCGCACTTTCGCCGAGAGGACATAATCGTCGCTCACCTGTCCGGTCCATGCTGGGCGGATCGCAAGCCCCTCGAACACCTCGCGTCGAAGCGCCATCGCCCCGCCCCAACAAAAAGCGTTCTGTCCGGGGCCGTAGCCGCCCGCGATCACTGAGTTCCACGCCGAGCGCACGTGGCTCCAAAAGCCGCCCGCCGTGGGCACGTACCAGCGGTAGCCGGAGGCGACGCCCACGCCTGGTTGCATCGCCGTCGACACCAGTGAGCGCAACCAATGCGGCAGCGGACGCGCGTCTGAATCGGCGAACGCGAACACCGCGCTTGAGGGCCGCGCGGCGTCCACAGCGGCCAACAAGTTCTCGATTTTCTCGCTGGTGTTGGAAAGCTTCGTAGTCGCAATCACCAGCCGGGCCGACGCTGGCAGAACGCCCGCGGGCACATCCTCCGCGGCGCGCGCGCAGACAATCAACTCAAAATCGGGATAATCCTGCGCGGCCAGAGCCGCAAGATTCTCGCGCAGGCCTTCGTCAAACCCTTTGACTGGAACGATCAACGACACCGGCACGGGCGCATCGAGCGGCGGCGGCGCGCTCCGCCAAAATAGCGCTTTCTCCCCATCGCCGCGCAACGAAAGCAGAGCCAAGGCGACCGCGAGCGCAACGACGAACCAAAGTGCGATCACTACGCTTACTATACTTGTTACGAATGCTCCGGCACGCTGCCCGACTGCTTCTACCGCTCTCCATCGCCCTCATTTGCAGCGGCGGCGAGGCCAACGATTGCCACGCGCGGCGCGAGGCCTTGCGCAAGAAGTATCCCGATTCCTTTGTCGTTGTCATGGGAAACACGGAAGAGGAGAAGGGCAATCTACGCGGCGGCTTCGTGCAGGATCCCAACTTCTTTTACCTGAGCGGCTGGATGGAGCCGGGCGCGGCCCTCATCATCGGTCCGAAGCTCGACGTCCTGCTGCTTCCCGAAGCAAACCCGACGCGCGAGCGCTACACCGGCAAGAAAGGAAGCGCCACGGATGACGGCATCGCCGATCGGACAGGCTTCGACCGCGTCGCACCGATGGCGGAATTGAATGCAATTCAAGCGGAGCTGGAAAAGGCCGGCGCGCATGAGTTGACTGCGGCCAAGGAGAAGATTGAGCAGCTGCGCATGGTGAAGTCGAAGGCCGAGATCGCCCGCGTGCAGCACGCCGTGGATGTATCGGTTGAGGCCCATAAAGCAGCCTGGCAGCGCATCGCGCCGGGGCTCCACGAATACCAGGTGGCGGCCACCATGGGCAACGTCTATTTCGAAGCCGGATGCGAGCGCCATGCCTATCCTCCGATCGTGGCCAGCGGACCCAAGTCGATCATCCTCCACTACAACGAGAACAAGCGGCGCATGGATGGCGGCGAATTGCTGTTGATGGACGTGGGCGCCGAGTGCGCGATGTACGCCGCCGACATCAGCCGCACCGTCCCGGTCAGTGGAAAATTCACGGCCCGTCAGCGCGAGGTGTACAACGCCGTGCTGGGCGCGGCCGACGCGGCCATTGCGGCGGCCAAACCCGGCGTCACGTTCAATCGGTTGAACGACATCACCCGCGAGCACCTGCGGCAGGCAGGATCGGCTAAGGGCGGCAAGACGCTGGACAACTACCTCACGCATTTCCTCGGACATGGCGTCGGCCTGGAAGTGCACGATCCGCTGGACCGCCAGATTCCGCTCGAGCCTGGAATGATCCTCACCATCGAACCGGGCCTCTACATTCCCGAGGAAGGCATCGGAATCCGCATCGAAGACATGATCGTCATCACCAAAGACGGCGCGCGCAACATGACGGCGGACCTCCCGCGCGAGCCCGCGGCGATCGAAAAGGCGATGGCGGCGCGCCCGAAGCCGCACCACTAATCATGCGCCGCACGCCGCGATTGCTCTACGCAGCGCTTCTGTCCGGCGTGTTTGCGTTCGCCGTGCTGGCTGGATGGACCACGCTCGCCGCGCAATTCGACACCGATGTCTACGACTTCCTATTCCGGCTCAATCAGGGCGCGCAGCCGCCTGCCGCATCGGTCATCTATGGCATCGACGAGCGCACGCTCCGCCAGGGCGGCGGTCTCGCAGGGCTGCGCAGCATCCTCGCCGATGGACTGGACCGCCTCAGCGCCTGCGAACCGGACGTCGTGGCCCTCGATATCGTGCTGGCCGATGAAACGGCCGACCAGGCAAGCAACGATCGGCTGGCGCGCTCGCTCGGCAAGCTTAAATACGTGGTGCTCGCCTCGAACCTCACCAGCACCGGATGGGAAAACCCGATCCCGCGCTTTCCGCGCAACGCCGTCGGACACGTGCATTCCGATCCCGATCCCTACGACAACGTGGTCAGGCAGATCTCGCTCGAAAAGGTCGCCGGGCATGAACGGCACTGGGCGCTGGCCCTCGAATCCTTTCGCGGCATGTATCCAAAAGTGGTGATGGAAGAGGACCCTGATGGTCTGACCTTCGATGGCGTGCGACTGCCGTCACCGCGTGAGGCGGCCCGTCCGCTGCTGGTGCGTTTCCGGCCCAATGAAACGCCGGTGCCCGAAGTCTCGTTCGCCGATTTCGCCGGCAACAAGAATTGCGCGCCATTCCGGCACAAGGCCGTCTTCGTCGGATTGACGGCGCAAAGCGCGGCGCAGGACCGGCATTCGACGCCGCTCAGTTTCGGGCAAACGATGGTCGGCGTGGCCATCAACGCAAACGCCTTTGAGACGCTGGCCCAGCGGGCCTTTCTGCGCCCGGCGGGCAACCTGGAAACCGTCGGCCTGTCGCTCGTGCTCACGCTGGGAGCCGGCGCCATCTTCTATTTCCTCAGCGGCTGGACAGCCTATGTCGCGGCGGCTTGTCTGCTCCTGCTTGCGCATCTGATGACGCTCATCTCCTTCCGCGCCGGCATCGTCTTTCCCTACACCGCGCCGCTTGTGGCCGTCTGGCTGGGCACGGCCGCGTCAGCCTCGTTCCAATACTTCACCACCCGGCGGCAGTTGCGAAAGGCGGAAGCGGACCGCTCGCGCTACCAGCAGGCCATCCACTTCGTCGCCCACGAAATGCGCTCGCCACTGACAGCCATTCAGGGCTCGAGCGAACTGATGGGACGCTACAAACTGACCGACGAGAAACGCACCCAGATGGCGCAGATGATCCATACCGAATCGCAGCGCCTCGGGCGAATGATTCAAACCTTTCTCGACGTGGAGCGGCTCAGCGAAGGCGAAATGGAATTGGCGCGCGAGCCCTTCGCAATGGGAGAGGTCGTGCGCCTGTCACTCGAGCGCGCAACGCCCCTGGCCGAGCGCAAACGCATGGCGATGGACCTCGAAGCCGAGGTGGAGTGCACTGTATTGGGCGACCGCGAGTTGATGGAGTACGCGGTATACAACTTACTGACCAACGCCGTAAAGTATTCGCCTGCGGAGACGCGCGTGGCCGTCCGGGCCGAGGTGCGCCAGGGCCTGCTGCGGCTGAGCGTCTGCGATCAGGGCATCGGAATGGACGAGAAAGAAGTAAAGAAAATCTTTACTAAGTTTTATCGAACAAAAAAAGCGGAGATGAGTGGCGAAATAGGCACCGGCATCGGTCTTTCCATAGTTGAGCAAATTGTCACCCACCATGGTGGCAGAATAGAAGTACAGAGCTCTCCCGGCGCCGGCTCCTGCTTCACCATCGTGATGCCCACGGATGATCGCGGCTCACCGGGCGCGACCTTGAGGTAAGTTTGAATTCGCTTTTGCTGGTAGAGGACGACTCGAGCGTCCGCAACACGATCGTTACGTTTCTTGAGTTGGAAGGCTACCAGGTGGATGCCGTCTCTACGACTCACGAGGCGTTACTGCGCCTGGACACGCAGCCCTATCCGATTGTTTTGTCCGATATCTATTTGGACGAGCGGACCGGCCTCGACGTGCTGGCCGCCGCGCGCCGCGCCAACCCGAACTGCGCCGTAATTCTGATGACCGGCCGCGGATCGATGGAAACGGTGATGAAAGCCACCGAGGGCGGCGCCTTCGACTACATCGCCAAGCCGTTCAAGCTCGACCACATGCTGGAAACGCTGAAGCGCGCCGAGGCGACCTTCCAGCCCGAGGCCGACGATATCGACACGAAGATCGACGATCTCCCCGAGTCGGACATGATCGGCAGTTCCATGGCGATGGTCGATCTGTACAAGACCATTTCGCGCGTCGCGCCAACCGATGCCACCGTGCTCATCGAAGGCGAAACAGGTACGGGCAAGGAAATGATCGCGCGCATGCTCCACCGCCATAGCCGCCGCGCCAGCGCCCCGTTCCAGCCCGTGGATTGCGCCTCCATCGCCCCGTCACTATTGGAAAGCGAACTCTTCGGCGCCATGCGTGGTGCCTACACCGGCGCCGACCGCGACCGCACGGGCGTGTTCGAAGCGGCCAATCACGGCACCGTGTTTCTCGATGAGATCGGCGAAGTGGATCTCGGATTTCAAACGAAGCTTCTGCGTTTTCTGCAGGAGCGAACGGTGCGTCCACTTGGCAGTTCGCGCGTCCACGAAGTCGACGTACGGGTAATCTCGGCCACCAATCGCGACATCTCGAAAATGGTCGAGGAGAAGAAGTTCCGCGAAGACCTTTACTACCGTCTGAACGCGATCCCCCTCCGCCTGCCGCCTCTGCGCGAACGGGCAGGCGACATTCCGCTCCTGGTTCATTTCTTCCTGCGCAAGTACAACGAGCGCTACGGTCTCTCGTCGCGAGTAACCGAGAGCGGCGTGCAGACCATGCAGGCCTACACTTGGCCCGGCAACGTGCGCCAACTCCAGCACATGATGGAGCGGCTGGTCATACTCGCGCCGGGCGGCCGCATCGACGATGAAGCCGTGGGCGATGCGATCTCGGCCACCGAGCCGCGCGACAACGCCAGCGAGACACTGGCCGATGCCGAGTCCGAGCAGATTCGCCGCGTAATGGCGGCGACCAACGGGAATAAGAGCCGGGCCTCGCGCATTCTGGGCATCGAACGCAAAACCCTCTACCGGAAATTGGAACGAATGGGCATGGCTTAGCTAAGCTTCCCGCGAACCTTTTCACTGAGCGCTTTGCCGTCCACGCGTTTGCCGCTGAGTTTGGCCTGCGCCGCCTTCATCACCACGCCCATCTGTTTTTGTGTGGTGACACCCGTCTCGGTAATGGCATCGGCGATGGCCGCGTCGATATCCGCTTCGCTCGCCATCGCCGGCATGTAGGTTTCGATGACGGCGATTTCGGCTTCTTCCTTGGCGGCAAGCTCCTCGCGCCCGTTCTTGCGGAACACATCCACCGATTCGCGGCGCTGCTTCAACATCATATTGAGCAGCTGCATTTCGGCCTGCTCATCGGCTTCCTTCATGTTGTCGGCTTTGTACTTCATCAGGCCGGACTTGATGAAGCGGACCGCGCCGAGCCTCAGTTCATCCTTGGCCTTCATGGCCTCCACCATATCTTTTTGCACACGATCAATCAGGGCCATAAGAGTTCAGCTTACCTCGATGGGGCGGAAACATCCCGGATGCGTCCGAAATGAAGCGCCCGAAAACGCGCGCGCTCGATTCGCCGCGGTCCGGCGCAATCGGTTGCACGGCCCGTGCAATCGTCACCCGCAACGGTCTATGAATACAGCAGGAGGTCCACTCGGTGATCTGGTACCTTAGCACGAGTGTCTGGAACTGCTCAGGGATCGGCCGCTACCGAACATCATAAAGATTTGTACGCGCTCGATCCGCGCGACATCGAACAGCCGCCGGTTGGTTTTTTGCCCACCCTGAAGCGGATTGGGCCGGGCATGATCCTGGCGGCGTCCATCGTAGGATCGGGCGAGTTGATCGCTACCACCACCCTCGGGGCAGAGGTCGGCTATGTCTGCCTATGGGTCATCCTGCTGAGCTGCTTAGTGAAGCCGGCTATTCAGGCCGAAATCGGGCGCTACTCCATCGCCAGCGGTCAAACCGGACTGGCGGGATTCAACGAAATACCGGGGCCGAAGCTGGGTGTGAATTGGGTCGTTTGGGCCTGGGCGGCGATGGTCACGGCGATACGCTTTCAGATTGGAGCGATGTTTGGCGGCGTGGCCCAGACTTTGCATTTGCTCATCCCTGGCGTTCCCGTGAACGTGTTCGTGATTTTGCTTCTCGCCGTGACGCTACTGCTCCTGCTCGGCGGCGGGTACGAGCGGATTGAAGGGCTGGCCACGATCAAAGTGGGCCTGTTCACCATGTTGACCTTCCTGTGCGCCTTGATTCTGCTGCGCAGTCCGGACTTTCACTGGGAAAATCTAAAAGAAGGCTTTGAATTCAAGCTGCCGCCCGGCGGACTGACCTCGGCCGTGGCGGTTTTTGGCATCACGGGCGTCGGGGCCAGCGAGCTGTTCATGTATCCCTATTGGTGCGTCGAAAAAGGCTACGCACGGAAGGTGGGTAAGCGCGACGGCAGCGCCGGATGGCGGGATCGGGCATTCGGTTGGATCCGTGTCATGAACATGGATATCCTCGCCTCAATGTGCATCTATACTATTGCAACCATTGCCTTTTACCTACTGGGCGCGGGCGTGTTGCACTCGCGGGGGCTCGTTCCGGCCTCCTCCGACATGATTCCGGTCCTGTCGAATATGTACACCCAAACTCTGGGTGGCTGGTCCGTCGGGTTGTTCTATATCGGGGCGATTGCGACGTTGTACGGGACAATTTTTGCAGCCACGGCGGCCGAATCGCGAGTAGCGGCCGATATGTGCCGGCTCTTGGGCAAGTTCAAAGCCGACGACTATGAGGCGCGCATCCGATACCGCCGCCGGTTCGTCTGGATTCTGACGACGGTTTCAGCCGGACTGTACCTTTTGGTACAGTCTCCGGTGGCGATGGTGAAGGCGGGAGGAGTCGCCCAAGCCTCCATGCTCCCCGTCATCGCCGTCGGCGCGCTTTTTCTGAGGTACCGGTTGCTTCCGGCCGAAGTTCGCCCTCCGACGTGGCAAACAATAGGGTTATGGGCTGCAGCTCTAGCGACGATTTCGTTAATGGCCTATTACAGCTTTCTGCTACTGAAGTAAAAATAGTACTATGACGGGCGAAAAACCCGTGGTAACGTATAAGCTATAGACCACGTCTCTCTAGACGTACTGGTGTTGTGGGAAGGCCCTCCGAACTTCCCATCATCAGTTGGTCCACTTGCCTCGCCCAGGTAAGTGAGCCGACCGGCGGGTATCTTCCTCCGAGTATCCGCCGGTTTTGACTTTTAGAAATCCCCTTACATTTTGAATGATTTAGATAGTAAGGCTGGACGTGTGGCCGGAACCATCCAAGCGGCTGGAACCAATGTGGCCAGTATCCCGGCCAGGGGTGTTCTCAGGACCGAACGAAAAAGCGAGGCCGCCAAAAACGGTCGGCGCAGCGACTTCTGGCACATCTGTAGGTACCGGAGGGGGGAAATCGCGCCGCCTGCGGCCCTTCCGGCTAAGTCTCCTGTTAACAACGCGCAAAGCAGTCCACTGCCCGTAAAGGGGTCGACAAAACTGAGGGTATCGCCTGCGGGGTACTGGTACTGATCCACCATCTGGAACCTCTGGTCATAGACAAGCGGGCCGGTTGTGAGCCACGGCGTGGTTCGGGTGAGCGGCCGGAGGAGGGGGCGGATCACGGGAAGGGCGTCAAGATACGAGTCCACATCGAAGGAATGGCTATGAAGAGCACCTTCCGGGGCGATTCCACAGACATTGATATCGCCGTTTTCCACGATATTCATTCCCACGTAGCTTCGGCCCAGGAAACAGAGGGTCAGTGGGTCGGTAGTGACCCCATTGAAGTGTGCCTTAAACCCGAACAGCCGCTGCCCGCGCGGTGTATTGACGGCCGTCTGCCTCCCATGTGCGACAACAGTAGGCCGCGTGAAGACCGTCGGGCCACGTTCGCGATGAAGGCGGACGCCAAGGGCGAGAGCGCGATCGAGAAGCAACTGGTCAAATGCCTGCCGGCTGATGCCGTATGCCGTTGCCGGCAGCGCCGAGCGGATCGTGCGGTGGCCAAAACGAAGCACCATCTCCGAATAGCGCGCGGGTTGAAGTGCGGCGAACGCTTCCCCTAGGCCGAGGCCTTCGAGAATGGGAAACGCGTCGGGTGAGAGAAATTCGCCGCAGACCCGCTGGCGAGGGAAGGACGATGGATCGTATAGATCGACTTCAGCGCCCGCGAGTCGCGCGGCAATGGCAGCCACGGAACCGGCAGGACCGGCACCGTGGACCTCAATGCCCAAAGCGGGTTGGACGTTCAAAACCCTCCGGCGTCTGTGGTCCGCCCCTGTTTGACAAGAGCCGCACGGAGACCGCGCTTGGCGTGTGCGTCCTCGGGGTATTGTTCGAGGGCCTCGCGGAAGGCGCGCTCCGCCAGTTGCGCCTGGTTGTGCTCGAGGGCGCGGGCTCCAAGAACCTCGAGTACGGGACGCGGGTACATGGGCGGCTCGTTGTAGCGGGTAGACCGCTCGGCCTTGGCGGCGGCTTCGAGATCGCGAAGTCCGGCGTCAACGTCACCGGCGGCGAGCTTCATCTGGGCGCGGAGTTCGTCATGAGCGACGCGGACCGGCACGAGCGCGGCGGGGCGGGAGACCGGCCGGAGATCCTCAATCGCCTTGCGCATCTCGCGCTCGGCGGTTTGCACTGCGGCCATATCCTTCTTCGCCAAATGAGCTTGCGCGGTAGCCCAGGCGTACCAGGCGCGCTCGCGCGGCTTATCGTGAACGGGAAGCGTGGACCCGTCGAGAATGAGGTCCCACTTTTCGTTCTGCACCAGAGTGCGGAGAACGGCAAACCAGCCCTGACGATAAGCGGTGCGGTAGTTGTCGGCCTGCTTGGCTTCGCGCGGGGTTTCCTTGTACGCCAGAAGGCTGCGGGCGGCTTCAAGAGCCTTGTCATATTCGCCTTCAAAGCTGTACGAGGTGGCCAGAAAATGGACATTGTGGCCGTGATGCCCATTGCCGGAGAGCGAGTCCTCGTTCATCCAGTAGACTTCGTTCTTGGCGGCAGCGGCAAAGGCTTTGGCGGCGTCTTCCCAGCGCCCGGTTTGGGCGTAAATGTGGCCCGGCATGTGGAGACCGTGGGGGATGTTCCAGGCGAGCTTGCCGTAGCGGTCGCAGGAGGTCCAGGCGTCCTTGGCGAAGGTGGAGCCTTCAAAGCCGTGGATGATGTAGTGGTTCACGCCGGGGTGTTGCGGGGCTTCCACCAGCAGGGCGCGAAGCAGTGCGGCTGCTTCCATGGAACCGGCACGCGGCGTCTTGTCGGGAAGTTCGAAACCGCTCATGATGTGCAGCGCCAGGTAGGAGCGTGCCTCCACTTCATGCGGATATTTTTCGATCAGCCTGCGCAAGGCGGCGACGTATCCGGGATTGGCATCAGTCTGCGTGATGTCGCGGCGGGCGAAGGTGGTGGCGATGTACAGCTTCTCCAGTTCGGTGGCTTTGCCGGGAACCAGGGACAGCTCAAGGGCCTTCTTCGCGGCAGCGACGGCGCGGGCTTCCCCACCATTGGGCGGTTCTTTGCGTGGCTTGGCATCTGGATCCGCGCCATTCACGAGGTCGAGTTGGAAGCCGGGCCGGTAGTCGCCTGCCGCCACCATGGCGATTCCCCACTGCGGCATCGGAGCGGAAGGGTCGAAGGCGGCAGCTTGCAGGAAAGAGCGTTCCGCTTCGCGGGCCCAGAAAGAATGCATTTGCGCGACGCCCTGATTGAAGAACTTTTGGGCTTCGGGGCTATCGGTGGTGATTTTGAACTCAATCGGTCCCTGGCCTTCGAGAATCTTCGCCGGGAGCGAAGGGGGCACCGCGCCGGGCGGCGGGGCGCAGGCGTCGGCTTTGGGTGTGGGTTGCGCGCTCAGGGCGAAGGCTGCAAGGAGAAGGGCGGCGGTGAGTTTCATACGGATGCTCCTTTTAGAGATAGTAGCGGAGTCAGAAGGGGAAGAGGAGGATTAATGTCAGGTTCCATGCAACGCCCCGGCGCAACCGCGGCGCTCCTGATTTGGCAGCCGCCCCCCTCCGTGCAATCATATGCAGGATGGACGTTGTCGTCGGCCACATCGGCTGGATAGAAGTGATCTGCGGTCCCATGTTTTCCGGCAAGAGCGAGGAACTCATCCGCCGCCTCCGCCGCGCCATGATCGCCCGCCGCCGCGTGCAGGTCTTCAAACCTGCCATCGATACCCGGTTCTCCGACGACCACATCGTCAGCCACGCCGATTCCCGCCTTCCCAGCCTCACCATCAGCCACCCCGGCGAAATCCTCACCCAAATGGACTGGCGCACCCAGGTCATCGGTATCGACGAGGCGAACTTCCTCGGTCCCGATCTCGTCGAAATCGCCACCCAACTTGCCGACTCCGGTAAACAGGTCCTCATCGCCGGACTCGACACCGACTACATGGGCCGCCCCTTTGTCCCCATCCCCGACCTGCTGTGCCTCGCCGAATCGATCACCAAAACCCTCGCCATCTGCATGCGCTGCGGCAACCTCGCCAAACACACCCAGCGCCTCGTGGAAAACGAGAACCTCATCGTCGTCGGCGCCGCCGGCATGTACGAAGCCCGCTGCCGCCGCTGCTTCGAACCCGGCCTGCCGCGCCAGGAGAGCTTCTCCTTCGCCCACCCGGCATCCAGGGCGGGTGGCGAATAGCGGCAGAGCAATATCGTCATTAGGCCAGGTGGCGTATCAACTCCGGATGCTGCTCGATGAATTCATCGGCGGCGCATAGGAACGGTGACGGCGACGACTGGGCCTTGCCCTTCAGAAACTCCACGAACGCACGCACCGATTCCTGATCCTCAGGCGCTAGCGAGTGAATCGCTTCAACAAGTCTCTCCAACTCCATCACTCCGACGTGCACTGGTTACCAGTGACGAATTGAAATACTATGATCCCACACTGCCAAGCGCCGACTATTGGCTCTCTAAACCTTTTAGCCATCCAAACATCCAGCCATCTAAATGTTCGTGATACGCTAAGCTTCGAGCCGCGATTCATTTAGCTTTGTCGCCGCTCTCCGATTGCGGATGATTCATGACAGAGTGACAAATGATCGAATCCCGACCCCCTTCAAAATCCGTGAAGCCGAGTCGCAGCGCTCGCAAACGCGAATCGGATAATTCCCGACCGTTAGCCAAGAGCACTGATCCCTCATATATGAAATTTACCACCTACGTTCGCAAGTCTACGCATCTCGGCGTGAAGACTAGGCTGGTGAGCAGGGAAATGGAATTGAGTGATCTTGTTGAGGCACTTCTTTCTACTTGGCTCAAGCAGCATGATGCGATCAAGACATAAGCGAGTGGGGAAGGTGGTTGCCATGCCAAGACCACGAAAGCTGAGGAACTCATGACGAAGGCTACTGGACTCCCACAACAGGCTCTCTCCGCGCCCAACGGAGGGTATCAGCGCGTCGGAATCGCGGACCTGCTGTTGGATGTCAAGAATCCTCGCCTCGCCGAGCTCGGTATCACCAGTGCCGCGAAACAATTCGATCTCGTAAAGGCCCTCTGGGATGAGATGGCCGTCGAAGAAGTAGCGATGTCTATCGCCTACAGCGGCTACTTCGATCACGAACCGCTCTTCGTCGAACCGATGTCGAAGGGAAAGTATGTCGTCATCGAGGGAAATCGCCGCTTTGCGGCCGTCAAACTTCTTGTCGACGGAGAGCTCCGGCAGAAAGTCAAGGCGACGAAGCTTCCTTCCATCACCAAGGATCGCGCCAAATCACTCCAAACACTGCCGGTGATCGTCACCACTCGGAAGGAATCGTGGCGGTATCTCGGGTTCAAACACGTCAACGGTCCCGCAACTTGGGGCTCCTACGCCAAGGCGCAGTACATCGCTCACGTCCACAACGATTACGACATCCCGCTCAGCGATATTGCGCAACAGATCGGCGACTACAACTCAACCGTGCTCCGCTGGTATCGCGGCCTCATGATCGTCGAGCAAGCAGAAGAGGCCAGGATCTTCAAGCGTTCAGATATCGCAAAGAACAAGTTCCACTTCAATTACATCTACACGGGCATGGACTATCCGGGGATCATCAACTTCCTCGGCCTTCGCGGCAAGGGAACCACTGATCGCAAACCTGTCCCATCAAACAAAACCAAGAACCTCGGCGACTTGATGCTCTGGCTTTATGGCCGCGAGAGCTCCGACACCGATTCCCTGATTCGCTCACAGAATCCTGACCTCAAGACGCTCGACACGATCCTGCTGACAGACGCGGGAGTAAAGGCACTCCGCGACGGCCTGCCCTTGAGCGTTGCCCACGACATTGGCCAAGGAGATGAGCGCATCTTCCGGAAGTCCCTGCAGGACGCAAAGCAAGCTCTGCAGAAAGCACACGGCACACTCACCACCGGATACACGTCCTCCGAAGAGGATGTACTCAGTCTCGCGACCGATGTGGACAGCCTGGCACACGCACTCGTTGACGCGATGGAAGCGAAGAAAACCAAGGATCGACGGGATGTCAGGAAAAAAGGTTAAGGCCGCCACCAACCTCCTCAAAGTGCCATCACCCGAAGCCGACGACAAACTGGTGAATCTGGCGGACTGGGTCGAGATGAAAGCGCTCTTAGAGAGCGACGGGAACGCCTCGCTCGAAGATCTCGCGCGAGCCCTGCAACGCGGCTATTCGATCAAAGAAGCAGACTCGCGGGTCCTGGCCGGCGACGTGTTCAAAGAGCTCAAGGATCGCGAGACGCACTGCGCGCCGCTCGCAGACAAGGGACCTGCTTGGCAATACCCGTTTACCGTGAACAAGACGGGTAACCTGCTCTCGTTGCGGATGAGGCTCACGGCCAACTCACGGACCGGACTCCTCTATACGTTCATGTTGGTGGCGAGTCGCGCGGACATGGACTGTCAGCGCAAGCTGGAGAACCTCGATCCGGCAGTGCTCTTCGAGCAGCTGTGCGCGGACATCCTGCTGAATTTCTGGGGCGGCAAGAACGATCTCTCCGGTTCGCTTGTCTTCGGGACAGCCAGAAAAAAGGCAGGACACAACAGCGCGTTCCACACCAACATCGAGCACCTGTGTACGCAAATACGTCATGGGAGCGGCATGAAGGTGGGAGCAAAGACGCCCGGCGCTGGCGACGGAAAACTCGACGTGGTGGTGTGGCGCGTCTTTTCGGACGGCCGGACCGGCGGACTCATCGGCTTCGGACAATGCAAGACGGGCATCCACTGGAAGGAACACCTGACCAAGCTGCGCCCGAGCAACTTCTGCCGGAAGTACTTCAAGCAGCCGCTCATCATCGAACCCGTCAGGGTGTATATGGTCCCGCATCGCGTCGACAGCAACGATTGGGAAAGCCATGTCGGCGAAGGCGGATTGCTGCTGGATCGCTGCCGTCTCGTCCAGTACGGCCACGACGTGTCCAAGGACGTGTTCAGCAACTGCCGCACCTGGCTCAACGCTGCCATCGAGCGGCAGCGCAAAGGGAACTTCACGATATGATGCGGCACCGGTTCCACGCGCTGTGCCCGTACTTCGCGATGTTCCCCGAGAGCTTTGCGGAGCACTGGATCAAGCGCCTGACCCAACCGAACGATACCGTTCTCGACCCGTTCAGCGGACGGGGGACGACGGCCCTGACCGCGCTCTTGTGCGGCCGGCATGCTATCTCCAGCGACGTGAACGATGTTGCGGTTTGCCTCACCAAGGCAAAGACGAGTTCTCCCTCCTATAAGCGACTCCGGTCGCGGATCAACGAGCTGCGTAAAGAGTTCGATCCGAAGGCATGGAAGAAGCCCGCCGCCGCAGCCGACGAGTTCTTCCAGTATGCGTATGCTCCGGGGACATTTCAGCAGTTGCTCTATCTGCGCGCATCCTTAGCTTGGAAGCAGTCGCGTGTGGATAATATGCTGGCGGCGCTCACGCTCGGCTCCCTCCATGGTGAGGCGACATCGAAGCGTTACCTGAGCAATCAGATGCCGCGGACGATCAGCACCAAGCCGCGCTACTCCGTGAATTTTTGGAAGGCCCGTGCTCTTGTTGCGCCGGAACGCGACGTCTTTGGCGTGCTGGGCGATATGGCGACGTTCCGGTACGAATCGCCGATTCCTAAGGGTGATTCTGTCATCCTCCATACCGATATGCGGAACCTGCCCCGTGTCATTGACGCAGCGAAGCAGGGGCCGCTTCGTTGTGCGATTACGTCCCCGCCGTATTTGAACGTGACGAGTTTTGAGGAGGATCAGTGGCTTCGGCTCTGGTTCCTCGGCGGACCATCGTACCCGAAGAAGGGTACGGTATCGCGTGATGATCGTCACGGGACGGCCGACAACTATTGGTCGTTCATTGGCGATATGTGGCGTTCGCTCGGTGCCGTCATGGACGATGACGCGCATGTCATCATCCGTATCGGGAGCCGCAGGATTTCCCCTGAAGCGCTCAAGAAGGGACTCGCGGGCTGCGCACAGTTCTCAGGGCGTA
>JBDTVQ010000110.1:0-17263 GCA_040007195.1 Acidobacteriota bacterium | reverse complement strand
GATCCAATGTACTCGAATTTTTTCTGATTGCCGCGCTTCTCTTCGAGCAGCTTCAAGATCTCGCCCAAGTACTCTTCGCGCGTGATCACGGTCGCATCGATGATCGGCTCTTCCACTTGCTCAATTTCAGCGGCCGAGGGCCACCGCGTGGGATTGTCCACTTCGATCACCTCGCCGCCGCGCAGCGTCACCAAATAGCGCACGCCAGGCGCGGTCGTGATGAGGTCGATCTGGAATTCACGCTCCAACCGCTCCTGAACGATCTCCAGATGCAGCAAACCAAGAAATCCGCAGCGGAAGCCGAATCCCAACGCGGCTGAATTTTCCGGCTCGAAGTTGAACGCGGAATCGTTCAGCCGAAGCTTTTCCAAGGCGTCGCGCAACAAGCCATGTTCGCTCGACTCCACCGGGTAAAGCCCGGCAAACACCATCGGCTTGATCTCTTGAAATCCAGGCAGCGGCTCCGTGGCAGGATTTTTGTCGTCCGTGACGGTATCGCCGATCTGCGCATCGGAGATCGTCTTCATGTTGGCGAACAGATATCCCACTTCGCCGGCACTGAGTTCATCGCTCGGAATCGCCTTGGGCGATTGATAGCCGAGCCCTTCGACCTCGTGCACACTGCCGTTGGACCACAGCCGGATCTTCTGGCCCAGCCGGATTCTGCCGTCGATCACTCGCAGCAGCGTAATGACGCCGCGATACGGGTCGAACCAAGAATCGAAAATCAACGCGCGCAGGGGCGCTTCCGGATTGCCCTTCGGCGGAGGCACCTTGCGCACGACAGCTTCGAGAATCTCGTCGATCCCAATGCCCTGTTTGGCGCTGGCCAGCACGGCTTCGGTTGCGTCCAAGCCAACCAGTGTTTCGATTTGTTCGCGAATCTTATCGGGCTCGGCGGATGGCAGGTCGATCTTGTTGATGACCGGAATAATCTCCAGGTTGTGGTTGAGCGCAAGGTACGTATTGGCGAGCGTCTGCGCCTCCACTCCCTGCGTTGCGTCCACCACCAACAGCGCACCCTCACACGCCTGCAAGCTTCGGGAAACTTCATAGGTGAAGTCCACGTGGCCGGGTGTGTCGATCAGGTTCAACTGATAGGTCACGCCGTCCTTGGCCTTGTACAGCAGGCGCACCGCATGCGCCTTGATGGTGATGCCGCGCTCCCGCTCCAGGTCCATCGTGTCCAGCACCTGCGCCATCATTTCGCGTTGCGAAAGAGCGCCGGTCACCTCCAGCAGACGGTCGGCAAGCGTACTCTTGCCGTGATCGATGTGCGCAATGATAGAGAAGTTGCGAATGAGCGATGGATCCATGAGTTAGAATGAAGCGATAGAAACGGGGTTTCTCCAATTATCCCATAGGCGGTCTAAAGCCCCGAGTTTCCGGGCCGAAATTCCGCGGTTCTGATATGTCCCATCAAATTATCGAAGGCCACCTCAATGCGAGCGGGCTGAAATTCGCCATCCTCGTCAGCCGGTTCAACAGCTTCATTACGGAGCGCCTCCAGGCGGGCGCACTCGACGCTTTGGCGCGTTCCGGAGCGGCCGAAGCGGACATTCAGATCGTTCGCGTGCCCGGTTCGTGGGAGATGCCGGCCATCGCGGCAGAGTTGGTTCGCCAAAAGAAGCATGACGCGCTCATCTGTCTCGGCTGCGTGATTCGCGGCGAGACGCCCCACTTCGACTACGTGGCCGGAGAGGCCGCCAAAGGTCTTGGCCAGTTGAGCCTGCAGCACGGCATCCCGGTCGCCTTCGGCGTATTGACCACCAACACACTCGAACAAGCTATCGACCGCGCCGGCGCCAAAAGCGGCAACAAGGGCTTCGATGCCGCAATGACGGCGATCGAGATGGCCAATCTCATGCGGCAGATCCGCTCGCGCGCCTGATCATGCCGTCACGTCAAAAATCGCGTCAGCGCGCCCTGCAAATTCTCTATCTTCTCGACATGCGCCCGGCAGGGGAAATATCCATCGCGGAAGCGATCCGCAGTTTCTTCCTTTCGCTTGGCGATGAGGAGGGCGATCCGGTCCACGACGAGGACGACTTCGCCGAGCAATTGGTGAAGGGCACCGTCGGCAATCGCGAGGAAATCGACCGCGTCATCGTCGCCCACTCACAAAACTGGCGCATTGAGCGCATGGCCGTGGTTGACCGCAACATCCTGCGGCTAGCCAGCTTCGAAATGCTCAAACTCGCTACGCCGCCTCCGGTCGTGATCGATGAGGCGCTGGAATTGGCGGGGAAATTTTCCTCGCCCGAATCACTCAGTTTCCTCAACGGCGTGCTGGATGCCATTCACCACCACCTGTTCAACGGCCCGCAACCGGCCCCGCTGCCGCCTACTTCGGAACCCCCGCCAGTAGAATCCTGACGTCCATCACGTTCGTTCGCGTCGGACCCGGCTTCAATAGCAGTCCCAGCGGATCGAAGAAATGATACGAATCGTTCCGAGCCAGGTAATCGCGCGCATCCATACCTTTAGCTTTCGCAGCTGCGGCTGTCCCGCCATCGGCGATCGCTCCGGCGGCATCCGTGGGCCCATCCGTGCCGTCTGTGCCCCCGCTCAATACACAAACCTCCGCCATGCCTGCGAGATCGATAGCGCCCGCCAGAGCGAACTCCTGATTCCTGCCGCCCAAACCATCGCCGCGAATCGTCACCGTCGTCTCGCCGCCGCTGATCAAACACGCCGGCTCGGCCAGCGGACGCCGCGCCGCCCGAATTTCCTTCAATATCGCCGCATGCACCCCAGCCACATCGCGTGTCTCGCCTTCGATTCTCGTCGACAGCACCAGCGTGCGATACCCCAACTTCCGCGCCGTTGCCGCGGCCGCATCCACAGCCAGTGCGTTCGACCCAACGATCACGTTCTGCACACGCGCGAAGGCCGCATCGCCCGCCTTCGGCGTCTCCGGCAGGTTTCCCGCCGCGCCGGATTGCAACCGGTTCCGCACGGCCGCCGGAACCTGATTCAAAATCCCGTAGCCATCGAGCAGCTTTACGCATTCGGCAAACGTAGTCGGGTCGGGCGCCGTCGGTCCCGAACCAATTGATTCGAGCGAATCACCGATCACATCGCTCAGCATGAGCGCGATCACCGTCGCCGGGGCCGCCGCGCGCGCCAATTGCCCGCCTTTGAATGTCGAGATGTGCTTCCGAATCGCATTGATCTCGTGAATATTGGCACCGCAGCCCAACAACAATTTCGTCGTTTCCTGCTTTTCGGCCAACGTGATCGGCGCCACCGGCGCAGGCGTCAACGCGGACGCTCCCCCCGAAATGACGGCGATCACGAGATCCTTCGCACCCGCGCCTTCGGCCAGCTCAACAATTCTCCGCGCACCCTCCACGCCGGCTTCATCGGGAACAGGGTGCCCGCACTCATGCACATGAACTCGCTTCAACCGCGCGCCATGCCCGTACTTCGTATTGATCCAGCCCTCGCTGATTCGTTTCCCTAGCGCCTTCTCCACCGCCAGTGCCATCGCGGCGCTCGCCTTGCCCGCGCCGATCACCAACACGCGATCGAATGAATCGAGCGCATAGCGCTTCCCTCCGACGATCAGGCGGTTACCTTCGCATCGGAAGAATCGCCCCACGGCTTCCACGGGATCGGCCGCCCGCAACGCCGCGGCAAACATCTGCCGCGCATGCTTGTGCTGCTTGCGATTCGTCAGGCCCATAGCGGCAATTCCATCACACGCCTCAGTGTCTCGGCGCTATCGTTTGTGTCGACGGGTACGCGGAAGTCCGCCTTCGCGTAATCCAGGCGCCGCTCCGCATATAGATCGGCAAAGCGCTCCGGATCCTGCGCCAGCGGCCTGTGGGTATGTCCTTCGATTCGTTTCCGGATCAGACCGAGTTCGGCGTCCAGCCATACCGTGAGTCCCGCGTCGTGCAGAAGGTCTCTGTTGTTGGCTTGCGCGAAGGCGCCGCCGCCAAGAGCGAGCACAATGGGCGTCCCACAAAGTACCTGGTGCGCGCGCGCCTTCAAAGCTTCGTGTTCGATCCTCCGGAACTCGGCCTCGCCGCGATTCGCGAACACTTCGCTAATCGTGCTGCCAGCCGCTGCTTCAATGTCGTCGTCCAGGTCGACAAACGGCCACCCCAGTTCCTCGGCGATCAACCGGCCCATCGTGGTTTTGCCGCTGCCCATGAAACCCGTCAGGTAAAGCCCTGGCGTGCGCGCTAATTTGCTTCCCATCCGTGCCTTTCAGGTAATGACGGATTGCTCACTCGCCGTGCCGGTATCCCTCGTTCAGATGGCCGAGAATCGCATCCACCGGTCCGGCGAACACGTTGCGCCAGGCCGCCAGCCAGCCCAGGCGCGGGACAATCACACGCTTCTTGTTTCGTTCCAGCCCACGCGCCAGCGCCACGGCGACCGCATCGACATCGGTGGCGAAGCGCTTCATGCGCCACAACCGGTCCGGCGGCCGGCCGCTCAGCGCGTTGTCCTGAAAGCCCGACTTCACATATCCGGGACACATGAGCATCACGCCGATGTTCTCGTGCTTCAATTCAATTCGCAGTGCTTCCGTGAAACCCATCAGGCCCCACTTCGACGCCGAATACATTGTGAACCACGGCAACGGCAGCATGCCCGCAATCGAACCCATGTTCACAATGCAGCCCCGCGGTTTGCCCTGGTTCTTGCGAAATTCCGGAATCGATAGCTGCACCATCCGCAGCGCCGCAAAAATGTTCAGTTCAAACAGCGACCGCACGGCATCGATATCCACCTCCGCCGTCGGCCGGTACAATCCAACGCCCGCATTGTTTACAAGTACATCCAGCCGGCCAAACCTGCTGACGGTTTCGGCGACCGACCGCTGCCGGATCTCCTCGCTTGTCAGGTCGCCCACCACCCGCAGCACATCCGGCCCGCCCACTTTCGCCAGCGCCTCGCCGTTCCGCGCCACCAGGCAAAGTTTCGCGCCGCGCCTTTCCAACTCGCGCGCGCACGCCGCGCCAATGCCGCCGCTGGCTCCCGTGATCAGTACAACCTTGTTACGCAATTCCATCTTGTTTGTGAATTTGTTTCTTGCCGGAAGTGGCCTCGCCCAATGGGGGAAAGCGATAATCGTAACATGCAGGAAGAACTATTGCCTCTGTTTCCGCTGTCTCTCGTCCTGCTGCCGCAGAACATCGTGCCGTTGCATATCTTCGAGGACCGATACAAGGAGATGATCGGGGAAGCGGTCGGCAACCAATCGGAATTTGGAATTGTCCTGGCCGCCAACGACGGCATTCTAAATGTCGGCTGCACGGCTTCGGTAGAGCGTGTCCTGAAGCAGTACGACGACGGCCGCATGGACATCATCGGCCTTGGCCGCCGGCGGTTCCAGGTGAACGACCTCGATCAGGAGCGTTCGTTTTTGCGCGCTCATGTTTCCTACTTCGAAGACGAAGTGGATTTCGCCCCCGAAGAACTGCAGGGCCAGGCACGCGAGGTGCACGACCGCTTCGAATCCACTAGCGACCTCCCTACCCAAGGTGGCCTGCTCAGCTTCATGCTCGCCCAAAGCGTCCGCGACGTCGAACTCCGCCAGCAACTGCTCATGTCGCGTTCGGAAACCGAGCGCCTACGCATGTTGATCGAGTTCCTCCCGAAGCAACGGGAGCGCGAGCAGTACGTGGTTCACATGAAGGAGATCGTCCCGCGCAACGGGCACGGCAAACATCGTCCCAAGGATTCGGGGGCGGCCGAAGAGTGACCAGGCTCTCCGTATTCATCGACGCCGACGACACGTTGTGGGAGAACAACATTTTCTTTGAACGCGCCTTCGAACGGTTTGCCGCTTATCTTAACCACTCCACACTTTCCCCCTTGGAGGTGCGCGCCGTGCTCGACGAGATCGAACACGTCAATAACCGCATTCACGGCTACGGTTCCGCCAATTTCGCGCGGAACCTGCGGCAATGCTTCGAACGGCTCGTGGAACGTGCAGCCAGCGCCACCGAAGCGGACTTCATCGCCCAAATCGAGCATGGCCTTCTGCACCATCCGATGGAACTCCTCGAAGGTGTGGAGGAAACACTCGCCTACCTCAACGAGCGCCACCATCTGACACTTTGCACCAAGGGCGCTCCCGCCGAACAACGCGCCAAGCTCGAACGCAGCGGCCTCACCGCTTTCTTCCACCACGTCGAGGTCGTAAAGGAAAAGGACGTCGCCCTCTACGAACGCCTCGGCTCTTCGCTGTCCGGGGCGTGGATGGTGGGCAACTCTCCCAAATCCGACATCAACCCAGCACTGGCAGCCGGGTTCTCAGCCGTCTACATCCCTCATCCTCACACCTGGCACCTCGAGCACGAAGAGGTCCCACACGCGCACGAACGCCTGGTTGTGATTGACAATTTCGCCACCCTTCGCACTCTCTTTTAACGCGGCCTTTTAGCGCCGCTCGTACAGCCCAGCCCGATTCCACTTCTCGATCGTCTCCGCAGCCAGCGCCGTCATCCGCTCCACCACCGCCGCTTTATAGGCGTCCGCCTTGGCCTGGTCAAACTTCACGTATCCCTGCCCCGCCTGATAAAGGATGATCGAACTCGGAAATGGATACGCCGCCCATGTCCCCGCGGCGGGCCTCGGCGTCGCCATCGAATCGGAATACCGCTCGCGATGCACCAGCCGTGGGTCGATCGCCTGAATCATCGCCGTTTCGTTCCAACCCGCATGTCCCCCGTCTTCGCCAAACACTTTGAGCGTAATGTCCGAACATGCCACCCACCAGTTCACGACCAGCACACGCACACGGTGCTTCCGGGACGTCTGTTCGGCAAGGTCGTTTAGGATCGCCGTCTGCGGTCCGCCATGCCCGTTCACCACGATGAAATTGCGGAATCCCTGGCGAGCCAGCCCATCCAATACATCGCCCACATAGGCTCGATACGCCGTCTCGCTGATTGCAAACGTGCCCGCATACCCGTCCAAACTTCCAGTCACCCCGTATGGAATCACGGGCGCGATTATGGCGTTCAATTTCTCCGCCATGCCCGCCGCGATGGCCACCGGAGCCGTAATATCGGCGCCATTGTTCGCCACTCCATGCGCCTCGATCGTCCCCGCCGCCAGCAGCACCGTATCCACCTTCGCCGGCACCCATTCGCGAAACTCCATCCAGTTCAACTCCTCCATCCGCCGCGTGCTGGGGCCTGTTTGGGCGCTGGCGCCGGCCGCCAACGCGATTAGGAACGCGATGATCTTCATGGCAAGATTTTACAGACCCCAAGCACACACCTGCCGGCCTGTGGCATATACTGTGGACAACTTCGCGAAATGATGGCCGTTCTTCGCCAATCATTCGCGCTGGGGAGGTTTCCCATGAATCCATTCCGAATTTCCGCATTCGCTCTGGCGGCAGTGTCGCTCTTCGCACAAGGTCAACAGCAACAACCGGGCGCAGGTGCGGGAGGCCCCGCCCCTTCACCCGGAACAGGTACAGCACCGGGCATTGGCACGCCGGGCACGGGTACGCCGGGCCAGGGCCGGAACACCAGCCCTTTTCCCGATCAAACCCAACAGCAGCAATTCCCTCAAATACAGCGGCCGATCTTTCTCTCGGGCAAGGTCGTTACGGACGACGGCACGCCCCCTCCGGAACCCGCCACCATCGAACGCATTTGCGGAGGCGGTAACGCACGGCCGGAAGGCTACACCGACTCTAAAGGCCGGTTCAGTTTTGAGCTCGGCCGCAACATGGGCATGATGCAGGACGCCAGCGTGAGCAGCAGCAACGATACCTTTGGCAATCGCGGCGGCGGGATGGGACAAGGCGGCATTGGCGGCATGGGCGCGGGCGGCATGGGCGGAACGAGCGGCATCTCCGAACGCGATCTTATGGGTTGCGAGATCCGGGCGAACCTTCCCGGGTACGTTTCTTCCGTAGTGAATCTGAGCGGCCGGCGAATGCTCGACAATCCCGACGTAGGCACGATTATTCTCAAGCGTCTTGCTGGAGTGGAAGGGATGACCTTTTCCATGACTTCGGCCATGGCTCCGAAGGACGCGAAAAAATCCTACGAAAAAGCCCGCGAGCAAATAAAGAAGAAGAAAATCGACGAAGCGCAGAAAGAACTGGAGAAGGCCGTCGAGGTCTATCCCAAGTACGCCGTCGCCTGGTATGAACTCGGCATGATCTACCAGCAGGCTAGCCGCAAAGACGAGGCGCGCAAGGCATACGAGGCGTCGCTCAAGGCCGATGACAAGTACGTCAACCCCTACCTGCAACTCGCGGTGCTATCGGCCGGCGAGAACAACTGGAAGGAAGTGGACGAGACCACCGACCGCGTCATCCAGCTCAATCCCATCAACTTCCCCCAGGCTTACTTCTTCAACTCGGTAGCCAACTACAACCTGCAAAATTTCGACGAGGCCGAAAAGAGCGCGCGCGAGGCCGTTAAGCTCGACGGGCAGCACCGCTGGCCCAAGGCGCAGCACCTGCTCGGGATTCTTCTCGCCGGCAAAGGTGAGAATCAGGCGGCGGTGGAAAACATGCGCGGCTACCTGAAGTTCAATCCGAACGGCAACGACAAGTCCGCCGTGGAAAAACAGATCGCCGAAATCGAAGAGCGTCTCAAGGGCGGTACTGCGCAGGCGCAACCGAACAACCCCTAACGCCACCGTTACCCCGGGTGCGAAACACGCGACTCGCCTGTTTTGCGCGCCGGCGCCGCGACGTCCTCAATATTTACCGCTTCCTCCACGAGGTACAACGGGCGTCGCTTGCTCTCTTCATAGATTCGGGCGACGTATTCGCCCAGCAGCCCCAACGCCACAAGCGTCACTCCGGAAAAAATAACCTGCACCGCGATCAACGAAGCCCAGCCCTGCACCGTAGTGTGGAGCACGAGTGCGGCGTAGATGGTGTAGCCCAGATAAAGGAATCCCCCGCACGCCGTCGCAACGCCAAACAGCAGGCTTGCGCGCAGCGGCAACGCGGAGAACGAGGAGATGCCCGTCCAGGCAAACCGCAGCATTTTCCACATTCCGAACTTCGTTTCGCCGGCGGCTCGTGCCGGACGCGCGAATGGCAGAATCACTTCCTTAAATCCCGCCCAAGCGGCCATGCCGCGCAGGAACCGATGCTGTTCGCGCATGCTCCGCAGTGCCGCTACGGCGCGTGAACCATACAAGCGGAAATCGCCCACTTCGGCCTTCATACGTTCGTCCACAAGCCGCCGCATCAGGCCATAAAAAATGCGTGCGGTGAAGATCTTTACTGCCGATTCGCCATCACGCCGGCTCCTCTGCGCGGACACCACTTCATACCCCTGCAAATGTAGCCGCACCATCTCCGGAACTAGTTCGGGCGGGTCTTGCAGGTCGGCGTCCATCACCACCACCGCCTCGCCTCGTGCGGCGTCGAGCCCCGCCGTTATCGCCGCCTGCTGTCCAAAGTTGCGGCTGAACCGCAAGTAGCGAATCCGCGGGTCGGTCGCGGCAAACTCCTTGATCACCGCGCCCGTCCGGTCTGAGCTGCCATCATCCACCAGTACAACCTCATACTGGAACGGCTGCGAATCGAGCGCCGCGCGCAACGCCGGTATCAGCAGCGGAACGCTCTGTTCCTCGTTATAGGCTGCGACGACGATCGACAGCAGAAACGGTTCCGCGTTCACGGCAGCCTTTCCGCGAACACCGCATACTGCCCGCCCGCCGGCGCCTTCGCGAGCAGGCCTTCCAGCCCGCCCGCCAACCGGTAGAGCTTACGCGGCAGGTAGAGAAAATATCGCTTATCGAGCACTCCGAAACGAGCTTGCCGCAGCATCTGCACAACCTCCCCGCTCGACAACAGGATGGCATCGGCGTCCACCGGCGTCCGGCTCACGATCAACCTCGTTACGGGATTCCATGGGTTGTGCTCCATCAAACAAACCACGCCGCCCGGCCGGAGTACACGCGCCATCTCCTGCACGAGCGCGCACCGGCTGACGGGTTCCACGTGATGAAAGACGCACACCGCGGTTACGAAGTCGAACTCGCTCGACGCGAAAGGAAGCTTGGTCACGTCGGGTTGGTGGACGGTCTCCACCTGCGAACCCGCCGCCATCTCCCGGGCTGGATCGCACCCTATGGCATGGCCGAAGCGATCCCCACCCATGCGCAGCAATTCGCCCTTCCCACATCCCACATCCAGCCACCGCATCCGCGCCGTATCCTGCTTTCGCCGGTCTAGAAAGGAGCGGATCAGATCCCACTTTCGCTCGTGGTAGAAACGGGAGTCGCCCGCAAATCCGTCGCGAATGGGATCGCGAAGAAGCTCTTCATACTCCGCTGCGTAGCGATCAAATTCGGCCGGCATTCGCTGTGGTATTCATTCTGGCACACCTATGGCAGAATCGCGGTTGCGGTTCGTTTTGCCGGTGCTAGACTGAGGATATCCGCCCTCTCTTCTCCTCTCAACTCGCGTGGACCCTCCTGTTGTTCCTTTGCCTCGCGCCCCTGCTCGTCTGGCAGATGCGCACCATGGATCGCACCAACATCGCCACAACGAACGGTTTGTGGAAAGCGCCCAGCGTGCGGCAATGGGAAGTAAAGCACGACGGACCGATCGATTCCGGCGGTCAGGCGTACCTTCCGCTGCTCGGCAGGCTTTGCGAATATTCGCCCGATTCGTGGTGGCGGTATGGCGCCAATCTTCCAACCGTTACCTTCCGTGAAATCGCTGCTTGGAACTCCGTGTTTAGCGCGTTTGCGACGGCGCTCGTGTTCGGACTCGTTTGGAACATCACCTCCGATGTTGTCCTTGCGGCCCTCACGGCGTTCTTCCATGCCACGGCCGCGTTCGTTGTCATTCACACGCTCAACTCGGAAGACATCATGCCGGGTTACTCGATGTTCGTCCTCGCACTCTATGGATTCTTCCGCGTGGCGTCCGGCGATACGCCGCTTCTTTGGGTCCCCGTAAGCTCGGCTGGGCTTGGCCTCGCCACGTTGTTACATTGGACCCTCGCGCCTCCTGCGATTGCCGGGTTAGGATTGGCCCACCTCGTGTTCCTCTGGGAAAATCCTCTCGAGCGTTGGCGCATCAGCGTTGGGGCGCTAACCGCCTACCTCGTTGTGCTCAAGGCGTGGACACTGCTGCTTGCACCCGGAAGCCACGTCGGCGTCTGGCAGGTGCTCTATCCCGCGAAAGCCAGCGGAAGCGGATGGGTGGGGTTGCTGCCGTCCAAATTTTTGCTGCTACTGGTTGCGATTCCGAACTACTTCACCGCCGGTTACAACATGGGCTTCTATGAGGGCGTCTTCGGGCCAGGTCCGTACCGAACCCCGCTGCTCATCGGCTACGCCTGGCTTCTCGTCTGCCTCGCAGGTTTTGCCTACGCACTCACGCGAAAGGGCCTGGTGCGCCTCTTCGCAATCTGTGTCGCCGGAGTGTTCCTCGTCGGTCAGGCGGAAAACGTCTATTCGCAGCCACAGGATCCGCAGATGCAAATACAGCCGATGTTTATCGGTGTCGCCGGGTTTCTAGGCCTGCTTCTCTTTTTGCGGCAACGGATGGACCGAAGGAAGTTTCTCGCCGTGGCTTTCGGGGTGGCGCTGCCCGTGGTTGTGGCGAACTACACCTACACCTTGCAGCTGATCGCACGCGGCACGCAGACCGATAGCAACTGGGTCCACCTGCAGGAATCGCTGCGGCAGAAGCTGCCTCCCGAGACTTCATTCCTGGTTCTCGTTGGGTTCGAATCGTTGGTGACGTGGGAGAGCACGCTTTACCTCGATGGCAAGCCGGAACGTCTGGAGGAGAGGCACCTGCTACTGGCCACTCCCTTCACCTGGGTGCCGCGCGCCGGCAGCGAGCGCACGGCGAAATACATGATGGCGCGAATGGAAGCGGCTCGTGGAAAGGGCCTGCGCCTCTTTGCCGATACGCTATGGGTGGAATCCAGGGACGATTTCCAGAAGCGCGTGTTGACCGTGGTCTCGCCCGAGGTGTCGGGCAAGCTCTATGACATCATGCGGCCGCTCTACAAGCCCATAGGCAAAGTCGCCGCCGGACGAGTCGATTTTGTAGAGATTGTTCCGGCGAATCCCTAGCGCTTACTTCTTGACGATTTCGTCTTTTTCCAGCTTGCCGTCACGCACGTGAAGCACACGGTGCGCATGAAGGGCGATGTCCAATTCGTGGGTAACCAGAATAATGGTATTTCCCTGCGCGTGGAGCCGTTCAAAAAGGCCCATGATTTCCACGCCGGTGGCCGTATCCAGGTTTCCGGTCGGCTCATCGGCCAGCAGAATCGACGGGTTGTTCACCAACGCCCTCGCGATGGCGACGCGCTGGCGTTGGCCGCCTGACAATTCACTGGGCTTGTGATGCATGCGCCGTTCGAGATCGACATGCCGTAAGCACTCCATGGCGCGGTCCTTGCGCACTTGGGCATCCATGCCGGCATAAATGAGCGGCAGTTCCACGTTGTGCAGCGCCGTGGCGCGGGGCAGCAGATTGAACGTCTGAAAAACGAAGCCGATTTCCTTGTTCCGGATGTGCGCCAGGTCGTCGTCGCTCATTTTCGAAACCAGACTGCCGTTGATGAAGTAGTCGCCGCGCGTCGGGGTATCCAGACAGCCGATCAGGTTCATCAGCGTCGACTTACCGGAGCCCGAGGGGCCCATAATGGCCACGTACTCACCCCGGCGGATTTCGATATCAATGCCAGCCACGGCGTTGATCTCCGTGTCGCCCATGATGTAGGTCTTCCACAGATCGTAGGTGCGGATGACGATTCCGTCGCGGCGCAGTTGTTCGCCACGCTCTGTGCTGTTAATCGGTGCGGCTGTGGCCATCTGTATGTGCAAACTCCTCGGTCTTTCTGATTGTAGCTGAGAGCGCCAGCACCCCAAGCCGTGACGCCAATAGGGAACGGCGATGTTGCCGCCGCCCAGGTTACCCGCCTTCGCTGACGCCGGTGCCATTACCTCGTGTTACGTGGTCTCCGCCTTCACCGGAACTTTGTTGTCGACCTTCACTTTTGTTTCGTTCTTCAACGTACGGATCACTTTGTAGCTTCCGGTAATGATCTGATCGCCTTCGTTCAACCCGCTCACCACTTCGATGTCGGTGGCGCCCGTAACCCCCGTCTCCACGTTTCGAAAGACGGCCTTCTCCGCCTGCACGACAAAGACGCCCTGAATCTCTTCCTTGCGCGCCTTCTCAGCCGCCGGATCGGACTTCGGCGGCGCCTTCTCGCCCGGTTTCGACGGTTCCAGGTCGCCCTTGGTGCGCACGGTCAGCGCCTGAATCGGAATGCTCACCACGCTCTTCCGGGTCGCCGTCACGATCTTGGCCGTGCACGACAACCCGGGCCGGATCTCCGGCGGGGGATTGTCCAAAGCCACCACAACTTTAAAATCCTTGGCTTCCTGGCTCGAAATTGCGCTTTGAGAAGCCGCCAGGCCGGTTGAGCGCAAGATCGCCGTATTGCCCATCTCAATGACGTGTCCCTTAAACGTCCGGTTAGGAATTGCGTCGATCGTAATATCGGCAACCTGATCGAGCTTCACATTCACGACATCGGTTTCGTCCACCTTCACCTCGGCGGTAATAAGCGACATGTCGGCGATGGTCATAATCAGGCTCGACGCCGAATTCTGAATGCCGGGCACCACGGTCTCGCCCACTCGAACCGGCAGGTTCGTGACCACTCCGTCGATCGGCGCCACCGACATGGTGCGCTGCAACACGTCCTGCGCCCGCAGCAACTGCGCCCGGCTGACGGCGATCCGACGCTGCATCGAGGTGAGATTCGCGGCCGTTTGCAGTTTCTGCCCCCGAAGCTGCGTCACGCGCAACTCGGCTTCGCGCACTGCCGCTTCCGCCGCAGTCACTTCAATTCTCCTCTGGTCGTAATCCTGCGAGGCCACGAGTTTGGCTTCGAACAACTGCTTGGTCCGATCGAAATTAATTTTCGCTTTCTCCAGATCGGCCTTCGACCGCGCCACCGTCGCCTCCGCCGTGTGGATGTTGTCGTCGGCAACTCTAACGCCCGCTTCCGCCGCTGCCGACTCCGCTTCGGCCGAACTCAACGATGCTCTCTGCGCCGCTACGTCCGCCTCCGGCTGAACCGATTCCAGCCGCGCCAGCACCTGCCCCTTGCGCACATGTTGGCCTTCCACGACTTCGATTGTCACGATGCGCGCCGGGGAAATGGCATTTGTTCCGATGTTGATGTAATTACGGGGTTTAATCTCGCCAGAAGCCGTCACGAGCGACGTCAAATCCTGGCGGCCCGCCTTGCCTGTTTGCACGGTCACTATTCCCCGGTTCCGGTACTTCAAGCCGCCGGCAATACCGCCCGCCAGCACGAGGACTCCCACCACTCCAAGTGTGACTTTCCACTTCGTTTTCAATCGTTTTCTCCCAATGTCTTCAGACGCTTGAAAGCACACGAAAGTTCAGACTTTCCCATGCTTGCGACAGCAATTTCATACCTCAACCGGGCCGATACCTAGGGCTCTGGTTGCACTTGTGTTACTTGAATTACAGAAAAAACGGCTCCCTGCGGATCTTTTAATACCGCAAAGCGGCCAACATTCGGCATCGTGGTCGGCGGCATGAACCAGTCTCCGCCCAACTCTTTCGCGCGGCCCGCCGTAGCGTCGCAATCGGCCGAGAGAAAATAGGGCATCCAATGCGGGGGCACGCCAGCTCCCTGCGAACTCAGTGGCAGTATCCCGCCCGCGTCCTTGCCGCCCACTTTGATGTGAATATAGTTCGATTCGCCGCCTACGTAGGTTTCCCAAGCGAAGAGCTGGGTGTAGAAATCCCGCGCCTTCTCCGGATCCGCCGTGGCCAGTTCGCTCCAGCAGACGGTGCCCGGTACGCCCGCAATTCCCGACCCGGTGTGCTTCTTGGGCTGCCACAAGCAGAAATAGGCGCACGTCGGATCCTGCAGCGTTGCCATGCGGCCAAGGTCAAAGACGTCGAACGGATCGACAATCAGCTTGCCGCCCAGTGACCGCGCCCGCTCGGCAGCGGCGTCCGCGTCTTCCACCTGAATATATGTAGCCCAGTGCGGAGGTACGCCCAAATACTGCTTGGGGTCCAACTGGTAGCCGCCCGCCACATCCCGGCCTTCCAGCCGGAACATCGTGTAATATGCCTCTGGCCCCATCGGATGATCCTGCACACTCCATCCGAACAGTCCGCCATAGAACCGCTTTGCCGCCGCCTGATCGGAGGTGCAAAGTTCGAACCAACAGAAGCTCCCAGGTAGGTGCGAATCGATGTGGGGCATGGGGAATCTCCCTGAGCGATTCTAGCGCGTTTCCCCACCCGAATCTTGAACTACTGCTTTGGATTTAACTCTCTCTACGGTTGACGGCGCAGGAACGTTCCCATACCATGATGGGGAGGTTCGACATACCGTTTCGATGAGGAACGTAAATCCAACGCCGCCAGCCAGCACAACTCCGGAAATTCCGGACAAACTGTACTTCCGAATTGGAGAAGTCAGCCACTTGGCCGGAGTGGAACCGTATGTCCTCCGCTATTGGGAATCCGAGTTCCCTTCCCTGGTCCCCAAGAAGTCCGGCACCGGCCACCGCCTCTACCGCCGCAAGGATGTGGAGATGGTTCTTGAACTCAAGCGCCTGCTCTACGAAAAGCGATTCACGATTGAAGGCGCGCGGCTCTATTTGGACCAGAATAAAAAGAAGGCGTCCGTGAAAACTGCCGCCGTTCCCAAATCGCAAGGCGACCTCTTCGGTCCTCCCTCACCCGCACCGGCCGCTTTGGCGAGCATTCGCACTGAGCTCACCGAAATCCTCAAGCTACTCAGCTAATCGTTCACTGCTTCGGTGGCGCCGGTATCGACCCGCCGATGAACCCACCCACTCCACCGCGCCCCGTAGAGGGAGAGGACGGAGTTGTCGTTTGCGATCCGCTCCCAGAACTGCTGCCCAAGCCGCTACCGGTACCGGAGCCGCTCAACGGACCGCCCGGCTGGCTTCCCTGTAGCTGTCCGCCTGGTTGGTTGGTCCCCTGGCTGTTTACGCCCGCGGCCTGGGCTTGGCTCGCCTTTTCTTTATTCTGGTCGTAAATGAACTCCCACTCGTCGTACTTTGTTCGCTCGTTGTAGATCTTGATGCCCGACGCTTCGCGCTTGGACGCTACGCCCGCAATGCCATTGCCCAAGCCGCCCTGCGCCACTCCCTGCCCACCCGGCAAGCCGCCCGCGCGCGGAGTTGTCAAAATCTGTCGAATCAGATCGGCGGCTGCTGTCGGAACCTGACCCGGACTGCCTCCCGGAAATCCGCCCGGAATGCCGCCGATCCCGCCCGCCCCACCGGCCTGGGCGCCGCCTGGCCGAATACCGCCCGGGTTTTGCGTCGTGGGCACGCCTCCGCCGCCAATGAAACCGTTTGAACCACCGGTTTGTGAGTTCGAGACGCCGCCCGGTGCGGGAATGGATCCACCAATAAACCCACCCACCGAGTTTGCACCCGAATTATTAGCGCCCGGATTGGTGCCCTGTTGGCCCTGAGGCTGAGTCTGAATCGGATTCGCGGGCCGGAAACTCGGCATGCCGGGAACCCCAGGCGCACCTGGAATGACAGGCGCGGCGCCCGGCTGGCCCGGTGCCGCGGGCACGCCGTACGGCAAGCCCTGCGTCGCTCGGGCTTGCCCGGCCGGCTGATTCGGATCGGGCGGCGGTGCGTTCGGATCCGCCGGTTGCCCCTCACCCCCCTGGCCGGAGGCGATCGCCGGACGGTCGCTGGCTCGCCGCTGAGCGGCTTGGTTCTGCGCGTTCGGATCGTTCGCATCGTCGGGAGGCCTGCCGACGAATCCTAACTCGCCGATGAACGTCTGCTTGGATTTTTCCTCGCCATCCTTCTTCGGACCGTACACTTTGGAATCACGAAATACGCCGTTTTCGTAGTGAATCAGCCGCCACTCCGTATCGCCCGTGAACGGATCTTTATATCGCTGCCGCAGATAGCGCTTGTCCTGAAACTTTTCCAACTCGTCGAGCGACTGTGGATACTTCTTCGTCGCGCGTACGAACACTTGAATCGCCCGCTGATACTGTTCGCCGCGGTCGATCAGCAACTGTTCTTTGGCCCTCAGCGCCTGCTGGGCCAGCCGCGGAGCTTCCATATACAGCATCACCACCACGGCCGCGGCCATGGCAAACACGAGAAGCATGGCAAACCCACGCTGGTCGCGCCGTTGTGATCTTCTTCTCATCGTGCTTCTGTAGCCTTAGACGTTCGGAACCGCTTCCAGGGGTAACGACTGCTGATTTTTATATTG
>JBDTVQ010000109.1:0-17405 GCA_040007195.1 Acidobacteriota bacterium | reverse complement strand
AAAGATCGTCGTAAATCACCAGCGCGTGCTGGCCATTGTCGCGGAAGTACTCGCCAATCGCGCAGCCGGAGTACGGAGCCAGGTACTGCATCGGGGCAGGGTCAGACGCCGTGGCCGCAACGACAATGGTGTAATCCATCGCGCCGTATTCTTCCAGCGTCCGAACCACCTGCGCCACCGTCGAGCGCTTCTGCCCGATCGCGACATAAATGCAAATGACGCCGCTGTCTTTCTGATTGATGATTGCGTCGAGCGCGATCGTCGTCTTGCCCGTCTGACGGTCGCCGATGATCAATTCGCGCTGTCCGCGCCCGATCGGAATCGCCGCGTCGATGGCTTTAATACCCGTCTGCAGCGGCTCTTTCACCGGCTGCCGGTCGACCACGCCCGGAGCCAGCCGCTCCACGGCATAATGATCGGCGGCTTCAATCGGTCCCTTGCCATCGATCGGCTTGCCCAGGCCGTCGACCACGCGGCCGATCAGCCCCTTGCCCACCGGTACCGACATAATGCGCCCGGTGCGGCGTACTTCGTCGCCTTCTTTGATTGCGTGCGCTTCGCCCAGCAGCACGGCGCCCACCTGGTCTTCTTCCAGGTTCAGCGCGATGCCCGAAACCCCGTGCGGGAACTCGATCATCTCGCCGGCCATCACCTGTTCCAGGCCATGCACGCGCGCGATACCGTCGCCCACGCTGATCACCGAACCCACTTCGGCCACGTTTACCGCGGCGTCGTAGTTCTCAATTTGCTGGCGCAATACGCGCGCGATTTCGTCTGCTCGCACCTGAGCCATACGTCGTTATCCTTCGATCCTTCAGGAGGACAGCCGCTGGCGCAGCACGTCAAGGCGGCCGCGCACAGAGCCATCGTAGATTTTTGAGCCGATGCGGGCCGACAGGCCGCCCAGCAGAGAGTCTTCAACTTCGAACTCGCACCGCACTTCTTTGCCCGACAACTGGCGGAGTTGCGCGCTCACCGTGGCGCGCTGGTCTTCGGTCAGAGGCAGCGCCGAACGCACATCGGCCCGAACCCGCCCTAGCCGCTCATCCACGGCTTCTTCAAATGCTTTGGCCATCGTGCCGAGCAGATTCACCCGGCGGTGATCGATCACCACGAATAGAAAATTCTTCACCACCGGCGAGAAGCCCAGCATCCGGCCAAATTCAGCCACCACGGCGCGTTTCCGGGCCGGAGGCACCGCCGGAGAAAGCAAAACGTTGCGCAGATCGGCCGACTCTTCCAGCAGTCCGCCAAACGACTTCAACTGTTCCATCACGGCAGGCGCGGCGGTTGCCGAACCGGGCGCAAGGACGACATCGGCGAGTGAGCGGGCGTATCGAGTGGCAACGGCTAACGACATGGCTGGAGTTCGATTATCCTCGCTGTTCAGTCTGTGCCTGGTGGCGTAAGCCGGCGACGAAGGTGCTCACCAGTCCTGCCTGCACATGCCCGTTCATACGGGCGCGAATCTTTTGTTCGGCCAACTGCATGGCCAACTGGCTGGAAAAACGGCGCAGTTCAAATTCGGCGTTCTTTGCCGTGGAGTGAATCTCCTGATCGGCATTGGCGCGCAGTTTGGCCAGAAGCGTCTCGGTCTCCTGCGAGGCACGCACGCGCTCTTTTTCCATCTCCCGCCGGGCATCGGCTTTCATTGAGGCCAATTCCGTGTCGAGATTGGCGATGCGCCGCGAAATCTCGGCCACCTGCGATTCCGCTTCCGCCTTTACGCGGCTGGCGGCGTCCAGCGCCACGGAGATGTCCCGTGCGCGGTTCGCCAGAAACGGTCCGCCCGTCTTGACTGCTACAAATCCAATGCCCGCGGCCAGAATTCCGAAGTTAATCCACTTGTAGAGGATCGGCGCCTCGTGATGGCCGCCTTCTTCGTTGGCCAACATCGGCACGCCGAGCGTCAGCAGAAGTAATGCGAGTATGGGAAGGCGATTCAATTGAGGCCGCCTTTCAACGCGGCTGCGGTGATCGACTCGGCAATCGAGTCGCTTTCCGATTGCAACGACGCCTGCGCCGTGGCGCGCTCGGCTTCAATGCGCTTGCGCGCGTCCACAAGCAGCGCTTCGGTTTGAGACCTCATGGAAGCAAGGGCATCGGTCTGTTCCTTGCGCAACTCGGCACGAAGCTGTTCTTGCTCTTTGTAAACTTCGGTCCGTGCCTGCCGCAGCGCCTCTTCGTACTCCGCTGCTTTCTTCTCCGCGGCCAGCCGTGCCTGCGTCGACTGCTCGCGCACGCCCTCGGTTGCCGCCTTGCGCTCGTCCATCGCCTTTTGGATAGGCTTGAACAGCATGTACTTCAAATAGAAATGCAGGAGGATAAGCAGTACGAACGTGGGTGCGGCTTGCCACAACAGGGGCCACACTTGAGCTAACATCTGTTCCATTGAAGTTTGAGACAGGATCCCGGCTGTGGGGGGCAGACTGCGAAGACCCTAGAAAATATACGCTATCACAGTAATGGCAAGGCGGGCAACCGGCCACGCTGGTTTGCCGAATTTCAGGCCCTTTGCTGCGCAAGCAATCGCCTGAGCAGGGGAGCAAATACGACCTCCTAAAAGGAGGCGTTCCGCTGTTGGCCCGGACTGCCCGCGCCATAATTCATGCCCCCGCCAGACCTACAGCTTGGGCTTTTTCTCCTCCCGGACGCGCGCCAGTCGGCGCTGGTAAGCCTCTTCAGTCTGAACGATGAGGAGCCCGCGATTCACGTTGCCGTTGATGACATAGTATTCGACTCGCAGCCCGGGCAGGTCCCAAAAAAAGTCCCACGTCTCGAACTTTGCCCCCGTATCCGTCCGCGTGTTGAAGCGCTGTTGCCTGCTATGTCTTGTGCCATATTTCGCACGCAGTTCACCACCCGCTTCCTGTTCTACCTGCAAGCCATCCGTGGTCGCAGAGATCCCGACCAGGCGTCCGTTGTCCAACTCGGCAGAGACCTGGCACTGCGACATCCAACTGGGACAGTTCGCTTTGGCAATCTTTATGACCGCACTGGAAGACTCACCGCCCATGCCGGCGAGGGCATTCGTCAGTTGATTAATCATATCGTCGGATACGCAGGTTTTCATGGACGTTCCCCCGAAATCCAGCATGCCGCACGAGGGTAACGAAATCCTCTCACCCAGTGCAAGACCAAACACCTTCGTATCCACATTCGCTGCCTTTGCCTTGACGATGGAGGGCAGCGGTGGAAGCGGCGCCTGCGGAATCGCGGACGTAGTGGCAGCCCGGGGAGCCTGGTTCGGCGCCGCCATACTCGGAGCCTGTTGCGGAGTTCCGCCGAATGCAGGTGCCTGCTGCCGTAGCGCGGCCAGCCGTCCCTGTAATTGCCGCGTGATGGCTTCCGATTGTGCTCGCAGCGCGGGCGAGAAGAATCGGCTCAAAATCTCCTCCCGCAATCCTGGATCGTTGTCGAATCGGCGCATATACCGCAGAAAATCCGGGTCCCGGTTCGCCTGGTCCTCGTACGGCTTGAGTGCTTCATAATGCGCCGTACGATATTCCGCCAGAATGCGTGCTTCATCCGGCGTCTCCCGTCCAACCGCGGTGCGGCCGTTCGACAGCTCCTCAATAATGTCTTGCAGCTGTTGGAATACACCCATGCGGCGCGCGGCCGCATCCTTGGCATCGGCGGCTGTAATCTCCGCCACTACACGTTGTGGCAAAGGCATCTCGGCAAGGTGAGGCGGATTGAGCCTGCCCGTGCGCTGGCCGTACGCGGAGCCGATCAGAAACGCGGAGAGGAGGAGCAGGATTGCTCGATGTTGTCGATAGCGCACGGTGGACTCCAGTGGATGGGACCCTAACATAAGGTGATCGTTTTTCTGCCTCTCCCGATCGCCCCTGAACCAGCTGTCGGTTCAGGAAGCAATTTGCGAAGGGGACAGTGCAATCGCCGCTTCGCTGGTCAGCACGCGAAAGGCGAACGTTTCCTGCAGGTACAGCACCACCGCGGAATCGCTATGGCTGAGATAGCCGATGGAAATATCCTGTCCAATGCGCAGCTCAAAATCGCCGCCTCGCGTCGTCACAACAAACGCGCCTTCAATCGCCGGCGCCCAAATCAGGTTCCCGTCCACGATGCGCTTCACGTGCTCGAGCACCGGATGCCCGTGGTCGCGTGTTTCGGCGAGCGCCGTATATTCCGCGGCTCCCAACAAAACCGAATAGGGCCCGTTCACACCGACCAGCCGCAGCTGGCTTAACGCATGTGCCACCGCATCCGGATAATCCCGCACATCGGAAGGCAGGGTTTCGATGGGATTGCTGGTACATTCCCGGATGCCGCGGATATCGGCTTCCGCGTATCCGTTGAAAATGGCCCGGTCTTCCGCAAACGCCAGCTTTTGCGCGGCATCCTTGGCAGGCTGCCAGTCGGAGTCGTCCGAACCGCGCTCCACGTCGTCAATCGCCTGGCGCGAGAGCTCGAACGGAACTCGCAGCTCCACCAGCGGCTTCACCTCGCGTTGATTGGCGAGAATTCCCTCAGCCGGAGCCGCAATCGGTTTCAAGTGCCCGGTCCCCACGCTCGGCAGTGCAATCCCGCCCGGCGCCGGAACATCCACCACGCGCCGCCCGGCCAGATACCGCTTCAGCGTTCGAGTCGTCTCTTCCTCAATCTGCGCCCACGCGGCGTCGGAAATAGGTGCCAATTCGCGGTGGAGGTTATTCATCCTTCTCTCCCTTCAAAGATCCAATCCTCAGTGAGTGATCGTGCACGGGTGCCGGCGCGGGTGATGTTGCGGGCGCCGGCGCAGCCGGCCGGTCCCCGTTCTCGACGGCCGCCGTCGCCCCCGTGCCGACGTTATCGAGAAATGACGCCGACGGCACGAAGAACAGGCTGCCCGTCACCGCGCGGCTGAAGTCCAGCAGCCGGTCGTAATTCCCCGGAGGCCTGCCAACGAACATGTTCTCCAGCATCAACTCCGTGATGCGCGGCGTCCGGCTGTAGCCGATAAAGTAAGTGCCGAATTCGCTGTGCCCGGGACGCCCGAACGGCATGTTATCCCGCAGAATCTGAAGCTGCCGCCCGTTCTCGTCGATGTTGGTCAGCGCATTGTGCGCGTAGGCAGGCTTGTCCGCGTCGCTCAGTTCCACATCGGACAACTTGCGCCGGCCGATAATCCGCTCCTGCATCTCCACCGAAAGCGAGTTCCACGCCTTCATGTCGTGAAGGTACTTCTGCACGATGACGTAGCTGCCCCCTGCAAAGCCCGCATCCTCGCCGCCAATCACCGCCGCCTCGCGCGCGCCATCGCCGCGCGGATTCTCCGTGCCGTCGACGAAACCCAACACGTCGCGATCGTCGAAATAGCGGAAGCCATGCACCTCGTCCGCCACCGTCACCGCCCCGCCGAGGCTGTCCATTATCTGCATCGCGAGTTCGAAGCACAGGTCCATCCGCTTCGCACGAATGTGAAAAAGGATGTCGCCCGGTGTGGAGACTGCATGGCGATTCCCCGAGCGTATCTCCCGGAACTCGTGAAGCTCGGCGGGCCGGGGCGCACCGAACAGCTTGTCCCATGCATCGCTTCCAAATCCGGCAACGCATGTCAACCCGGCATCCACGTCGCGAAACTCCACCGCGCGAATCAAACCCGAAAGGCCCGCGCAAAAATCGCGTACCTCCGCGTACGCGTCTTCGTCCTGCCGGATGCACACCACCAGAAAAATCGCCGCCCGCGTAAGCGGACCGGCCACAGTCTGCGGGAGAACGATCTCATTCAGCTCGCCGGGCGTGTCCATATCTTCAATCTCGATCTGCGCTAGCTTTTGCTGAGTATCGCATCTTCACCCGAATCGCAGCACTCATCCCCCTACCTGTACGTCAACAACTCCCGCTCCCCAGATGCAGAGTTGCATTGAATACGCTCAATGCTCAGACCGCGCCGATGGGTCTATACTGCGCGACTTCTCGGGTTCTATCCGAAATGGCTGCGCCCAGGTGCGACTGGATCGCGGTAGTCTCAAGCGAGACTATGTTCGGGAAAAAGGCTAAACGAGAGCTGGATCCTCCGCCGATTGCGACGCGGAACGCTGAGGCGGTTGAAGTCTTACGCGTGTGGGCGTCGACTGGTCACGCGCAGGAGGTAGTCCTGAAGACCACATGGAAGGATGCCGGCGCCTGGGGCTTGCTGCTTGCGGATATCGCGCGACACGCCGCGAACGCCTACGAGGGCGACGGCCATGACCGCGCCGAAGCGTTGGCAAGAATCCGTCAGGTGTTTGATGAAGAATTTGCTGACCCAACTGATGAGCCCGTTGAAATCTAACAAACGAGCCACAACGTTGATGACGCTGTGAATTTGATGGACTTTCGGCTCGGAGTGCCAATGCCCGTCGCCGCAGAAGGTCTCACGGAAGGCGTACACTAAGGGCATGGCTGATGCTCGACAAATGACCGCGATCATTGAACGCGAAGACGACGGATTCGTAGCGTTGTGTCCGGAATTGGACATCGCCAGCCAAGGCGCATCGATTGAAGAGGCACGCGCCAATCTCGTCGAGGCGCTTACCCTGTTTTTTGAAATGGCATCTTCTTCGGAGGTTTCCCGGCGGTTTCACAGCGAGGTGTTCGTAACCCAGGTCGAGGTGCCTGTTGGGTAGACTTCGAATCCTTTCAGGCTTGGAAGTGTGCCGGATTCTGGAACAACACGATTTTGTGTTGGCTCGCCAGCGCGGGAGCCACAGGATCATGCAGAAACGCATTCAGGGGACCACAATCACGGTTCCTGTACCCATTCATGATCCCGTGAGGCGAGGAACCTTGTTGAGCATCATCCGCCAATCGGGGCTTGAAAAGAGCCTCTTCGAGTCGGCCTGATCGGCGTTAGCTCCTGCAAAACGCCATGGCGTAGAGCGACTACGACGTTGCCACGAGAATAGTCGCCCGAGCTGGACTCAGTCCTGTGTGTTCAGCCCCCACCCCCCTACCGGTACGTCAACAACTCCCGCTCCCCCAAATGCGGAGTCGCATTGAACACGCTCAAATTGAACCGCTCCCCGTCGAAAATGAACTCCGCAAACGCCGCATTCCGCGTCATCCACGTCAAATCAAGCGTCGCCTTCAATGACAGCCCCACCGCATACTGTACCGCCGCCGCCGACGGGCCTCCGGACGTGAACACGGCCGTCGCGCCCCCCTTCGGCGTCGCCTCCCGCGCCACCCCGATCGCCCCATGCACCCGCGCAGTAAACTGCTCCCACGTGCCCACTTCCTCGTGCGCCACCTCGCCCGCCAGCCACCGCGCCGTCACCTCTTGAATCACGCGGTCGAGCGCCTTTGACTTCACCTTTATATCCTCGGCCGACTGGAACTCCTCCGCCCACTCGCGTATGTGCGCATGCTGCGCCATCAGGATCGGAGTAAACCGCCGCACCACCGGCTCCGCTGGAAACTCATCCAGATCCTCCAGCACCGTCGCCTCAGGCCAGGGCTGTCCCGCGCCTTGAAAAACTTCGCCCACAATCGACGCCGTATCCTTCTGCCGTTCGCGCGGTCCCGTGAACACCCGGTCGAACCGCTCGCCTGACCGCAGCCAATACTCTCCCAGCAGCCGCGCCTGCCGCCGCCCGAGTTCGGAAAGCTGATCGTAATTGTCGGCCAGAAAACTGGCCTGCCCGTGGCGAATCACTGTAAGAGTTGCCATGCCGTCGGTATGCGCTCCGTGGTCGTGTCCGTTCTTGCTCAACGCGCCGCCGCTCCCCCGGCCGTTGCCCCCGCCTGCGTCCCCGGCCCCGTCAGCACCATCCCCGGCCGCGCCGCCGTCACCTTTCCATCGAGAATCACCGCTTTCCCGTTCACGAACACGTGCCGGAATCCCACCGCGTACTGATGCGGCGCCTCGAACGTGGCCTTATCGCCCGCCACCGCCGGATCGAACACTGCAACGTCGGCCTTCATCCCCGGCCGCAACAGTCCGCGATCCTGTATTCCAAAGCGATCCGCCGGAAACGACGACATCTTCCGCACCGCGTCCTCCAGCGTAATCGTGTGCCGCTCCCGCACATACCGCCCCAACACCCGCGAAAAAGCTCCATAACTGCGCGGATGCGGCATGTTCGCGCTCGGCACCAGCACCTCGCCATCGCTCGCGATCATCGTGTAAGGCGACCGCAAAAACCGCTCCAGATCCGCCTCGTCCATGGCGTGATAAATCGCCGAACACCCGCCCTTGATCTCCACCTCAATCGCCGTCTCGGCCGCATTCTCGATCGTCACCTCGTGCCCCGCCGCACGCGTCAAATCGGCCAGCGATTTTCCCGCCAGGGTCTTATCGAACCCGCACGACGCCATCACGACGTTCTTCGGATCCCCCGCGCCCCTGCCTTCGCGAAGTGTCAACGCAACCGCCGCTTTGATCTTCGCCCGCGACTCCGGCGCCATCAGCCGCTCTTTGAACGCCTTGTTCCCACCCGCCAGCGACCACTGCGGAAACATCGCCGCCGAGCCCGTACTCGACGCCGTATAAGGATACTGGTCCATCGTCGCGTCCACTCCGCGCGCCCTCGCCTCATCGAACAACTTCAGTACCTGCTCGCTCCAGCCCCACTGCTTCTTGCCGACCACCTTCACGTGCGTCATCTGCGTCGGCAATCCACCCTCTTCGCCGATCCGAATCGTCTCGCGCGCCGAATCCAGCACGCCCTCGGCTTCATTTCGAACATGTGAAGTATGCAGCCCGCCCATCGAGCCGACAATTTTCTCCAGTTCGATCACTTCCTCCGTCGGCGCATAATTACCGGGCACATAAAAAAGTCCCGTAGACATTCCAAACGCCCCGTCGAGCATCGCCTGCCGCACGATATCTCTCATTTTCTGGAGTTCGGCGTCGGTAGCCTTCCGATTCTGGGAGCCCATCACCGCGCTGCGCACGCTTCCGTGCCCGACCATCATGCCCATGTTCACCGAGATCGGCGTAGTGCGCAGGCGATCGAGCAGCGGCTTGATCGGAATCGGCGAGCCGCCGTCCGGACCCTCCATCAGCGTCGTCACGCCCTGGCGAATCACGTTCTCCGCCGTCGGAACCTGGAAAATTCCATTTCGTGAATGCGAATGCGTATCGATGAAGCCCGGTGAAACAGCCAGGCCCTTGGCATCCAACGTCAGCGCGGCAGTGTGCGGCGGCAGGTGCCCCAGTGCCGCAATCGAATCTCCCACAATCGCGACATCGCCATAGAACCAAGGGTTTCCCGTCCCGTCGAAGATGCGGCCGTTGGAAATGACCACGTCGTAACGCACCGTTTGCGCACCGGCGGCGAGGCCAAAAATCAGAAGGCCCGAAAGAAGACGCATAACGTCATTCTATCGGGCCTCTGGAATTCTGTATTTTTTTGAGTTGGGAAGGAACTACACAGATACTGTGACGGAACTACCCAGGTGCAATTAGCGATTCGTCTTCGGCGAGGATGACAGCATGGCCAGGAAAAGGCCCACAATCAAGAACCCCGCGATTATGGCTGATATCATCATGGCCGGTTCGACTCCCATTCTGCTTTTCTTACTTGCATCTGATGTGCCAACCGGGCGGCGGGTTGCATGAACTAGATGCTTTCCCTGCGAGCCGCTATTCCTGACGGCACTCTCTTCCTGCCTGTATACGCGATATTTTTGTTTTTGGCGTATCAGGAATCTCGTTTTTTGATACGTTGACGGAATGCAGGTAGATTTCGCGTTCGGCAAATCAGGTCTATCCCTGAGCTTGCCCTCGGGGTTTGACTATAGGCTGCTCGAAGCGCGCAGCGCCGCGCCGCTGCCCGACTGGCAAACTACCCTCTCGTCCTCCCTCGACGCACCCGTCGCCGGTCCCTCGCTTTCCGAACTCGCCGCTGGAAAGCAGACCGCGGCGATTAGTGTCTGCGATATTACACGTCCTGCTCCCAACCGGCTCGTGCTTCCCGCCGTCCTCGCGCGTCTCGAAGCCGCCGGAATTCCCAGGTCCGGCATCACCATCCTCATCGCCACCGGCCTCCACCGCCCCGCCACCGGCGACGAGATCCGTGAAATCGTCGGCCCGGAAATTGCCGCCGCCTACAGCGTCGAAAACCACTTCGCGCGAAACCTCGCCGAACACGTCTACCTGGGCGACACCGCCTCTGGCACCCCCGTTCACGTCGACGAACGTTTCGTGTCCGCCGACGTGCGCATCACCCTCGGCTTCATCGAACCGCACCTCATGCTCGGCTACTCCGGTGGACGCAAACTCGTCGCCCCCGGCCTCGCCGCCCAAGAGACCATCAAGGTCCTCCACAGCCCCAGGTTCATGCGCGACCCCCGCACGCACGAAGGCTCCATCGCCGACAACCCGCTCCACCGCGAGTTGCTCGAAATCGCCTCCATGGCCGGCCACCAGTTCATGGTCGACGTCGCTCTCACACGCAAGCGCGAAATCGCCGGTGTCTTCGCCGGGGAACCTGTCGCCGCCCACCGCGCCGGCGTCGAGTTCGTCTCCCGCGTCATGCTCGAACGCTTCGACACGCCAGTCGACGCCGTCATCACCACCGCCGCCGGATATCCGCTCGACCTCACCTTCTACCAGGCCGTCAAAGGACTCACCGCCGCCCAGCACATCGTCAAACCCGGCGGCCGTATCCTCCTGATGGCCTCCTGCGACGAAGGTCCCGGTGCCGAAGAGTTCCGCACCATGCTCAAAACCACGGCTCCCGCATTGGAGTTTCTCGACGCCATCGCCTCCACCCCCGTCGTCGTCGACCAGTGGCAGCTCGAAAAGCTCGCCATGGTCACCGAACGCGCCGACCTCTACTTCTACGTCCCCGGCCTTCCCGCCGACTACTATCCGTCTCTGTGGGGACGCGCTTTCGAATCACCCGAAGCCGCCCTGGCCGCGCTCGTCCGAGGCCTCCCCCCCGGCGCCCGCATCGCCGTCATCCCCGAAGGCCCCTACGTCCTAGCCAAAGTCGAAGCCCACAACGAAGAAAGCGTGACCGCATGAGGTTCGCCTTCGCGCGCCCACGGTAGCCCTATTCGCGTTCCTCGCCCCACCCGCCGTCCACGCCCAAAAGTGGCAGCCGCTCTTCAACGGCAAAGACCTCTCCGGTTGGGAGTCCCGCGGCGATGGCCTCTGGTCCGTCATGGCCGACGGCACCATCCTCGGCCAGCGCGGACCCATGGGCAAGCCGCCCTCGACCGACATCACCACCCAGCCCTACAAAAATTGGCTCCACGCCCAAGCCTGGCTCTACACCAAAGCCGAATACGACCAGTACGACCTCTCCCTCGAATACTGGCTCCCTCTCGGCGGCAACTCCGGCATCGGCCTCCGCGATCCCTCGCGCGGCGAGGGCGGCTCGAAAGTGCCGCCCGACTTCACGAAGACCCCCGCCCGCATCGCCTATGAGATCCAGCTCAACAACGGCTATCCCGGCGACACCAACTACTCCGGCAGCATCTACAACCTCGCCAAAGCCCCCGATGGCCTGCAAAATCCCCGCGACTGGAACAAAATCGAAATCTCCGTCCGCCGCGACAAAATCCGCGTCACCCTCAACGGCAAACTCGCCGCCGAACACCCCGGCGACCCCAAACGCCCACTCACCGGCCCCATCGGCCTCCAACTCCACGACCGCGTCTCCGTCGCCATGTTCCGCCACGTCCGAATACGAGTCGTGAAGTAGGAAGTCCCCGTAACAGAACCCGAGCGTCAGCGAGGGGATACCGAGGCGCGCGCGTCAGCAAGCGCCTCGCTTCAGTGGTAGCGCGTCTCGCTCCTCGTCAGCGCACCCAAACTTTCGGCTTGCGCTCGAAACTTCTCTGCGTCCTGTGCGCTCGCGAAAGAGATATCCACATGTCTTCCGGCAAGCAGGGAATCGGTGCAATTCTTGGCTTCAGCTAGCCCCTTACCGGTTGCGTGCCGGATCGCTTTGGTAAGAGATATTTTCAACAATCCGGGCCGAGAGTGCGCTAGCACCACGATATGGTCCGGGACCGCGAAGGGATACGGCCGGCGTACTCGAGCGTAGCTATCCAAATAAAGCTTGGTCGGGTACGCTGTGCCCGTAGTATGGATCGATCCATCTGACCGATCGACGATGAACGGCGCGTTGCCGGCTATAGTGAGGGAAATGTCCTTCGGACCGTAGAAAAATACCCACCCAAAGTCACGTTCGAGGGTCAGGTCTTCCAGCAATACGGCCTCTAGGCCAGCTTCGCCGCTGCGGTCCGCCACTTCGCCTCTAGCGATGTGCCTTGCCGCCGCAAAGTCGATAGGCATGATCCAAATATTTCACACTAGGCGTGGCTGCCTTGACGATTGTTGTCAAATATGACAACATCGTTCCAATGGCCGAAGCGCGGGGGACGCGGCCGGTTTCCTGGATCAAATCGGCGCTTCGAGATTTCGAGACCTTTCCGGAAAAGGCTCAATCCATATGTCTGGCTGCCCTTACCATTGCGGCGGAAGGGGGCAAAGCGGATATTGCCAAGCCCATGCGTGGCCTTGGCGCCGGCGTGTTTGAAATTGCCCTCCCTTTCCGGGGCGATGCTTTCCGGGTTGTCTATGCAGTTCAGTTGGTCGACGCAATCTGGGTAATCCATGCGTTCCAGAAAAAGTCGACACAGGGTATCAAGACGCCCCAGCGCGAGATCGACGCTGTCCACGAGCGGTTAAAGAGGCTGAAGGAGGCCCTCCGATGAAACGTGAAAAACTTGAGTTGTTGCGCGGAAGCGGCAACGTGTTTCGCGATCTTGGTCATGAGGACGCCGATGTCGAACAATTAAAGGCGCTCCTCGCGGCCGAAATCATCAAGGCTCTCGATCGTCAAGAATTGACTGTCCGCGCGGCTCACACGCGCACTGGTTATGCCGCCGCGGACTTCTCCCGTATCCGCAATGCCGATCTCGATAGGTTTACGGCGGACCGGCTAATGTCCATGCTCAACCGGCTGGGCGCGCGCGTCGAAGTCAAACTCCGCGTCCGTCGGATGGACCATGTGCCCGGTGAAGTTCGCGCAGGTTAGCTGGAGCGTCACCACCCACGCCCCGCCAACGCCGCCCCCTTCGCCCTACTTCTCTTGAATCCGATACAGGTGCGTCCGCGTTCTCAAATAGAACGCCTTCCCCGCAATCGCCGGCGATGCCAGAAATCCATCCTCAAGCCGGTTCTCGCCCACCTGCTCAAACACTCGCCCGGGCTTCAACACGGTCGTCTTGCCATCCTCGCTGAACAACCACAACCGCCCGTCCGCGTACACCGGCGACGCCGAATACTCCCCGCCTATCCGCTGCTGCCACACCACCTCGCCCGTCTTGGCTTCGATACAGCTCGCAATCCCCGCATCGCTGATCATGTAGATCAAATCGTCCATCAGCAGAATCGATGGCTTATTGGAAACTCCCCGCTTCACCTTCCAGGCCACATGAGTATCGGTAATCAGCCCCTGCCCGCCCGTCCGCACCGCGAACAACTGCCCCGCGGAAAAACCCGTCGGGAAAAAGATCATCCCATGCCCGATCACCGGCCGCGTACTCGCCGAATGCTGCTCGCGCTCCTCCACCCGCCACAGCTCCTTGCCCGTCAAAGGATCGTACGAATACGCCGCCTTTGCCCCCAGGCTGATCATCTCCCACCGCCCGTTGATCTTCTCCACCTGCGGCGTCGAAAACGCCTTCCGCAAATCCCCCTCCGCCGCCGGCTTGCCATTCTTATCCAGGTCCTGAAAATCGATCGACCGCTTCGTCCGCCAAACCGTCTTCCCCGTCCGCTTGTCCAGCCCCATCACGAACTGATGATCGCTTCCATCGAAATGCATCAACAGCAGGTCGCCGAAAATTACCGGCGAAGACCCTGCCCCACGAAAGTGGTTGCACTCGATATCCCGCCGTTCCCAAATCACGCGAAATGTTTTCGTATCGATTGCCGCAGTCCCCGGCGACCCGAACGTCACATACACCGGCCCCTCTTCAATCACCGGCGTCGGTGAAGCGGGCGTGTTGAACGGATGCACGAATTGCGGCTGCTCCACGTCGAACAGCTTCCAGTCCTTCAGAATCTTGCCCGTCTCGCGGTCCAGGCACAGCACAAACAGCTCCCGCCCGTCCTTGCTCGCCGACGTCAGCCAGATCTGCTTCCCGTAAATCACCGGCGACGACCACCCCCGGTCGTGAATCGCCGTTTTCCAAACAACGTTCCGCGTCTCGCTCCACGACAACGGAAGCCCTCGCGCATCCGAATGCCCGGTTCCGTCCGGACCACGGAATTGCGGCCAGTTCTCCGCCGCGCGCATCACCGGCAACGACGCCAGAAAAACGGAAAGCCCCAGAAAAACGAAAAGAAAGATCTTCGTGGTCATACGTCTGTACCGGAGTATCGCATTCAGCCGCGGAGAATGGGGCGCGTCGCGCGCCCGGCCAGCCCGTTAGCTCAACACCGCCCGCAGTGCCCGCGCCTCTTCCAGCACGCACCGCGCGGCCTCTACGGCCTGGCCAGGTTCCAGTGCCCTCGCCGCTGTAGCTTTCCGCCCATCATCGGGATCCCCCAGCCCTGCATCGCGATACCGCCGCAGCCGCTCGATCATCAGGTCGCGAATCGCTTCCGCGCAATCCACGCCCGCCAGGTTCGCCATGTGCGCGTTCGGCGCCTCATGCGGTCCCCCGCCGCCCCCGCCCGCGCTGGTCACCTGCACATCGGCCAGTCCCAGAAACCTCTGAAGCGGACCAGCCATCACGCGTATGTCCTGGATGTTGGCGAACGTCATCGTCAACTCGTCCACGCTCCAGATGCCGCTCCTCACGCGCAGGCTCCGGTCCGTCACGATGTACCAGCGCATCTCGTAGTCCAGCCGCTGCTTGATGTATGTCACCGGAAGCAACAGCACATACGTTGTGGCCGAAACCACCGCCAGCGTCCGCCAGATCACCAGTGCCACTATCGGCGCGTCCTGCCGCGGGCCTGGAACCAGCCAAAGAATCAGAATCGGCAGCCCGATTACCGCCTGCAACAACACCCACTGCAAAAGCCGCCACCGATAGTAATTCCGCCCTGCCCGGAACACCCGGACCGATTCAGGAGTCCCATCAGGCGGCTTCGGCTCCGCCGGCACCCGCAACAACCGCAGCAGCGCCTCTTTGGCGGTCTCATGCATGGGAACGTTTCTCCAACAGCTCGCGCACCGCTTTCAGTTCGACGGCAATCGCATTCAGAGTCTCCGCCAGCGAATCTCCCTCTCCGCCCTGCGCGCCCGTTTCCGCCCCGCCCGCCGTCTGCCGCTCGTGCGCCCCGCGCATCCGCGAATACAGAAAGTCCCGCATCGCCTCGTGATTCTCCAGCCCCTCCAGCGTCATCGTCGACGACGCCGATCCGCTCGCTGTCTGAATCTCGATGCGCGCCAGCCCCAGCCACCGTTCCAGCACGTTCGAGCGCAGTTGAATGTCCTGGATGCGCGCGTAGTTCAACATGATCTCCCGCCGCATGATGATCCCCCAGCTCATGTGCACGCCCTCTTCATCAAAGCGGTAGCGCATCGTGTGATAGCGGAAATACAGCACGGCCATCGTCACCGGGAATGCGACAGTCGTCGCCAGCGCCTTGAAGAAATAGAACGTCAGCAGCCCCTTTACGGGACGCTCGATAGAGGCAATATGTGCAGGAATTGGAAGCATGGGGAGAACCGGATCGCCCGATTCTCCCACAGCCGTTGAGTGCTCGCCTAGCGCGTCGGCGAAGGCTGCGAGAACATCGTCTCGCGCTGCCGCGTCTCGGTTTCCAGGCGCTTCTTCTGCATCTCCGTGCGCGTGGCGTCGTCGAGAATCGGGTAGATCGTCATGTTCGCCAGCGCCAGCCGCTTGGGCGTGCCCCCCAACTCCTTCATCGCCTCGTTCAACTGCAGCAGGTCGCCCCGCGTCAGCTCCAGCACGTGCTCCTGCGGCTGGAAAATCGAACCGATCGAGTACTCCAGGTAAGGCGTGTTCGTCTGCTCGATGTGGCAGCCCAGCATGTGACTGATCAGGCGTCCTTGCGTGAAGTCCACCATCCGCTGCGTCGACGCCCCAAACGCGGCCCAGTCGGTGACGTATAGCCGCCCCGGATACACGTTGTCGCCCGGCATGAATACCGCCGTCCGCCGGTCGTACAGCGCCACCGCCACCGGATGATGCCCCGGAATCGGTACCACGTCGAGAACCCGTTCGCCCAAATCGATCTTCCCGACCGACGTCGGCCACGTCTCAATTCCAAACGCCTTCTGCACCGCCGGAATCTCGGCCGGAATGAACTCGACGCCCGGCCGGTTGGAAAACTGCGAATCGCGCGCCACGTGATCGCGATGCCCGTGCGAGTGCATCACCATCAACGGAATATTCTGCCGCCCCTTCCGCTTCAGCCACCGCGCAATCACCTGATCGACAAACGTGGCCAGCTCGGTCGTGCCCGCCCCCGTGTCCATCAACATCGCCTTGTCCTTCCCGAAAATCAGGTACAGGAACGGCTTCTCGTAGTGAACGCACCCCGACTCGCGCAGAATATAGAAGTCTTCGTTGTATTCGTGCACCTGCCACTCCGGCAGCTCCATGCACTTCGGCCCGCCCGTATCCCAGCGCACGGGGAGCTTCCCCGGCTCGATGCCCGCGCCATCGGGTTGCGGTGCCTGCGCCTGTATGAACACGACGCCAATCCAGGCGGCGAGCACAATCGCCCACAGCCAGCGGTCAAATCGAAAAGAAGTTAGGTTTCGGAATTTCATCGGCGTCTCCTAGATTCGGAACGCCTTCAACCGGGAAGGAAGTTTGACGAGCTCCAGCAAGCGCTGCTGGCACTCAGACAGGTTCCCTTAAGGTTAACGCAGCTGGCCCCGGCAGGAAAGTCGTAACAACTGGCATTTTTCCACTACTTTTTTCGCCTCCCCCGTTGGCAACCACCTATCCCTGCGATATACTCCCGCTAATTTTGTTGGATCGCGTTGAGAGATGGGGTAGAAGAAAATGAAACAATCGTCACGAATTATAGCTGCCTTTGCTGTATTCGTTTTCACCGCCTGGGGCCAAATCGGCACCGGCACAATCACAGGTCGCATCATTGATGGCACAGGCGCGGTTGTACCCGGAGCGGCTGTTACCGTAGTCGCCGAAGCCACCAATTTCACCTTCAAAACCACGTCCAATACTGACGGCCTTTATCGCGTGCTTTCCTTAAGCCCCGGCAAGTACCGGGTGACAATGGAAGCCCAGGGCTTTAAGAAAACAACCCAGGAGATCGAACTTCGCACCGGCGACACGCTCGCCGTCGACGCCGCTCTCCAGGTCGGCAGCCTCACCGAATCCATCGAGGTTTCCAGCGCGGCCACATTGCTCGAAACCGAAACTTCCGCCACTGGCTCAGTCGTCGCCGGCTCCGTCCTCTACGACATGCCGCTTTATCAGCGCTACATCAACTCCACCATGAACATCGT
>JBDTVQ010000108.1:0-17405 GCA_040007195.1 Acidobacteriota bacterium | reverse complement strand
TACGCGCAGAAGCTGATTTCGCCTTCCTGCGTGGCGTAGGGGATGATGCACTGTTCGGTACGGCGGAAGTCGTAGTTGAACAGATCCTGGAACCACATACCGGCGATGAAGAGGAAGTTCCACCGGTCGGCGCGGCGCTTTTCAATATCCTGCAGGCGCGTGGCGCCGTGCACCTTGCCATAGTTCTTGCCGCTGGCGCCGAAGCTCTTGTCGAATTTCTTCAGAAGGTCGGTGAGCTTGAAGTGCGTCGGCGACTGGAACGGGTCGTAGTTGCGCATGAGCGAGAGCGCCATGCCCATCATCGAAAGCTTCTTGCCGCGGCCGGCGTCGTTGACGCGCATGAGATCGCGCGAAAGCTGGTCGGCGTTCAGGAAGGACGTGACCGCCTTGGCTTCCTTGGTTTCCTTGTCGACCATCACGGCCATTCCGACGCCGCAATTGGGATGACAGCCGCAGCTCATCTGGCCGAAGTTCTTCTCCGGTCCATGTACGATGTCGGCCCAATCGGCAAATGTGGAGACAAAGGAGATGGGGAACCAGTCGCGGGTTGGCTCACCAAGTCCGGTCTGCCGCTTCACGTCGTGGGCAAGGTGCGACAGCGTGTAGCGCTGCGCCATGCGGCGCTCGGGAGTGATCTCCTCGTCGCGGCCGGTAAAGCTCACCGGCTGGAAGCTGAGGAACGGAATCTTCTTCGGGTTGTCGAGGGCGAACTGGACGATGTGGCCGACCTGCTCGTTGTTAATGCCGTTCACGATGGTGGTCACCGGGATGATGGTGACGCCCGCTTCGTGCAGGTTTTCGATGGCCTGAATCTTCACGTCGAACAGGTTGCCGACAAGGCGGTGCGAGTTGGCTTCGTTTCCGATACCGTCAAACTGCAAGTAGGCGTAGCGGAGGCCGGCTTCTGCAGCCTGGCGCGAGAAGGTCTTGCTCTTGGCAAACTCGATGCCGTTAGTGGCGGCCTGAACGCTGGTGTAGCCGACCTTGCGGGCGTAGCGCACGGCGTCGATGAAGTAGGGCGAAAGCGTCGGCTCGCCGCCGGAGAATTGTACCGACATCTGGCGGCGCGGCTTAATCGAGATGGCGTTGTCGAGCAGCGTTTTCACGTCGTCCCATGCCAGTTCGTGCACGAAGCCGACCTGGTTGGCGTCCATGAAGCAGGGATCGCACATCATGTTGCAGCGGTTGGTGAGGTCGATGGTGAGCACCGAGCCTCGGCCGTGGGTGATGGTGGACGTGCCGTGGTTGTGAAGTTTCTCGTCGTTGTGCGCGCGGATGTCGCGGCCGGGGAAGGATTCTTCCAGGTGCTTGAACATGGCCGGGTCGATCGACATGAGGTCTTCGAAGTGGCCGTGCTTGGGGCAATCCTTGATCATCCAGATCTTGCCTTCGCGCTCGACGATTTGCGCCTTAATTTCGCCCACCTTCTCGTTGATGAGAATGGTGTAGTCTTGCTTGCCGTCGAGGATGGACTGGCGCGCATCGCGCACGCAGGTGGGGCAGAGCGAATCCGTGGTGCGCGGCCAGCCGAGCGGGGGCTTGGTCTTCTGCCAGCTCTTGAGGAGGGGCTTGTCACTCCACTTGGGAATAAAAGATGGGTTTTGGCTGAACTGGTTCAACGCGTCGAAGATGGTCCAGGCGCCTTTGGCGGCCACGGTGACGACTTTCTCGGCGTATTTAATGGGCTTGTGCATTTTATCGAATCTCCTCGTCGGATTCTCGTCAGGAACTGGCGGGCAGGGTCCACGATGGGCAGACGCGCTACACCCTATACATTTCAGTAGTGTAGAGAAGCATTCCCACTGCTACCATCACAAAGTATTCAAGGGTGAGATATCGTCATTGTATGGCGAAATCCGGGGCTGAACGGCAGAGGCTGGTTTGAGGGGATAAGCCCTTATTCTTCATCATGATGCGACAGGAGCAACTGGCAAGGTGGGTGTCCGAGGCGGGCTTCGCCCGCGCGGGCGTGGTTCCCGCCATTCCGTTGGTCGAGTTTCCGGCGTACCAACAGTGGGTCCAGCGGGGGCTGGCGGGGGCCATGGCGTATCTGACTGATCATCGGGCCGAGCTGCGGGAGGATCCGCGGCGCTTGCTGGAAGAGGCGCGGTCGATTGTATGCGTGGCGAGGTCTTATCACGGGCCGCAGGCATATTCGACTGAGTTCACCGGCGCTGAATGCGCATGGATCTCGCGATACGCCTGGGGCCAGGACTATCACGGCGTGATGCGCCAAGGGCTGGAGCAGGTGGCGGAGCGGCTTGCCGTTGAGTGGGGGACGCATCAATGGCGGGTGTGCGTCGATACGGCGCCCTTGTTGGAACGGAGCTATGCGCGGTTGGCGGGGCTGGGATGGATCGGCCGGAATCAATGCCTGATCGACGAACTCTCGGGATCGTGGTTTTTCGTTGGGTTCCTTTTGACAAGCCATGAGTTGGCACCGGACATGCCGCCGCCAGACCGCTGCGGAACGTGCAGGCGGTGCATCGACGCCTGCCCGACAGCGGCGCTGGTGCCGAACGTGAAGGCGCCGGGGGGCTGGGAGTTGGACGCGCGGCTTTGCATCAGTTACCTCACCATCGAGCTGCGCGGATCGATTCCGGTGGATCTGCGCGAAGGCGTGGGCAGGCATGTGTACGGGTGCGATATCTGCCAGGATGTTTGCCCGTGGAACGAGAAACTACTGCGTTTTCCACAAGCTGCTGGAGGGCAAGAGTTCGCGCCCCGCGACGGGCTGGTGGCTCCGCGCCTGTACCGGTTGGCTGCGCTCACTCCACAGGAATTTCAAGCGATGTTCCGAGGCACTCCGGTTACCCGGGCGCGATACCATGGCTTCCTACGCAACGTAGCCGTGGCGATGGGAAACAGCGGGATGGAATCGATGAGGGAATCCCTTGAGCGGCTGGCGCTTCATGACAACGAAGTGGTGGCGGAGCACGCACAGTGGGGCTTGGGCCAACTGGCAATGCGGCGATTGGTCAAATGAGGCTGCTGTCGGGGCTGGTCCTGTGCGTGGCGCTATGGGGCGCGGAATCGCCGTTCGTGCAGCGCGGATTCGACCACTTTTACAACCTCGAGTTCGAGCAGGCGGTCGCCGATTTCGAAAAAGCCATTGCGGAGCAACCGGCGTCGCCGGACGCATATAACCACCTGGCACAATCGATTCTCTATCGCGAGATGTTGAAGGCAGGCGCGCTCGAAAGTGAGTTGGTCAGCGGCGGGAACGCCTTTCTGCGCCGGGAGAAGATGGAGCCCACCGCGGAGGACCAGAAGCGGTTCGACGGTGCGATTGCCAAAGCGATGGAACTGGCGCAGTCGCGGCTGGAAAGTAAGCCGGATGACAAGGAGTCTCTCTACGCATTGGGAATTTCCTACAGCTTGCGGGCGAATTATAACTTCTTAGTAAGAAAAGCCTGGATGGACTCACTGCGCGACGCCACGCAGAGCCGCAAGTTACACAACCGCATCACTGAGCTTGATCCCACTTACATCGACGCGCGGTTAGTGCAGGGCGTTCACGACTACATTGTGGGAAGCCTTTCTTGGCACTACAAACTGCTCGGCTTCCTTGTGGGATTCCGGGGCGACCGCGAAGAGGGCATCCGCATCGTGGAACAGGTGGCAGTGAATGGAAAGCGTACTCGCGATGATGCGGCGATTCTCCTGGCGGTCGTCTATCGTCGAGAGCGAAAGTTTGGACCGGCCATTGCGATCCTGGAGCGTTTGATCCCCAGGTATCCGAGGAATTATCTGCTGCGGTTCGAACTGGCACAGATGCATTCGGACAATGGGGACGGATTGGCGGCATTGAAGGCGATTGCGGACGTGGAAAAGCTGAAAAAGGCAGCAACGCCGGGCTTCGCGCAGTTGCCTCTTGAAAAGATCCTTTACTATCGCGGAACGGTGGAGTTTTGGTATCGGGACTATCCTGCGGCGATCGCCGACCTGGAGAAGGTGACAGCGAAGGCGGCAGAGTTGGACCCGCACACGGGTGTAACGGCATGGATGCGGTTGGGCCAGGCGCACGAAATGCGCGGTGAGCGTACGATCGCCCTGCGTTGTTACCGGAGTGCAATGGAGTATGCGCCGGAATCGGCTGCCGCAAAAGAATGCCAAGGCTATTTGCGTAAGCCGTTCCGGCGCACGGACGAATAGGTCGAACCGCTGGGGGCTCAGAAGTAGAACTTCGCTCCCAGTTGAATGACGCGCGTAGTGAGTCCCTGCAAGCCGCCGCCGACTTTACCGAACGTAGCCGAGCGAATATTGCGGTCGACCGAACCCGGGTCGATGTTGTAGTGATTCGGAAGGTTGTAGAACTCCGTGCGGAACTCCACGCGGCGCGCTTCGCCGATCCGGAACTGCTTGTTCACCGAGAGGTCGATACTGAACACGCCAGGCAGGCGAATAGAGCCGGTGCGGGGAGCGTTGCCAAAGCGGCCGAACGGGGTTTGGGAGAACGCGTCGGTGTTGAACCAGCGGTTGTAGCTGCGGTCGCCCGAATCGAGGTTGGCTTCTTGGCCGGCCACGCGGTCCGGGCGGGAGCCGACACCGGTCGCCGTCGTGTCGACGCCGTAGGCGACGTCGCCGGTGAAACCGCTCTGGCCGACGATAATGCTGGACACCTGCCAGCCGCCGGCGAGGGCCTTGACGATACCGTTCGACCCATTGAAGAGCGGCAAATCGTAGATGAACGATTGGACGAAGCGCTGGGTAACGTCAAAGCCGCATAACGAGCGTTCGTTGGCCAGGAAGTAGATGTCCTGGATGTTTCCGATGTAGGAGCCGCCGCCGATATCGGCGCCGATGTCGTTCGGCCCGGAGATGCACTTAGACCAGGTATAGGCTGTAAGCGAGGTGAGGCCACGAGCCATACGCCGGTCGGCACGTACCTGCAGCGAGTGGTAGCTGGAGTTGCCGATGGACTTGTCGCCCTGGATGCTGCGAAGGAACGACTGGTTCGGACGCCGCGCGTTGATCGAGGCAAGGCCCGGCGTGCGCGGATCGTAAATTTCCACCGGCCGGTTCATGCCGGGGATTGTGACGCTGAGTCGCGTCCCTTTGGAGCCGACGTAGCCCGCATCGAGGAGGAACCCAGCGAGCGTCTGCGTTTGGACGGTGAAGTTCCACTGCTGAATGTAGGCGTCGCGGTAGTAGGGATCGTTGGACGGAACTGCGTTCAATTCGAAGCCGGGCGATCCCGCGCCCTTGAACGGATCGTTGAGGAGCACGTCAGGTGATCCAGCGGCGCGGCCTACTACGGAAAAGCTACTCTTGGCTTGCGAGGATTCTGTATTTCCGAATGGGGCGTTGGGGTGGATGTGGTTGTAGTAGATGCCGTAGCCTGCGCGGACGACGGTTTTCGGCACGAAGCCGGGACGCCAGGCGAGGCCGACACGTGGAGCGAAGTTGTTTTTGTCGCCGCGGACCATGCGCGGGAAGGCAGCCGAGGCGGGCGTGACGAGATTCGTTACGAAAAGACCGTTCTGCTCGATGTTTGCCATTCGGCCCTGAGAATCGAACAGGGGTTGCAGGTAGTCGTATCGGAGGCCGAGGTTGACAGTGAGGTTCGGCAGGATCTTCCAATCGTCCTGCACGAAATAACTCTGCCAAAGCCCCTTGAGATCGGTGTTGGTGTGATCGGGATTGATGTTGGCGGTCTTGACGTAGCCGAGCATGAAGTCGGCCAGCGCTGAGCCCGTATAGGTGCCATCGAAGGAGAAGTCCCCGCGCGGGTTGCGGGCCTGTTCGAAGGTGAAGCCGCGGCGGACGAAGTCGACACCGATCTTCACGAAGTGCTTGCCGCGTTGCATGGAGACGAGGTCGTTGAAGTTATACACGGCGTTGGCGCGGACTCTGGGTCCGATCTGACGCTGCAAATTGAATACGGAAAAGCCACCGTCGGGGCCGCTAATGCCAATGCTGGGCGGGCCGTAATCCACCGGCAATTGGGAGGCGAGGGGGATCTTCATTTCGTTGGCGATGTTGAAGGCCGGGTTGCCCGTGGTGCCGAAGATCTCGTTCTCGGTCATGTCGTTCCATCCGAAGCGCGCCGAGTTGACGATGGAGGGTGAGATCATGCGCGTCCAGGTTCCAGCGAGGTTCTGCGTGCGCGCGTCGTTGTCGCGCTGGTCGTTCCCCCAGGACGGCGTTGCCTTTTCGATCGTCGAGTTCCGAACGTAACGGAAGGAGAGGGTATCGGCTTTTGTGAGGGTGTGGTCGATACGGAACGTGTAATTGTCCTGCGTCGGTACGGCGCTCAGGGGCGTGCTCAGGAAGTTAAAGGTCCCTACGCTCGTGTTTGGTGCGGGCGTGTATTTGAGAAACGTGACCGCTTGCGGGCTAAGCAGCGATCTGGGGATCTGGTTATTTACAATACCGACGTTCAGCGGATCTTTTAGCGTGATGCGCTCGCCAGTGCGGGCGTTGATCAGTTTGCTGAAGTCGCCGTCGCGCATCTCACTCGGCGGGACGGTTCGGAATCCAGCAACGGAGCCCTGAGCAAGACGGCCGCTTTCCCAGTTAAAGAAGAAAAACGTTTTATCTTTGCCATTGTAGAGCTTAGGAATGTAAACGGGCCCGCCGATGTTGGCGCCAAACTGATTGCGGTTGAGGCGAGGAGAGGTGGCGTTTTTCTGGCCAATAGCGTCGTACGTTTGGGTGAGAGCGTCGTTCCGGTTGAATTCCCAGAGGGTGCCGCGCACGGCGTTGCCGCCGCGCCGGGTAATGATGCTCACCTGGCCGCCAGGCGAGCCGCCATACTCCGAGGAATAAGTGGAGGTCTCCACCCGGAACTCAGCAAGCGAATCCACGGAAAGGGCGAACGGATAGCTAAACGCGTCGTAATCCATGAACTCGACACCGTCGAGATAGAAGCGGTTGTTGGTGTCGCGGGCACCGTTAGCGGAGATCGCGGTCGCGCCGAAAGCGCGGGAGGTTTCTCCGATGGAGCCGCGTCCGCGGCGCACGGTGATCGATCCAGGAGTGCCGGGGTTGACGCCGGGAATCAACTGGGCGAGCTGGACGAAGTTGCGGCCGTTGAGCGGGAGGTCGACGATCTTCGAACCATCGATTACAGCGCCCACACTGGACGATTCGGTTTGCAGAGCGGCGGCGCCTGCGGAAACGGTGACGGCCTGCGTCACCTCGCCCAGTTCGAGGGCGAGATCGAGACGCGCGGTCTGTCCGACCTGGAGAGGGAAGGCATCCACTTGGTAGGTACGAAATCCCTTAGCTGTGGCCGTCAAAGTGTAGCTGGCGGAGGCGAGGAAGGGGATTGAGTAGTAGCCGGTGGCGTCGGTAACGGTTTCCCGGACGACGTTGGTTTGCACGTTTTTCAACCGGATCTGAGCGGATGGGATCGCCGATCCCGATGAATCGAGGGCGCTGCCCACCACAGTCGCCGTCGTTTGTTGGGCCAATAGGCCTGCTGACGAGAGACACACGCCTAAGCACACGCGGAGGAAAAGCTTCATGGCTGCAATAGACTCCTTCGCGTTACAAGGTAAGTCGCCCGGCGGCAAGCGGCAAGAGAATTCTCGGTGAATTCTCCGAGATGAATTGGGAGAAACCATTTTGTTTTCTGCATTTCCCGTCCTCTCTTGCGCGAGTGATAAAATCGACCTGATGAAGGCGTCTGCACCCATTGGCGGCGGAGTTCATGCGCCTCGGACGGCCGATCCGGTGGAGCGTTGGGCTGTCGTTGAGCGTATTTGCGCGTCCATACATCTGAACAGGTCGGCCCGGCTGAGGGACTTGCTGCACTACGTCTGCCGCCGTGCCTGGGATGAGGGCGCCGATGAAATTCGCGAACATGAAATTGGTATCGCCGTCTTCCAACGTCCCCCGCAATACGATTCGGCGCAGGACACAATCGTCCGTGTGCAGGCATCGCAGCTTCGCAAGCGGCTGGAGCGGTACTTCGCCGAAGAGGGCCGGGACGAACCAGTTCTGATCGAACTGTCCCGCGGTTCGTACCTCCCTGTGATTCGTGAGCGGGCTGCCACCGTGGATTCGCCAGTTTCGCCACCGCACCGGTGGAACGTGCCTGTGATCTGGGGGCTTGCCACTGCCTGTCTCCTATTATCGATTGTGTGCGGATTACTGTTGTACCGGCAATCGCGGCCGGCGTATTTTCTGGTGGCGGGTCCGGCTGTGCGCCAATTCTGGTCGTCGTTTACGGCAAACGGGGCGGAATCGTACATCGTGGTCGCGGACTCGGCTTATGCGGCTGTCCAAGATGCGATTCACCGGTCCATCGGGCTCGACGAGTATGTTCGCCGGAAATACGAGGACGAATTCACACGGAAGGATGTGGCTCCTGAGTACGGCGCGCTGCTGCGCTACCTGATGGCGCGCCGCTACACGTCGCTGGCCGATGTGATGGTGGTGCGGCGGATCACTGCATACGGTCTTCTGGATCCGGTGCGAACGTCGGTTGTACACACCCGGGAACACAGCGTCCGGGCATTTCAAACGGGCAATCACATCCTGATTGGTTCGCAGCGTGCCATTCCTTGGGTCAGTCTGTTCGACAAAGCGATGGATTTTCACATGTACGACGGCAGCGACGACTTCCACCTGAAACATGACGCCGACGAAGCGCACGTGTGGGTGGAGAACAGGCGGCCGCGTGCCGGAGAGCCGGCGCGGTATGTCAGCCAGGTGCGCGATGCGGAAGGGTCGGAAGGCTATGCCTTGATTGCTTGCCTCCCGAACCTGGCCAGCACCGGCAATGTGCTGATATTGGCCGGTACGGACATGAGCAGCACGGAAGCCGCCGGGAATCTACTCACGACGGAGAGTTTTCTCTCCGATTTGATGAGACGCTTGCCGGCGGGCCAGGGCGCGCAACTCCCTCGTTTTGAGGCGCTGCTGCGGACCACGCGCGTGGAAAGTATGAATCGCGGGTTCGAGATCATTGCGCTGCACCCGCACTAAGGATCGAAGCGGTAGAGATCCTGAGTAGTCACCGGGACGCCGAGTAACTTCAAATACAGGAACAGCTGATACTTATGGTTGGTGAAGTGCGCCAGGTTGGTGAGAATTACACTCAACGCCGGTTTGCCCGCGGGGACGAACGTAGTGGGTATCGAACGCGCGAGATCCATGTCGGCGATTTCGCCGAATCGATCCCGCGCGAAGGCGGCGAGATCGGCCAACAGTGCGCGGGATTCGCCTATTCCTCCCATGCGGCCGTCGGCGACGCGGGCACGCAAGGCTTCTGCTTGCGGATCACTGCCGCCGCGAAGCCGGACGGAAACGGCGCAGATGCCCGCGAAGGACTCGCACAAATGCCAGCACAGGACCTTCAGCGTGAAGGGAGGCGCACTTTCTGAAGGCCAGTCGGGCCGCCACTGTTCTGACTCGCCGGGCACGCGCTCCATCAGCTCCAGCGCTAGAGTCACCTCCTCATCGATGCGGGAGAGAACAGAAAATGAGATTGGGTTGTCACTCAGCATGGCGCGAAGGTGAACACGACGATCCCGATGACGAACCAAATGACCGCGTAAACCAGGCCGTAGCCGAAAAATGTGCGAAAGTCCATACGCAACATTCCGGCGGCGATCACGTACCAAAAGGGCGAGATCAGGTTGCCCATGTGGTCGCCGACGCTCATTGAAAGTAGGCCGCGTTCCACGGAGACGCCCACGGCTCGCGAGGCGTTCACCGTCACCAACCCTTGCAGCGCCCATTGGCCGCCGGAGGAAGGGATAAAGAACGCAAAAATTGTGCCGACCGCGGCCGAAAGCGTGGGAAACGTCATGGCATTCGATGCGTGGGAGAGGAACGAGGCGATTTCGGGACCCACGCGGGTATGCTCGATCACGCCCGAGAGTCCCGCATACAAAGTGTACAGGACGAGGATTTGCCACGCCGAGCCGCTTGCCTTCTCCAATGCCTTCGAGACAGCACGGATGTTGCCGTGGAGCAGGAAGGTCAGCAGGAACAGCGTAACGTTCATGGAATTTATGTTTAGACCCGCCGAGCGTTGAGCAAAGTGATACCAGAGCCAGACCAGAAGCGCCGCTACGAGCACCAGGGCCCCGTATGGCTTTGCTTCGAGCCGTTCGCTGAACGTCTTTCCCTCAACCGGGGGCAGCGCCACGGGCTGCGCGGCCTGGAGCGCGCCCGGGTAGTCCGACATCGGACGGCCTGATTTTGGCATCAACCATGAACCGGCAAGCATGACGGCCCCCGTGAACAGCGCGATGTCGAGAATCGCGGCGGGCGACCAGATGGTGCGCGTCAGAGGAATCACGCCAATCAACTTTTCAAGGAAGTGGCCTTCGGTGGCAATCAACAACGGCGCGGAGGAGGACAGGCCGTACTGCCAGACGGAGCCGGACGCATAGATGGTGGCAAGGAAGAAGGGGAAGTGTATCGGCAGACCCTTACGTTCCGCCTCTTTGGCGAACAGCACCGCGACAAGGGGACCGAGCGAATAGCCGAGGCTCCAAAAGAAGTACGAAAAGCACGCGCCGAGAAGGACCGCGAGGATGATCACCTGGTTACGCGTGTGAGGCAAGCGGGCGAGGAACCCGATGCCGCGCTGGAACAATGGCGCTGTGCCCATCGCACTGCCGAGCACGATGGTCAGCGTCATCTGGCCAGTGAAGGGCAGCAGCGACCAGAAGCCCTGGTAGTAAGCTCCAGCGAGATCAAGCGGAGAGTTTCCAAGCCACAGCGCAAGGGCCCCCAGCACGATCAGCAGAAGGATGCTCGCCGTGACGGCGTCCGGTACGAATTGGACGACAAATTCGGCGAACCGGTCAAGCGTGCTGCGTTGTGGGACGGAAATGGCTTCGCTGGGCAAGGTCCCGCGAGTGTATCACTGGCTGGCGTGGCAGGAATGGTTAGTTATTCGCGAGGATGGAAAGAAACTCGTCCACGCGATGGTCAACTGCTCGCTGAAGCGTTCGTTCGATCTCGGCACGGAGCCTACTCAGTTCAGGTACAACTAGTTCCGTGTCAATATATCGGCCAAGACCGCCCGAATCGAGGTGAGATGAAATGATCAAGTCCTCGGCGGTTGGTCCCGTTGTCGAAACTCGTAGGGAATCAACGTCTAGGTCGTACGACAAGCGCAACTTCCCCGCGATAACCGCGACAAATGTATTGCTTGGCGCCTGAGTCCACTTCAGACTACCTTCCGTGGTCCGCCGCATAACGTCCCGGACGAGCTGCGTTGCTTTCTCGCTGGTCATCTCAACTCCATTCTAATCCGGTTGCGTCATTTTTCCATGAGATGCGGCGAGGTGGCTCGCGATTCGGTCCGCACTCCCGGTCAGATCCCGTTTCTCTCTTGCCGAAACCGCCTTTGCTGGTGCTCGAACCAGAATCTGGCGGCAACTCATCAGTTCCTCGATGGCGAGCAGCAAAGACTCGGCGATTTCAGGTGGAAGTCGTAATTTCCAGCGCTCCGAAACACGATTCAATTCCGTAATAAGTTCCAACGCACGCATGTCGGCCCAAGCCCACTGTTCGCCGGAGACGAACGACGCCATGTCGCGCGCATGACTCGCGAGCATCGCCAGATCGTCCGTAAGCACCTTGCGATGTACCTCTGCGCGAGCAGCCTGTGCTGCCTTCCGCGCTCCCTGCGCCACCCACAGTGTTGCGATGGAGACCAGCAGGCCCACGACCGAGGCGACGTTTCCCCAATTATTGGCTACCCAGTCCATAGATTCACTGGCTGGCGTGGCAGGAGTCGCAGCCGTTGGGGGCGCCGTGTTCGGCGTGGCAGTCCATGCAATCTTTCATGTTGAGGACGCGTGCTTTGGTGGTGAGAGGCATCGAGGCCATGTCGCCATGGCAGGTACCGCAGGCAATCTTGCCATCGGTAACGTGCGCGGCATGGCTGAACCAGACGATTGGCAGCAGCCGGTAGACGCGGGCCCACTCGACGGGCTTCTTTTCGGCGGCCGCTTTTGCGAGCTTGGCGATTTCGGGCGAGTCCTTCTTGATGGACGAATGGCAGCCCATGCAAAAGGCTTCCTTGGGAAAGCCCATGACGAAGCCCTCGCCGGCGTCTGTGTCCTTCATTGCATGGCAACCGTTGCACTTCAATCCAAGCGCAAGGTGCGTCTTGTGCGAATAAGCTATGGGCTGCGCCGGCGCATAGCCAGTGGGATCGAACTTGCCGCCTTCGTCTGCGGCCCACAGCAGCAACAGCGGCATGGCCGCGAACAGGACGACGAGAACAGCACGCCTCATACTTACAGGCTAAACGCAATGAACTCGTCGGAAGCGGGCGACTCTTCTTTGCCCCCGCATGCGGCGACGACGAGATACTGCTTCCCATTTGCTTCATAGGTGCAAGGCGTGGCGAATCCAGCCGATTCGAGGCGGTGTTCCCAGGCGACTTTTCCAGAATCCGATTCGTAAGCGCGGACCACGCGGTCAAAGGTGCCGCTCATAAAGATCAGCCCACCGGCAGTGCAGATGTTGCCGCCATGCGAGCTGCAGCCAGTCTTGGGAATGCCCTTGGCTTTGAGTTCGGGAAACTCGCCGTTGACGACTCGCCAGGCAAACTCGCCTTTGTCGCAATCAATGGCCGTCATATAGCCCCAGGGCGGCTTAATGCCCGGATAGCCGTTTTGGTCTTCCAGCGCGGCGCGCTTGGCGAGCGAGTAACGGAAAGGAAGGCCCGGCTTCGCATCGGAGAACGCGACGACGTTCGAAGTTTCATCCGAGCTGACGAAGATGCGGTTGCGCTTGGGGTCGAACGAGCAGCCGCCCCACAGGGGGCCGCCGCGAAAGCCTGGGTGAACAAGATAGCCGTCCTTGGCATTCGGCGTATAGAGAGGACCGCGTTTGACCTTGCTGACGATGTCCTTCACGAAGGCGTGCGACTCGGGAGAAATGTCGGTGATCCACTCGTCCGTCCAACCCTGGCGCGATACGGCCGGCGGCTTGGATGGGAACGGTTGCGTGCGGCTGAGGCGTTCACCGGCTAGATCAGACGGAGGCATTTCCCGCTCTTCCACGGGCCATAGCGGCTGGCCGGTCTCGCGATTGAAGAACCACATGTGGCCTTGCTTGGTGCATTGCACAACGGCGTCGATGGTCTTGCCGCCCTGTTTGATGGTGACCAGCGCCGGCTGCGCCGGAAGATCCATATCCCACACGTCGTGATGCGTGGTCTGGTAGTGCCACTTGCGCTGGCCCGTGAGCGCGTCGAGGGCGACGACGCAATTGCCGAAAAGGTCGTCGCCCTTGCGATTGCCGCCATAGAAATCGAAAGCGGGCGAACCGATGCTGGCAATGACCAGGCCGCGCTTGAAGTCAACGCTCATGCCGGCCCAATTGTTAGTGCCGCCAGTAGAGATCCAGGAGTCGCTCTCCCATGTTTCGTTGCCGAACTCGCCGGGGCGGGGAACGGTGTGAAAGATCCAACGGCGCTTGCCCGTTTTGGCGTCGTAGCCACGGATGTGGCCTGGCGCTTCGGGGTACGGGCCTTCGCCGCCGCCGCCGCCGGTAATGATGACGTCTTTGTAGACGACCACGGGCGTGGTGTGCTTGAAAGAGAGATTGCGCATGTCGTGGTCGAGCTCTTCTTTGAGATCGAGCACGCCCTTGTTGGCGAAAGTTTCAATGAGCTTGCCGGTCTTGGCGTCGATGGCAAGCAAGGTGTCCTGGTAGCAGGAGTAGATGCGCTTGTCGTCGCCTTCCTCCCAATACGTAACGCCGCGGCTGTTGCCGGGAGAGCGGCGGACAGGCTTGCCTTGCGCCGGATCGAAGGTCCAAATGAGCTCGCCCGTCGCCGCATTGATCGCCTGAACGCGAACGCGCGGTGTGGTGATGTACATCACGCCGTCGACGACGATGGGTGTGCATTCGCTGGCCGTGGCAGGTCGCAGGTTGGCGTCGCCCGTCTTGTGGATCCATGCGACCTTCAGGTCCTTCACGTTGGATGGCGTGATCTGGTCCACGGCCGAGTAGCGCGTGGCCTCGGCATCGCCGCCGTACCAGTTCCATTCGCGGTCGCGCGGCGTGGCGGCCGAAGCACGTGGGCCGGGAATGAGTGCAGCGGCTGCTGCGGATTGAATAAGAAAGTCGCGGCGTTGCATAAAGGGGAGACTGTATCAGTGAGACGGCTCCACTTGCAACGGAGTTACCTCTTGGCGATAAGATGGCGAGGTTATGTACACCAGACGGGAACTTGCGGGATTGGCTGCCGCGGCCGGATCGGCGTGGGCGCAGGGCACGGGCAGGAAGCCCAATATCGTTTTTATCTTTTCCGACGACCAGCACTACCAGTGCCTGGGCGCCGCGGGCAATCCGCACATTAGTACGCCGAACTTGGACAGGCTGGCGTCGCGTGGCGTGAATTTCACGCACGCCATGATCAGCACCTCGCAGTGCTGCCCCTCGCGCGGCATCATGCTCTCCGGGTTGGAAACTTACCAGAGTGGTTTGGAGTCGAATGGCCGCACGGCGTTCAAGCCGGGGATGGGGCCGACGGTGATTGAGCAGTTGCGGCGTGTGGGCTACGAGACGAATCTCGTGGGCAAGTGGCACATCACGAATATGCCCAAAGAGTGCGGCTTTACCAAGGCGCCGCTATGGTTGCGCGGCGGTGGGAGCAAGTACGTCGACCCGGAACTGCGCGAGGGTTTGGACAGCAAGGACGAACTGCACAAGGGCCACATCACGGATCTGTTCACCGACGCCGCGGTGAGCGTCGTAGAGAAGGCGGCGAAGGATAAGCCGTATTTCCTCTGGCTGACCTACAACGCGCCGCACACGCCGTGGACCGCGGTGGAGCCATACAAATCCATGTATGCGGGCAAGGCTGTGCCGCCGCCGGCTCATCCGGCCGACGCCAAGGCTTTCGATTGGGCGACCTACTACGCGGTCATCTCGCACATGGACGCGGGCATCGGCAAAGTGATCGACGCCATCGACAAGAGCGGGCAGTGGGACAACACCCTGATCTTCTTCATCGGCGACAACGGCTTCCTATGCGGCACGAAGGGACTGAACGGAAAGGTGCATCCATGGGAAGAAAGCGTGCGCGTGCCCTACATCGTCGCTGGTGGTCCGGTGAAGGCGCGAGGCAAGCAGGATTCGCCGATCTGTTCCATCGATGCTCCGGCGACGTGGCTTGACTATGCGGGCGTGAAGCCGGCCTACAAGCTATCGGGTAAGACGCTTCGCGAAGAACTGACGACGGGGAGCCTGGGGAGTTCGGCGCACGAGCAGGGCTTTTCGGTGTGGAACGATCCGCGTCCGGAAGGCTTGGCCGTCGGCGTGGCGGTCGAACCGTATCGCCTCATTCGGACGCGCTACTACAAGTACATCTTGTGGGCGTCGAAGAAGGATGCGTTGTATGAGCCGGACAAGGACCCGGGAGAAACGAAGAATCTGGCGATCAATCCGTCGAAGCTACATAAGCAGGTGATCGCCGAGATGCGCGGGGCATTGGAGGAGCGGATGGTGAATACTGAAGATCCCGCGCGCGCGTGGATGCAGTGAAGCGGCTAGGATTGCTCGCGATTCCCCCGAGCCGCGGCGAACTGCGGTCCGCGTTGCCCGTTCTAGAGCGGCTGTGGGCTCAGTTCGCGCTTGGCCCAGCTGGAGTGATGTTGGGTTGGGGAACCGAGGCAGATCAGGATCTGTGGAAGGTACTTCCGATCGAGGTGACGGCGCTTGGAGATCGGATCTTGAATTTGGAGAAAGACGGCATTTTTGAGTATGGCGAGGGCGATCTGTTAGTGGAAAATTGCGAGTGCCGCTTCCTGTTCTGCCATGAGGGAGATTTTCATGTCGAGACTGCCAACGAAGCGATAGTCGCGGCCGCCCGCTCAGAGTTCACGGGTATGGGCTGGGAGTGTTTGGATCGATTCACTTCCGAATCGCCGGCTGATGTGACGCAGGTATAGCGGACTAACCATCCGGCGTGTACCACTCCGGTGACGGACCGGCAACGGCTTCGACGGCGGGGAGGAATTCGCGTTCGTATTCCACTGTGAGAGCCGCAAGGTTGTCGACGATGCGCTCCCAGCGGGCGGCGTCGCCGATGGGGTATTGGCCGGTGCCGATAGAACTTTTGAAAACCGGCAATGGCAGCAGGGCCGTGAAGCCCAGGCCGTAAATATGGAAGCTGGCCGTGAGGCTGTTGCTCCAGGTGCCGACGTCGAGTTCCACCTCGACGGTGTGATTGGCGGGCGTGCGGCGGCGGAGTGTAAATGTGCCGGACTCGCCGCGGCACGAATAGCCCAGCGGGCGAAACGCCCTTTCGAGCGCCGGCTTCTTGGGTCCGGAAGTGAGGTGTATGCTGTCTTTGGCCGCTTCGGGGCCAGGAGGCAGTTGGTGCGGGAGCGCGGCGCGGTCGAGGATCTCGGGAAGCCGCGCGCGGTAGGCGAGCATCACCTCCCGCACTGCGGTGGCAGTCTTAAGAGCATCCGCCGAGGGTTCTGAGGCGATGCGTCTGAGCAGGGGCATCTGTACGGTGTTCTTCGCCTTCCCGCACGCTGCGAGAATGGCTTCGACAGCCGGGGGAAGCGGAGGGAGTTTCTTTGCGGAAACCTCGCCTTCGACAGTGGTGAGCGCCATCAACGCGCGCGTGCGGCCGCTTACCCACCACGAGTCGCCTACCTTGATGCCTGGAGTCGCAGGACCCGTGGGCGTGTTCAGCGCCAGCGGTTCGCCAAACGCCGCACTATGGAGGTCGAAGCTGATGGTATGGAACGGGAACGACCGCGGCACGCCGGCGGCGATGGCGAGCAGTGTTGGGAACGGTACGCTTTCACCGGCGAGAGGGCTGCCGGGGAAATTGGAGATTTGACGGATATCGGCAGTGTTGGGAACGGCAGGCGCAGTGACGACGAAGCGGGCAAGTTCCGGCCGCCGCCTTGCGGCGCGGTCGACGATGGAGGCCGATGTGCCGAGAGGGCTATCCGAAAATCGGAACTTTACCTCCGGTTCCGCTTGGCCCGAGGCGAGGAAGGCCGCGTGGATCCGCTCGAGCGATTCGGCCAGCGGGTCGTTGCGCGAGGCCCTGAATGTGGTGAGCAGCGCGACTTTCAAGCTGCCCTCTCTATCGGAACGGGCGCGCCGCGGCTATAGTTCTTTTGCCGCTTGGCCCGGCGCAATGATGCCAGGCGGCAGTTCCAACAGTCGGATGTTGCGGAAGTGGATTTTCGCGCCCTCGGACTCCAGGCACAGGTAGCCCTTCTTCTGCGTCGATTTCGAGATGCCGTTGACGAATTTGCCGTTGATGGACAGCTTGATCGTGCCGTCAACGGCGACGACGTCATAGACATTCCACTCGTTTTTCGGCTTGCAGCGGGACTCGAAAGAAAAGCTGCGATCGTTGCGCGGATTGTCGGCGAGCGTTTTCACACCACCCACTCCGAATAGTTCACCGGTGACGTAGGCGTGCGGCGGGGTGATGCCGTCCT
>JBDTVQ010000107.1:0-17420 GCA_040007195.1 Acidobacteriota bacterium | reverse complement strand
CATTTTTTTGCATTGCTACACTGGGCTTGATGAAACCGGCATTGATCGGCCGGGAGATCCCCGAAATCGAAGAGTTGCTGCCACCAGGCGAACCAGCCTTCCGCGCCAAGCAACTCTACGAAGCCGCCTACCGTTCGCGAGTACCGGACTGGAATTCCGTCACCACGCTTTCGAAGTCCTTGCGTGAGCACCTGTCGCGACATGCCGACTTCGGCTGGCCCGTAGTGTCGCAGCAATTTTCTTCCAGCGACGGCACGCACCGCTATCTGCTGGCGCTGAACGACGAGCGCACGGTCGAAACGGTCTTCATGCCAGACGAACGCCGCGACACGCTCTGCATCTCCTCGCAAGTCGGCTGTCCGGTAGATTGCAAGTTCTGCCTCACGGCACTCATGGGGCTCGAACGCAATCTCACGGCAGGTGAGATCGTCGGCCAGGTTCTGTTCGCCGCCGCGCGCCACGGGCTCGACCCCGCTTCGCGCCAAATGAACGTCGTCATGATGGGCCAGGGCGAGCCGCTGCTCAACCTCGACAACGTACTCAAGGCCACGCGCATTCTCTGTGATGAGCGCGGCGTCGGCATGAGCGAGCGCCGCATCACGGTCTCTACCTCCGGCATCGTGAACCGCATGGAAGCACTCGGCCGCGCCGAAGTGCGGCCGAAGTTGGCAATCTCACTGAACGCTTCGCACGACGAACAGCGCGAGGCCATCATGCCCATCACGAAGAAGTGGCGCCTGCGCGATCTCCTCGCCGCCTGCCGCGCCTATCCGCTGCGCTCATGGGAACGGCTCACCTTCGAATACGTCCTGCTCGGAGGCGTTAACGATAGCGACGCCGACGCGCAACGCGTGGTGAAACTGCTCGGCCACCTGCGCTGCAAAGTGAACCTCATCGCGCTCAACCCCGGCCCCGGCATTCCCTTCGAAACTCCCGCCGACGAACGCGTTGCCAGCTTTCAAGAGATCGTGCATCGCGTCATTCCCTGTTTCGTTCGCAAACCGCGTGGCCGTGACATCTACGCCGCCTGCGGCCAGCTCAAACGCATGGCGGAGTCCGACCTGCCCGTGCCAACGGCCGGCGGAGGGCTGGTTGCAATCCACCCCGCGCCGTGACATAAAGGCGGAATGACACGCCGCGACTTTCTCGCCGTCTCTTCCGTGGCCGCGTCCGCCGCGCCCGCAATCGCCGCCGCGACAGCCAGGAAATCATCTTCGGAAACCCTCGTCGCCACTCTCTTCAAGAGCCTTACGCCCGAGCAGAAATCCACCGTTGCCTTCGCATTCGACGACCCGCTCCGCACCAAGGTCGACGCCAACTGGCACATTGTGCCGCAAAAGATCGGCGAGTTCTTTAATGCCGATCAGCAGTCGATGATCCGAGAGATCTTCACCGGCCTCTACAAGCCCGAATTCGCTCCCACCGTCATCGAGCAATTGAAGCATGACGGCGGGGGCATCGAGAACTACAACGTCGCCCTATTCGGCGAGCCCGGCGGCAAGTTTGAATTCGTCCTCAGCGGACGCCACTGCACCATGCGCTGCGATGGCGACTCGGTCGAGGGCGCTGCGTTCGGTGGGCCCATCTTCTATGGACATCAGGGAGGCGGTACGGACCTCGAAGAGCCCAGCCATCCCAACAACGCCTACTGGTATCAGGCCAAGCGCGCGAACGAAGTTTTTGCGGCGCTCGACGGCAAGCAGCGCGAACTCGCACTCGTGAAGCGTGCTCCGCGCGCCGAATCGCAGAACAAAACGGTGCAAATCAAACCCAAGGAAGAGCGTGCCGGTATCGCGGTTGCCGAGCTATCGAAGGATCAACGCGTCCTCGTCGAAAAGGTCATCGCCGACCTCCTGCTTCCCTATCGCCAGCGCGATGTCGACGAAGCCGTGAAGCTCCTCAAAACCCGCGGCGGTGCCGAATCGCTGCACATGAGCTTCTACAAGAACCTCGACATCGGAAACGATGGCATCTGGGACGTCTGGCAACTCGAAGGCCCGAACATGGTTTGGTACTTCCGCGGCTACCCGCACGTTCACACCTGGGTGAACATCCAGGCCTAACCGGCGACAGGCCTCCCGGCCCATCGAATTTCCTACACCCGGCCAGCCTTCATCTCCGCCGCCAAATAGTCCGTGGCCCGCCACGCCAGCGCAAGAATCGTCAGCGTTGGATTCTTCTCCGTTGAAGTCGGGAACGCCGCGCCATCCACGCAAAATACGTTCTTCACCTCGTGCATCTGGCAAAAACCATTCAATGCACTACGCCGCTTATCGTCGCCCATGCGAATCGTGCCGTGCTCGTGAATCGCCAGACCCGGCGTATCCACCTCGCCGCGACGGAACGGCAGAATCTCCGCCTTCGCCGCGCGCAACAGCGATTCGGCCATGTCGTACATCTCTGCCGCCATCTTCTTCTCGTTCTCGCCGGTCGTGTACTCAATGCGCGCCACCGGCAACCCATACTGATCTACGTGCGCCGGATCCACCACCACGCGGTTGTCCTTACGCGGCAGCACCTCGCCATAAGGATGTAGCGACACCAGGGCCGGATACCGCGCCTTCACGCCCTTCTTGAAGTCGAGCCCAAACCCATCGAGCTGCTTCGCATAAGCCGCGTTCGCCTGCGCACCCGTATTCCACAACTGCATGCCGAAGCCACGCAGATAGTCGCGCTTGCGCCCGTCGCGATGGTTGAACCGCGGCATGTACATATGCTCACCGCTGATGCCATCGTCGTTCAGCGCCTTCGTGCCAACGAGGTCCGGCACAAACCCCTGCATGTGAAACCGGATCTGCTCGATCAGATACCGCCCGACGACGTCGCTCGAATTTCCGAGCCCGTTTGGATGCTGCGCCGACTTCGAGTTCAACAGAATCCTCGTCGAGTCGATCGTCGACGCCGCCACGATGACGATGCGTCCCTTCACCTGACGCTCGGCCTTCGTGTAGCGGTCGAAGTATTGAACACCCGTCGCCAGCCCGTTGGCACCCGTTAGTACGCGCGCCACCACGGCGTTGTCGATAATCTTCAGCTTGCCCGTCTTGAACGCCGGCTCCAATAGATAGTCGCTCGAGTTAAAGAACGCCGACACGTCGCAACCGCGTCCACACGCCCCGCAATAGTGGCAGGCATTGTGTCCATTAAGCGGCTTGGTCAATACAGCGCGCCGCCCGTGCACAAACTCGATGCCTACGTTCTTGCCCGCCTTACGCAAGATCTGTTCGCCGCACCGCAAAGCCGGCGGCGGCAAGTGATACTTGCTGCCCGGCAGAACATCGAGATCTTCTGGGCCGCCGTTCACGCCGATAAACTGGTCCACCTTGTCGTAGTACGGCGCGATGTCCTTATAACGGATCGGCCACGGAATCTCCCAGCCATCCTTTGCGGGCCCGGCGAAGTCGACATCGCCGTAGCGCAGCGACACACGCCCCCACACGTTCGTCTTGCCGCCGCGGCCCCACACGCGGTAAAGGTCGAACGGCTTGTCCTTCGGCGTATCGATCGGCTGCTCGCGGTCGTCCAGGCGGAACTGCGGCGGCTTGCGTCCCGCCTCGGTACGCGCGCGCCATTCCCACGGCTTTACGTGGGTCCAAAAACTCGCGCGCCGAAACTGCGTGCCCGCGTCGAGCAACAGAACGTTCACGCCCTGCCGCGTCAAATTCCACGCCGCCATTCCTCCGGCCGCGCCGGAACCAATCACGATCACATCATGTACTTCGGAACTTGGTGTGACTTGCATCATGAATCCCCTATGCCTTCATCTGGTGCTCAGGATGCGTGCAGCCCTTGAACTCGGCAAGTGCCGTGTAGCCGCTCCAACCCAACTCCGTCACCAGTCCTTCGCGCGTCGAATAGTAGGCGTCGATCGTCATGTCCTTCAACGTCCGGAAGAACTCATCTTTCGATTGATGCAGTGCTGTTAGCCTCTCCAGCCGCTTTGCATTTTCGAGTTTCACAAACGGCGCCAGGCCCTTGCGAAACGCCATCGCCCGCGCGCGCTGCCCTACCAGCATGCTGTCGATGATCAGATGCGCCCCCGCATCCTTCGCCCCCGGCGTGTCGCTGCGCGGGATGATCATCTCCACCAACTCGCCCAACGCCGAGAACTCGGCCGCATTCAGCACCTTCGGCTTTGTGTTCGCAGGCGCGCCGCCCGCCGTTTCATCGTGACCCGGATGTTGATGCGCCGTCGATTCCTGCGCCGCCGCACCCGCCGCCACACCCGTCGCCGCAATGGTCACCAATACTTCTCTTCGCGTCGTAGCCATGACTAGTCCTTTCTCAACAACAGCAGCCAATCGCCTGAAGCCGGCGTTTTCAACGGCACCTTCGCCGCTTCTTTCAAACGCCCGGCCAATGTCCGTGCCCCCGTGCGCGGATCGATCCACGTCGCCCGCGCGTCCCCGAAATCGGACAGGTTCAATTCGATCGACGGATTGTTCGGCAAATACACCAGCCCGAACTTCCCATCGCTCGTCGACACCGGCATCGGATACGCTGTCCAGTCCACACGATCCGGTTCATTCGCCAACAAAAATCGGTTCGGCTCCAGCTTCCACCAGGGCAAACCTTCCAAAACATTCCGTACGATCGTCATTTGCTTCGAGCCCGGATAATCGATCGATTCAAACCACGGCTGCGCCATTCCCGTGTGCGCATGATCCAGAGGAAGGGCCGCCGTCCGGGCCCAATACCAAACGCCGTGCGCGCCATACGTCACGCCGGCGGGCGGGCCGGCCAGCAAGCTGTACCACACGGCTCGCCGCACGCTATCGGCGCCGAATACCTTGCCGTCTCGACTGGTCAAACCCTCATAATTGGGCTCGGTGTCCACTACCGGTTTCGTTGGCGTCAGCTTCCAACCCGACGCGGTTCCCTTCGTCGCGTTCCACTCCCACTTCGCCTGATCGTTTCCGTGCCCCGACTGGTAGTTGTAGAAATCCAGCCATGGTTCATCTTTGAAGATGGGCCACGGGTCCCGCCTGCCGGCCGGGTGCAAACTCACCGGCCTGCGAAACTCGTCTTGCGGGAACGTGCCCCGCCCAATCTGCTTCCATCGCTCCGGCCCATCGCCGCGCTCGTAACTTCCGTCACCGCCAAGCAGCCAGATCATGTGATGCGCGCCATAGCGCGCTGCCATGTACCGCGCAAGCCGGATCGCATTCGGTGTGCTCAACGCCGCGCCCGGGCTCTCATTGTCCTTCGACGTCAGCGCCCATAACATGACCGCCACGCCCACCAGTTCGCGATCGTTCATCTGGTCAATCTTGCGGTCCATCCGCTGAAAGTACTCGGGGTCCACCCGCAAACGATCCGTCATGGTGAACGCCACACGCCCGTTCTCGTCCTTGCGGCCCGCCCGCCACGGCGCGGCCATCACGAATTGAATCGCCGAGTAGCGCTTCGCGTGGCGGTCGGCGAGATACCGCGCCCATTCCTCATCGGTGCTCTGCTGCGCGCCGTTCCAACCCGTGCATGCCAGCCAGAACCACGGCTTCCCGTCGGCGTGCAGGAAGTAATGTTTACCCGGAGCCACGCGTGGCGCGCCATGCACGTATAACTGATTCGTCCCCCGGTACGCCTTCACCTGAACTCGCCCGGTCTTGCCATGCAGCCCCGTCTCCTGCGCATCGGATGCCTGCACGCGATACGTCCACGTGCCCGTCTTCTCCGGCGAAAATCGCACTTTCCAGGTCCGCCCTCCGTCCCAAAACGCGGGTATCCGCACGTGAGCCCTACCCGGTCCCGTAAAGTCGGCCACTACATTCAACTCGAGCGGATCGTCGTAGTCCTTCGACGCCGTGAAACTCGCCTCGAAGCGTCCATAGCGATAGACATCGGCGGCCCAGCCGGATGTAGCCAGACACAAAAGGGCAAGCAGTAATTTCATGAGGTCCCTATTTCCCGGAAAGAGGCCGTGGCGTTGCTTCCGCCTGAGTCAACCCCAGCGCCCACCGGATCGCCTCCAGCCACATCTTTTGCACATCCGGCCGGTCCCACGAGCTTTCCGTATGGCCCAACGTCGAATAAAACACGCGGCCCTTTCCATAGTTCCGCAACCACGCCACGGCAAAGTCTCCATCGGTTCGATGCACGTTCTTGTTCTGCAAATCGAGCTTCTTCGCATCCAACCGCATCAACACACGCACCCTGTCCCGCGAATAGTTCTTGAACTGGTAGATCTCGTCATACACGGTGAACTCCGCCGGAAAATGCTTCACGAACGGATGCGCCGGATCTTCCACCACGATCGGCGCTTGAAACGTGCCCCAAGGATGATGATCGAAATAGCCGCCCACCATCTCACCGTACTCCGGCCATTGGTAAAAGGTGTCCGCCGCCGAATGTACGCCGATGAACCCCTTGCCTTCGTCGCGAACGAAGCTCAATAGGTCCTTTTTTTGCGAATCGTCCATCTCCAACTCGCCCGTCGTGTAGAACACCACGGCATCAAAGTAGTCGAGGTTCCGCGCATTGTCCGCTAGCTTCTTCTTCGTCAGCAGTTGCGTGTCCGTGCGGATGTAGGTCTCCCACAGCCCCGTCTCCTGGCCCATCTTCCAAATGGTCGCCAATCCGTACGTGGTCGCGTCATGCTGGTAGCCCTTCACCTGGCCTATGGCGAGAATTCGCTTCTTCGGCTGCTGTGCCGGCGTTGCCGTCACGCTCAAAACGGCAAGTGTCAACAGTGCGATGCTGCGCATAACGGCCTCAGTCTATCAAGCCCAAATAAACAGCAAGGAGACTCAGACCTTCATCACGCGCCGCAACGTGTACAACTCCGGATTCACCGCCGCTCCCTCCAGCCGCTTCCAGTCGTCTTTCACGTGAATCAACTTGCCGCTCACGTGATTGGACCGGTCGCTCGCCAGAAACGCGGCCAGGCTCATCTGCCGGTCCGGAGTCACGCCGCCGGTGACCCGTACATCGAGCGCGTCTTCGTGATCTTTCCATCCAGCACGGTCGCCTGCCCGTAAGATCTCATCCGTCATATGCGTGTACGTGCCCCCGGGCGACATGCAGTTCACCTGGATGTTGTGGTCCCGCACCTCGTCGGCCAGCGTCTCGGCGAACCGCAAAACTCCTGCCTTGGAAGCGGCGTACGCGCTGAAATTAGCCCGCGGCCTTGTTCCTCCGCCACCGCTCAGCAGGATGATCTTGCCTTGCCGCTGCTGCACCATATCCGGCAGCACCGCGCGGCACGAGTTCACCACTCCATGCAAATTGGTCTCGATCGTCTCCCACCAGTCGTCGCCGGCAGTCTCGACAAATGGACCGATGGGACCCTGCACGCCCGCCGCCGCCACCAGCGCGTGCACCGTACCGAAATGCGCGCGCATTCGCTCCACTGCGCTCTGCACTTCGGACAGATGCCGCACGTCCGCCCGCAGGCGCAACGCTGTTCCACCGGAATGATCGATTTCCAACTGCGTCAGATCCAGCTCCGCCTTGCTTCGCGCCAATAGCCCGACCCTCGCGCCTTGCTGAGCGAATCCAATGGCCAGGCGCTTTCCAATCCCTCTGCCCGCGCCCGTCACAAGGACACAGACGTTTTCAAATAAGAGCAAACCACCCTCCGGTTGTCCATCTCAAAGGTAGTACAACAGACGGCGGATCGGGGGCCGAGGTTCCCACAACGGCGCCACTCCAGCTCGCCTCCCATACCCCCTCTTTGCACCCTCCCGCCATCGGCTATACTTGCCAATAGTCTTTCGCCCGGGGTATGTCGTGTTCACCCCCGATGAGATCTGCCCACAAGGAGGTCAATGAGTAAAGAGGATTGCATTGAAGTTACTGGCACGGTCGTGGAAAAGTTTCCCGCCGGCCAGTTCAGCGTTCAGTTGGATATCGATGAGCGCCTAGTATTGGCTCACCTGGCGGGCAAACTCCGCCGCAACCGCATTCGCGTGTTGGCGGGCGACCGCGTGACCATTGAGATGTCGCCTTACGATCTCACCAAAGGCCGCATCACTTACCGTCATAAGTAAGGCCGAACGTTCCTTCGCGGTTCGCCTACCGGATCCTGTGCCCCGCATCCTAACGATCTTCGGCACCCGCCCGGAGGCCATTAAGCTGGCCCCCCTCGTGGAGGCCATGCGAAACTCCCCCCTCGGCCTGGAGGCCGTAGTGTGTGTCACCGCCCAACACCGTGGTTTGCTCGATCAGGTCCTCGGTGTCTTCGGCATCGAGCCCGCATTCGACCTCGACCTGATGACTCCCGGCCAGAGTCTGCTCCAATCCTGCGGCCGTATGCTCACCGCGCTCGAAAGTGTATTCGACAAGGTCAAACCCGGCTTCGTCCTCGTCCAGGGCGATACCACCACTACTTTTGCAGGCGCCCTCGCCGCCTTTTATCGCGGCGTTCCTGTCGGCCACGTCGAGGCCGGCCTGCGCACCGGCGACCTCGCTCAACCCTTTCCGGAAGAAGCCAACCGGGTGCTCGCCACCCGTGTCTCGACCCTTCACTTCGCCGCCACCGATTGGGCTGCAGCCAACCTGCTGCGGGAAGGCGTGCCCCCCGCCGATGTTTCCGTCACCGGCAACACCGGCATCGACGCTGTCCTCTCCGTCGCCCGGCGCCTCGATTCCGGCTCGCTCCACGCCCCTATCCGCCCCGAATGGCCTGCGGAAAAGAAAATGATCCTCGTCACGGCCCATCGCCGCGAAAGCTTCGGCCCCGGCTTTGAACGCATCTGCGACGCCGTCGCACAACTGGCTCAACGCCCCGATGTCCACCTCATCTATCCCGTCCACCCCAACCCCAACGTCCGCGAAATCGTGAATCGCCGTCTCGGCGGAATTCCCAGCATCACCCTGCTCGATCCCCTCGACTACCTCAGCTTCGTGGACCTGATGCGCCGCGCCCATATGCTCATCACCGATTCCGGCGGCGTTCAGGAAGAGGGGCCCTCACTCGGCAAACCCATCCTCGTCCTGCGCGAAAAAACCGAGCGCCCGGAGGCCGTCACAGCCGGGACGGTGCGCCTCGTCGGTACCGATTCCGGCCTCATCTGTAAAGAGGCCCATACCCTTCTCGATGACCCAAAAGAGTACGCCCGCCGCTCCCTCGTTCACAACCCATACGGCGATGGCCTTGCCTCGGGCCGCATCGTCGAGTTAATCGGTAACTATTTCAAGCGTTTGCAGGTGAGTTAAACCCGCTCTATTTGCGCCATTCCACGCGCCGCCGCGGCTCGATTTTCCGGCGCCCTGCGCTACTCTGGCTGTGGACGAAAGCGTGCCCTATACGCAGTGTCCCAGGTGGTCCGCAACATCATGAATCCACGTTTCCGGAAGCTGTCGCTCGGAGGCGCTGCCGAGCTGTCCCAATCGCTGGCCGAGCGGCTAGTGGGACAGCCCGCCGCGGTTGAGGCGATCATTCCGTACGTCCAGATCTTCCAGGCGCATCTCGCGCCTGAAGGCAGGCCCGCCGGCGTTTTCCTTTTGCTTGGCCCCACCGGCACCGGAAAAACACGAACCGTCGAATGCCTCGCTCAGGCGCTCCACGGAAACGACAGGCACTTTCTGCGCGTCGATTGCGGCGAGTTTCAGATGGACCATGAGGTCGCCAAGCTGATTGGCGCGCCGCCAGGCTATCTCGGTCATCGGGAAACACAGCCGATGCTCAACCAGGCCAAGCTCAATTCGTTTACCTCCGAGCGCTGCGGCATGTCCATCGTGCTCTTCGACGAGGTGGAAAAGGCCGCGCCCTCCCTCAACCGCCTTCTGCTGGGCGTGCTCGACAAAGCCGTCCTCCGGCTCGGTGACAATACATCGGTCGGCTTCGAACGCAGCATGATCTTCCTTACCAGTAACCTGGGCGCGCGCGAAATGATGCAGGAACTGGCGCCTCAGTTTGGCTTTGAAGCGATCGCCTTCAAGAATGCCGATTCATCCAAGGCGGGCGCCGCCGCTGAACACGAACTCACCGGCACACTGACCAGGAAAATTGAACAGATCGGCATCAATGCCGTGAAGAAGAAGTTCTCGCCCGAGTTCTACAATCGCATCGACAAAGTAGTCACCTACAGCCCGCTCGATGCCGCCGCGCTCGAACGCATCCTCGACCAACAGGTGGAGAACCTGCAGAAGCTCGTCGACTCCCGCCTGGGCCCAAAATCGTTCGGCGTTCGTGTCGACGAATCCGCTCGCAAGCTGCTTCTGGAGAAGGGCACAAGCCGCCAGTACGGTGCCCGGGAACTGAAACGGACCATCCACCGCATGGTGCTGCAGCCCTTGGCCGTCCTGGTGGCAACGGGCAAAATCGGTCCAAACTCGATGCTACGCGTGCGCGTTCCCACGGGTAAGGATGACTTGGAATTGAGTGTTGCCGCGGGCCCCGCGAAAACGGTGCCTACGATTTCGATCGACGAGCGCGCCCGCTCCATTCGCGGCCGCAAGTCGACCTATCTCGGTCTCGACCTCGATCCCGAAGATCTCGATGTTGCCTAGGGTGTCAACCCGCGTGCGGCACCCACGCGAGCCCGCCGCATGCGCATCCGCCTTGGCCGGTCGCGACCTATTTCGCCTTAAACTCCACCGTCTCGCTCAAACTCACCTTCTCGTTCGTGAATACTTCCAACCGGAACTTCACGTTCGCTGCCGGGCGCCGGTAGATGACAAAACCATTCAAAAGTTGCAATGCGTCCAGGTCCACCCGCTGCTCGGTGCTCCCATCCTGAATGTGGAGCACTCCGCGCGGCGCATTCTGAATCGCCGGAGCGTTGCGGTCCCAGCGCACATGCACACTGTTCCCCGACGGACTCGCTACCAGGTTCATCGCGAACGGGTCCGGTGGACGCAGTCCGCTCGGCAACTTCGATCCCACGCTTAATGCGACCTGGAAGCCTAACACAACGCCCAGCAACAGGAAGATGAACGACAACGGGATCCACACCCAGCCCGTCCGGCTCCGCTTCTTCTGCCCGCCTTCGGTTGATTCCACCTGCGCGCCCGCAAGCCCGTAGGTCTGTTCAGAGGTGATTGTCTGTGTCATCGCCGCTTTGTCCCCCTGGTTGTAGCCGCCAAACGACAGCTCGGATGCAGGTGACCGTGGCGTGCTCGGAGGTGCCGCCATAGTCCCATCGATTTCGGGCGCCGGTGCCGATTGTTCCGGTCCCTCTCCCGCTAACTCTCGCCGGCGAAATGGAAACTCCAGGTAAGGCGCGTCCATCTTCTGGATGCCGCCATCTTCCCGGAAGAAGAAACCGCCCACACTCACGCGCGTCGCATAAGGCTTCACCAGCAACATCACCGCCGCTGGGTCGGGAACCATGCGGTCCATCAGATCCACATCCTCGACCGTCAAATGAAAGCCTTCGCGGGTGTGACTTCGGAAAAGTCCGATTACCGTCGAATGTCCACCCGGGTTCGATAACCAGCGATCGCAAACTCCGCGCAACCGCTGCGTCTCCTCGGGGCTCAATAGATAGGACGACCCGCGGCTATGTTGGCAGGCCACCGTCTCGTAATCGGTGACGTGCACCACGCCCGGCTCGACGTACTCACCCAACAACACCCCGCCAATTTCGATTCCACGTTTCGGAATGACGCCGAATCCGCGCAAGACTTCGGCCAGCAGCCGGTCCACGACATCCAAATCGAACCTAATGGTGATGCCCTTCTCAGGCAGCTCCCATAAATAGGTCTCGGTTCGATCGATTCCGGTGTTGGCGTTCCCAGGCAAGGGATCCATTATGTCTCGTGGCGTCTGTTCAGCAGCAATAACTTCACTCATATCATGCCATTAAACGGCTCACTGAGCCACCAAGGGCTCCGTGCCCCGGCCTCTCCCAGCCCAATCCCGTCCATCTCGGGGCGCATCCGCGCCTCACTGTCTATCGGTGCTTCCACCGAAAGACCTTAGGGAGGCAATGATGTAATACTGATCCAGTAATGCCGGGGGCCCTGTATCTGGTTTCCACTCCCATAGGAAATCTCCGTGATCTGTCCCGCCGGGCCGTCGAGACCCTCGAATCCGTTGACTGGATCGCCTGCGAAGACACCCGGCAGACCGCGAAACTCCTCGAATTCTACGGGATACACAAACCCACCCGCAGCTTTCACGAGCACAACGAAGCCACTAAAGCCGAATCCACCATCGCCGAAATCGAAGCCGGCGCGAGTATTGCCCTCGTCTCCGACGGCGGTACTCCCCTGGTCTCCGATCCCGGTTTCCGCCTTGTCCGCCTCGCCGCCGAACGCGGCATCCCGGTCATCCCCATTCCCGGACCCTCCGCCGTCCTGGCTGCCCTCGCTGGCTCCGGCCTCCCTACCGACGCCTTCTACTTCGGCGGCTTCCTCCCCCCCAAATCCGGCGCGCGCCGCGCCTCGCTCGAAGCCGTCCGCAACCTCCCCGCCAGTCTCATTTTTTTTGAAGCCCCCCACCGCGTTCTCGACTCCCTCGACGACATCTGCTCCGTCCTCGGCGACCGCCGCATTGCCGCCTGCCGCGAACTAACCAAGCTCCATGAAGAGTTTCTCCGAGGCTCCGTCTCCCAGGTTCATGCAACACTCGCCGCCCGCGACTCCATTCGAGGCGAATTCACCCTGGTCATCGATCGCGAGCCGCCCGCCTCTGGTCCCTCCGCTCCCCTCGATCTCGCCGCCGAAGTCGACACCGAAATCGCTCGCGGAGCGGACCGTATGGACGCGATTAAGACCGTCGCCCGGCGCCACAAAATGGGCAAACGCGACCTCTACCAAGCGCTTTCAGCCACCCCTGGCCCGAAAAAAGCCTGATTTTGGCCCTCCCTACGCCACTCATACCAAAAAAACCCCGAAAAAACAGGCTTTTGGCTTCACATCTCTCTTTACACCCGCATAGGGTTCCGCTATCCTGAGAGCGCAAAACAATTCCGGACGAATATGTTTCGCGCTGGAAGGCCACGCCGGCTCAACGGCTGGCGGACGCGGAAACCTGCCGTACGGTTAAGTTCATTGGGATAGAAGGAGCATCCATGGCCGAAAGCAAGAAGATGACGCAAGCTCAGTTGATCAAGAAGTTGGCGGAAACCATTGGCGTGTCCAGCAAGGTGGCCAAACAGGGCCTCGAAACCTTGGCCGCGGTCGCCATCGCCGAAACCAAAAAGAATAAGATGTTCACCCTGCCCGGCTTGGGCAAACTCGTGTTGCGCGACACCAAGGCGCGCATGGGCCGCAACCCGGCCACCGGCGAAGCGATCAAGATTCCCGCCAAGAAGGTGGTGAAGTTCCGCATTGCCAAGGCGTGCAAAGACGCCATCGTTCCTCCGAAGAAGAAGTAGTCAGTTCGTTTACCTCCAGACAATCGAAAACCCCCGCGGCGTATACCGCGGGGGTTCTTTCGTTTGGAAAATTGGTTGTCGCGCGTGCCCCTCAAATTGCGACGGGGACGGCATGCAAGGCCGCTTACGCCTGCTTCTTCTCTTCCGGTTTGTCCTCGCTCTTCAATGCATTTTTGAAGTTGCGAATACCTTCACCCAAGCCTTTGGCAACTTCTGGAATCTTCCGTCCGCCAAAAAGCAGAACAGCGATGCCAAGAATGATGACCAACTCAGGGACGCCAATGGATCTCATGCGGCCTCCTTACACTCGCATTATAGTCTACTTCAGGACCGCCACCCTCCGCCTCGCTCGCAAATCGAATCCCTCACCCACGTTCAGGAAGTAGAATCCGTTCCCCCGCGCCGCACCGGCGTGCTCATATATCGCCACCTTGCTCACGCCGATCACGTCGAACCGGTCACCCTTCACCACCACTGCCGTGCCTTCGTCGATCCCAATCCCCAGAAGCTCAGGGTGCTTCAAAACCACCGGCACCATGTCTCTCTCGCGGTTGCGCTTCAACAGGTGCTGGTCGATCGCCACGTTCTTCAAATACCCGAAGCCCTTCTCATATCCCGGCGCCATCATGATCGTGTTGCCCTCGCGCGCTCCCCGCACCAGATACGAGCCGAGAATCGTCGCACCGGCCGAACTGCCGCCGATCACCCCACCCCTCGCCAGCACAGCCTCCATCTCCCGCTGCGTGCGCGTGCCCATGTAGCTATCCACCAGCCGCCACTGCCGCCCGCCGGAAAACCACACCGCGCGCGCCCGCTTCAAGGGGGCCGCGAAACTCTCCTCACTGGCCACCGCGCGATCGCGCGTGTGCAACACTTTTACATCGCGGAACCCCGCCTCGCGCCACATCGCCGCATCCCGGCAACTATCGTCATAGGTCTCCGCTTCACCCGCCGTCGGAATCACCACCAGCGGAGCCTCAGCGCCACCGGCAAGTTCGAGGAACGTCCTCTTGATCTCCGGCCCCAACTCGCCGCCACCCACTACTACCAGCGCGCCGCGATCCGGCCCCACGTCGCCCGCAAGCAAAATAACCGGTATCAACCAGACAAGTCTGCGCATGATCCATATTCTAGAGAACCGTTGCAAACATTGCCGCCCTTGCCGCCCGCTTCCTCCCCCGCCTGGCGCGCCGCGCAGGTTGACCCGATTACGGCGTTGCGGCAGGAGTAGCGGCGCATCCGGGCGTGTTCGAATTCGCCGTGGCCGTGGCCGTCTAGCGATCAATCATTCGTTGCGCGCCCTCGCTGTACCGATGTCCCTGCACCGCCACCTCCGCCGTGGCGCTCTCAATCTCGCGCAAATCTCCGTCGCTCAGTTCGACCGACGCTGCCGCGACATTCTCCTGCAATCGATGTAGTTTCGTCGTCCCGGGAATGGGTACGATCCACGGCTTCTGGGCAAGAACCCAAGCGAGCGCGATCTGAGCGGTGGTCGCCTTCTTGCGCTGTGCAATGGTTTCTAATGAATCCACCAAGGCACGGTTCGCCTTCCGGGCCTCTGGAGCAAAGCGCGGTACCGTGTTGCGAAAGTCCGTGCTGTCAAAAGCGGTATTCTCGTCGATCTTGCCCGTGAGAAATCCCTTCCCGAGCGGACTGAACGAAACAAACCCAATTCCCAACTCTTCGAGCGCCGGCATGATCTCCGCCTCGGGCTCCCGCCACCAAAGTGAATACTCGCTTTGAAGTGCGGTCACCGGTTGCACGGCGTGCGCGCGCCGAATCGTCTGCACACCCGCCTCCGAAAGGCCGAAGTGCTTGACCTTGCCCTCTTGCACCAGATCCTTCACCGCTCCCGCCACATCTTCGATGGGCACCGCCGGGTCAACTCGGTGCTGATAGAACAGATCGATGACTTCACACCGGAGCCGCTGCAGGGAAGCCTCCGCGACTCGCTTGATACTCTCCGGCCGGCTATTCAGGCCCGCTTGTTTGCCATCTTGATCGAAGTGGAAACCGAACTTCGTTGCAATCACCACCTGCTCTCGCACGGGAGCAAGCGCTTCGCCCACCAGTTCCTCGTTAATGAACGGACCATAGACTTCGGCAGTGTCGAAGAATGTCACACCGAGTTCAACCGCCGCCCGGATCACGGAAATCATCTCCTGCTTGTCCTTGGGCGGTCCATATCCGAAGCTCATGCCCATACAACCGAGGCCCATCGCCGACACTTCTAGTGTGCTCGTTCCAAGTCTTCGCTTCTGCATGTTCTCTCCTTCGGAACCGTTCCCCCCACCTCCAGATTAGGACCAAGCGCAAAGCCCCGTGAGCCTGCTCGCCCTCGCCAGCCTTATCGCCTCGGCCCAGCGGCAGTAAGCCTTGCAATCGTGCAGATGCTCGACGAGTTCGCGCAGCCGCACCCTACCGTAGTGTCACCCGTGGGAAAAAATAGACCCACCCTGATTCGCCGCCCAGGATCAGGTCGAGTTGGCCATCTTTGTCCCAGTCGATCGGTTTAATGCTGGTCTCGTGGTGGCTGACGCTCAGAGGCTTGCCGTTATAAAGGATCGGCTCTCGCTCGAAGCCGTTGCCCATATTGCGATAAAGAATCAGTTGCGACTTCTCGTTCGTGAACAGGTCGAGGTCCCCGTCGTTGTCCCAATCGGCTACTTCGAAGCCGTGATGATACGGGATCGGTGTGCGCAGGTCCTGGCCCTTCGTGTCTTTGAGCGGGACCGGGGCCCTCAGGCGGAGTTTGCCCGTTTCGTCCCTGTACCTCAGATAGAGCGAGATGGCGATGTCCTTCGAATCGTTCCTGTCCCGCGGGCCGGCCGAACCGGTGATGAGGTCGACGAGACCGTCTTTGTTGAAATCGACAGGCGCGGGCCGTGCACGGAACGAGAAGTGCTCGCCCCCGTCGTGCACCAGCTTCACGGCCTTCCCGAATTTCGGATGGCTACGCGAGCCGGTGTTTTCAAAGTAGGCAATGCGGTTGGAATTGTTGCCCACCAACAGATCCAGATCGCCATCGTTGTCCCAATCGACATAAGCGGGCTTGGATTGCCCATATGGCCGCTCAGGGTCCTCATCGTCGATAAACATCCATCGGGCCGCGTAGACATGGGGAATCTTTCTCGCCGTCAGGAATTGAGTTCTCGTGGGCGTGCTGATGTTCTCAATTAGTTGAACAAAGCCGGTTTCATTGCCCCCGATGAAGTCCAGATCCCCGTCGCCTTCCCAGTCCGCTACCTCCACGCTGCTGTAGCCTCCAAAGGAGCAGGGCATCCCCTCCGCCATAACAATATGCGGCTTGCCTCGGTCGGGGATATATCGTAGCCAGCCGCCCATGGTTGCGGCGAGAATGCCGTCCTTGGTGGCACTCGGCACGGCGAAACCATCGGGGCTTGTGTCCACGATGCATTTCGGTGGCTGCGTGAAACCCGCCCATTCCACGATGCACGTCGTCAGCGGACCGCGCCGCGTCCGGCTGGCGCCCAGCCACTTGCCGTTGCGCTTGGTCGAAGGCCATTCGTCGTAGACCGTCTTGCCGTTGAAGGTCACCGGTTCCGCCTTGCCGAAACCGTCGCTGGTGGCCGGATGCCGATAAAGCGTATGTTCCAGCACTTGCGTGGGGAAGTATTGAACACGCATGTTCAGCGTGTACAGGTCGCCATCGATCAGCCTCATCCCGTAGGCGAGGTCGCCGCCGTCCTTGAGCCATTTGAGCGTCGGGCCCACGCTCAGAATCGGTAACCCCTGCGCGTCCCGTTTGCCTTGATTCAAATAGACCTGCAGGACGCCTTTGCGCGGCCCGGCGCCGGTTCCGCTCAGCAAGTCCGCGTGGCCGTCGTGGTTCCAATCCAGCGTCTGGTAACTCGCATAGTTGTCCTCGATCGGCCGCCCGTTGAGCACCAGGCGCTTCGAAGCGGCATAGCGCGGGCTCTGATTGGAACCAATGTTCTGGAAAAAGAAAATGCCCCACCACGGCTCGCCGAACGTGGTCGAGTAAATATTCCGCTGCAGGATGTCGATGCGCCCATCCTCGTCCCAATCGATAGCGATGGGCTGGTCGTTCTTCATGCCAACCGTCAGCGGATCGAGACCGTTCTCGCGGTTATAGAGGAAGGCTTCTTGTGCCTGGAGGCCGATCGCCATCGC
>JBDTVQ010000106.1:0-17461 GCA_040007195.1 Acidobacteriota bacterium | reverse complement strand
CCGCCTATTTGCATTCGTTCTCATTGCCGCAGCCGCGGTGGCCAAGACGCCGCTCGAAGACGCGCTGGATAAGCAGGACCGCGCGCAATTGGAGCAGTTGGCGCAGGCCGCCGGTAAGCGCGTGGCGCAGGCCGGCAACGATGCTGCCGCGCACTACGCGTACGCGCTGGCGCAATCGACGCTGGCCCAGGTGGCCACCGAAGCCGCGGATAAGAATGCCGCGCGTGCGGCGGCCGATGCCGGCATAGCGTCGGCGCGCAAAGCGGTGGAGTTGAAGCCAGACGTGGCCGAGTATCACCGGCTGTTGGGCACGATCTGCGGCCAGATGATTCCGGGCAATGCGCTGGCCGGCATGAAGTATGGCGGATGCGCGCGCGATGAAGTGAACCGCGCATTGGAACTGGACGGTAAGGCTGCGCTGAACTGGGTGAGCCACGGGGTGGGCAACTACTACATGCCTCCGATGTTCGGCGGTGGAGTGGACAAAGCGATCAGCGATTTCCGCAAGGCGATTCAGTTGGACCCGAAGTCGGCGGAGGCGCATCTGTGGCTGGGCATTGCGCTGCGCAAGCAGGGCAGCAATGAGGAAGCGCGGCAGGCACTGGAAAAGAGCGTGGCGCTGAATCCCGCGCGTGCATGGGCCAAGCAGCAATTGGAGAAGACGCCAAAGAAATGACGTCATCCCGCTGGGCGATCGCGGCAACGTTGGCCGCGCTGGTCGTACTGGGCTTCTATACGCTGCCGGGGCATTCGTTCCTCTGGTCCGACACGCAAATCTACATTCCGATTCTCGAGCGGTTCTGGGACTCGACGCTCTATGCCGCCGACAGTGTGGCCACGCGTCCGCACGTGACCTATTCGATCTACGACGAGATGGCGCTGCTGCTGCGGCGCATTACGGGCGCGGGATCGTTCGAAGGCGTTCTGGTGGCGCAACAGCTGCTGACGCGCTTCTGCGGACTGCTCGGCGTGTATCTGCTGGCGCGGGCGGCCGGCCTGACGCCGCTGTTGGCGATGCTGACGCCGGTGTTGTTCGGCATGGGGGCGACCGTGGCGGGCCCGGCCGTGCTGACGCTTGAATATGAGCCGGTGCCGCGGGGCAGCGCCATTTGCCTGATCATTCTCGCCGCCGGGTTGACGGCGCACCGCAGGATGTTCGCCGCCGCAGCACTGATGGGCATTGCCTGGCTCTATCATCCACCGACAACCTGGCCGTTCCTGGTTGTTTTCGGGCTGCTTCTGGTGGCCGATGCGCGGCGGGAAGGGTTACGCGCCCTGCGTCCGCTGCTGCTGTTCTGCGGGTTCGTCGCGGTGTTGTTCGTATTGTCGCGCCTGCAGGTGGGCGAGACGGAGAAGCAGGCGCTCTTTCTGCGAATCGACGACGCGCTGGAAAAACTTCAACGCCTGCGCGGGTCTTATAACTGGGTTTCCATGTGGGGCGATGCCTATGTGCGGCAATTCGAGTTTCTTGCTTTGTTCATCGCCGCGGCCGTGCTGCGCTGGCGCCAACATTTCACGCGCGAGATGCTTTGGCTCAGCGTTGGGCTTCCGGTGGCCGGCATCTTGAGCTTGCCGCTTTCGTACTCATTGCTGGAGGGCCTGCATTGGTCGCTGATCCCCGCCTTTCAACCGGCCCGTGCATCGGCATTCCTGTTCGTCTTCGCTGCTGTCCTGTCAGCCGTGGGCGGAGTGCTCGCGGCGCGCGAGGGGCGCATCTGGGAGTCGATCGCCTGGTTCGCCGTGGGATTCACACTACCCGCGCACACGCCCGTGATGGACGTTCTGCTGCCCGATTTCCGATCGGCGTTGATTGCGAAGCGTTGGGCCATCGTCGCGGTGGCGTCGGTGCTTACCGCCTGGGGCGCGCATGCCTACGCTTCGGGGCAACGCGCCCGCGCGAGCCTTATGCTGGCCGCGCTGCTGCCGTACTGGCTGTTGCCCACGTGGGGCGAGGTTGTGAACTACCGCGTGGTGGACACGGCTGAGGTGCGCGAGGTGTCTTCCTGGGCTCGCCAGAATACGGACAAGAACGCGGTGTTTCTGTTTGCCGACGGCGGCAAGGACGCCGCGGGAAGCATCTTCCGCGCCCGTTCGCTGCGCGCCGTTTATGTCGATTGGAAGGGTGGCGGCCAGGTAAATCTGTTAAAGGATTTCGCGCTTGAATGGTGGGAGCGATGGAATCAGGTGATGGAACCGGGTTACGCTCCGGCGCGGATTCCCGATTACGCCGCGCGCGGTATCGACTACCTGGTTCTGACCAAAAAGGGCCGGATGCAGGACCGCGCCGCGCTCTTTGAAAACAGCCGGTTCCTGGTCTACAAGATTCGCTAGGACGGGCGGGCGGAGAGGAAGGCTTCGGTCTCTTCGCGAGAGGGCGCCGATGTTTGCGCTCCGGGGCGCGTTACGCTGAGCGCGGCGGCGGCATTGGCGAAACGAAGCCCCGCGGGCACGGGAAGGCGTTCGGTGAGCGCGACGGCCAGGGCGGCGTTGAACGTGTCTCCGGCGGCTGTTGAGTCCACTGCGCGGACCGTGAAGGCAGGCGCCACATGCTCACCTTCAGGACCCGAATAGTAGCAGCCCGCTTCGCCTAGTTTGAGAACAACCGCACGCGGCCCAAGCGCCAGCAGTGCGCGCGCCATTGCCGGAGCCTCGGCCAAGCCGACGCGCGAAAGCGGGCGTCCGAGGAGAATGCACGCCTCCGATTCATTCGGGGTCAGCACATCCACGAGCGACAGCAGTTCCCGTGTGAGGGTCTGCGCGGGAGCCGGATCGAGCATGCTTTGTGTGCCCTCCTGCCGGGCTGCCTGCAAGATCGCCTCAACGGTGCCCAGCGGCGTTTCCAGTTGCAGCAGGACCCAGGCGGACTCGCGCAGGGTGCCGCGCAAGGCTTCAGCGTGGGTGGCTTCGAATCGCTGGTTTGCGCCCGGAATGACGACGATCGTATTCTGGCCCGCGGCATCCACGTTGATCATGGCCGCACCCGTGGTGGCTCCGGCGACCCGCTGAACGGCGCCGACCTCCACACCAGCGAGCGCGAGGCTGTGGCATAGATCCTCAGCGAAGCTGTCCGTGCCGACGCAACCCGCCATGCGCACGGCGGTTGCAGGACCTGCCAGTTTGCCCGCCGCGCAGGCTTGATTGGCACCCTTGCCGCCCGGGATGAGGTCGAAGGAGAGACCGGTGAGAGTTTGCCCGGCCGCGGGAAGCACGCCGACACGCGCGACAAAATCCATATTGAGGCTGCCGGCGACGAGTATGGATTCGCGCACGGGGATTTAGCCGCCGAAGAAGTCGATGCCGAGCTTCTTCAGTTCCTCGGCGTAATAGCGCTTGTGCAGAAGGTTGTACTCTTCGGTGCCTTCGCCGATATCGCGCTTGATGGTGCGGATCTTGGCGTGGGCATTGCGGTCCACCTTCTCCTCGATGGTCAGGATCTCGGTGAAATGGCGAACAATTTCCAGCCGCACATCGTTGGGATCCTTACGCAGCCGGAAGTCGCGGGACTTGCGCATGGCGGTGACGATTTTGTGCGAGATGTCGGTAATCTTGTCCCGCGACAGCTTCATCGCGTCGCCGGTGTCGCGTCCGCTGGCCCGAACTACCTTGCGTTCCTGCAGCATCTTGTTTTTGATGCGCCGGAACATTTCCTGGTAGCTGACGCCTTCGCGCCGCATGTAGTCGCTGTATTGGCTGAGGATCTCGCGCACTTCGTCATTGAGGCGATCCTCGACCTCCATCTCATCCAAGACTATGCTTTGGATGGCCACGGTGGCCAGTGTTGCATCCGTGACTTCGAATACGGCGGGGGACAATCGCTTCACAAGCTGACGCGATAAGTATTCAATAAACTCCCTGGGAAGAAGCATCCGGTTTGGAGGGCAGACTCCTATTTAAGCGTTCACGTCAGTGTACTGGCGCGTGGCCTTAAGTGTCAAATAACATGTGCCGATAGGCCGGGAGGCCTGACGCATGAGCGGGCGCCTAGACGCCGGAGACTTGCACGGCGACCGAGCGGCTGCGGGGGCCGTCGAACTCGGCGAGGATGATGCTCTGCCAGGTTCCCAGGAGCACGCTGGCGTTCCGCACCTGCAGGCTCAAGGTCTGGCCCATCATCATGCCGCGCAGATGGGAATCGGCGTTGCTGCGCTCGCAGTCGGAGAACTGCGGGTCGTTATGCTTGTAGTACTGGTTGCGCTCGACAGCGTTATCGAAGAACGTCTTGACGTCTTCGAGCAGCGCGTCCTGCCACTCATTCAGGAAGATCGACGTGGTGGTGTGCAGGGATTGCAGGTGCACGATACCGTTCGTTACCCCGCTTCTGCGCACGATTTCGTTCACGCGATCGGTGATGTTCAACAGCTGGGTCCGATCGTTGGTGATCCAGTCGACGATCCGGCTCACAATCCGGAACGATCCGGGCTGCACCGGAGCTTCCGACCCTGTCTCGGATTCGGGCCGTTCCGCGGCCACCTGTAAACGCGGTGCACTCATTCGAATCCTCCTCCCTGGTTTGATGTCACCACAATGGCTGCGGGTTCAAAGACCATGCCCGCCCCTCAATTCACTCCAACATTTCGGATTGTAACAGCATGAGCCCCAGGTTGGGCGTATTGTTCGCTCACCAGAGCGCCGGGCCCGCTCACAGGCCGGACAGGCCCGCTCGTGGTTCCGGGATAGGTTGTAGGCCCATCTGCACCCACACTGGGAACAGCCGAACCCGAATCATGCGAATCCACTCCGTCCTCCTGCTGCTGTCGACCGCAATCCCGTTCGCGTGTCTCGGACAGACCGCGAACACGGGCACTTTGAAGGGTACAGCTACGCTTGGCGGCGAAGACCGTCCGCTTCACCATGCGATGATCCTGATCCCGAAACTAGGGAAGTCAGTGGAGACGGCCGAGGACGGCTCCTTCACGCTGAGCGGTATTCCGGCGGGCGAGTACGAAGTGGTGGCCCACATGCACGATATGGGCGACGAGCACCGCCGTGTGGCGATTCGCGCGGGCGACACGACCACGCTGGCCATCGGCCTGCGGCTGGAAACGATACGCACGGAGCTGACGGTCACCGCCACGGGTGAGGAAGAGACGTCGCTCGAGGCAGTACAGTCGGTGGCCTCTGTCGGGTCGCTGGAACTGGCGGGTAAGTCCGGTTCCACGTCGTTGGGCGATCTTCTGGAGGACCAAACGGGCGTTGCGAAGCGAAGTTTTGGGGCGGGCAATTCACGGCCGGTGGTGCGCGGCTTCGATGGCGACCGCGTTCTGATTTTGCAGGACGGCGTACGCACGGGCACGCTCTCCTCGCAATCGGGCGATCACGGCGAACCGGTGGATGGAAGCGCGATTGAGCGGATTGAAGTGGTGCGCGGGCCTGGTACGCTGCTCTACGGTTCGAACGCCATCGGCGGAGTGGTGAACATCATTGACGACCACGCACGCATCGACGGCCATGATCACGACGGCGTGCGCGGCCAGGTGTCTGCCACCGGCGGTACGAACAACGCGCAAGGCGGCGGAAGCGGCGCTTTTGAATTTGGCAAGAAAGGCTGGATCGTGTGGGGCGGCGGCGGCGGCATGCGTACGGGCGACTACGCCTCACCGCTGGGCCGCGTGGTCAACTCCGCCACCGACCTGAAGCAGGCCAACGTGGGGATGGGCAAGCACGGGAGTGCCGGCGGTTTCAGCTTCCAGTACAACGCCATGGATTCCAACTACGGCATCCCGTTCGGCTCGTTCCTGGAGAGCGGCGACCCGAACGCCGTCGAGAATATTTCGCTCGCGATGAAGCGGCAGCAGGTGCGCTTTAACGGAACCCTGCTCAAACTCGGCAGTTTCTTTGAGCGGTTCGACCTGAACCTCGCCTACTCCGACTACAACCACAAGGAGCTGGAAGGCGCCACAGTAGGCACGCAGTTTTTCAATAAACAATTCAGCTACCGGGGCGAATTCAAACAGAAGCGCAAAGGCCTATTCAGCGGCAGCCTTGGGTTCTCCGGGTTGCAGCGGGATTACAAATCGGTGGGCGAGGAGGCGCTCTCGCCACCGGTTACTCAGACCTCGGCCTCCGTGTTCGGCATGGAGCAGGTGAACTTCGAGCGAGTCCGGCTGCAATTCGGCGCGAGGCTGGAACATAACGGCTACACGCCGTCGATGGAATCCGGCGCGCCCGACCGTTCCTTCAATGGCGTCAGCGCGGGCTTCGGAGCGAACTTCAAACTTTGGCGAGGCGGTGCATTTGTCGCCAACTACTCGCACTCCTATCGCGCTCCGGCGCTGGAAGAGCTTTACAACTTCGGCCCGCACGTGGGGAACGTCACGTTTGAAATTGGTAATCCGCGGTTGAACCGTGAGCGCTCGGATGGGCTCGACCTCTCGCTGCGCCATCAGGCGGGCCGTTTCCGCGCCGAATACAACTTTTTCTACTACCGGATGAACAACCTCATCTACCTGGCGCCCACCGGAATGATTCAAGACGGCTTGTTCGAGGCGAACTACCTACAGGACAACGGCCAGTATTTTGGCCACGAGATGAAGTTCTCCGTGGCACTGCACGACAGCCTTACGCTGATGACCAGCCTTGACCAGGTAACGGCCAACGTCACACAATCGAACGTCCCGATTCCGCGCATTCCTCCGTTCCGTGCGCGGTTCGGGTTCGATTACCGCAAGAAGGGGTTCAGCATCCGCCCGGAACTGGCCATGTCGTGGCGCCAGGACCTGGTGGCGCCGAACGAGATCCCCACGGCGGGCTACGTAGTTCCCAACGTGAACGCCAGCTACACCGTGGCGGGCCAGCATATGCTGCAAGTCTTTGGCGTGAATGTTTTCAATGCGAGCGACCGGCTGTACCGCAATCACCTGTCGTTCATCAAAGAGCTTGCGCCTGAGATGGGGCGCGGCGTGCGGTTCAGCTACACCCTGCACTTCTACTGAGGCGCGCGGAGGCGTGAGAGGGAAGCGCCGCGACTAGACGACGGCGGTTTCGCGCCGCACGTAGTTCGCCTCGACGTAGTCTTCGAGCATCTGAGAAAACTCTTCGGAGATGCGATCCCCGCGGAGCGTTCGCGAGAGTCGGCCATCCACGTAAACCGGCGCCACCGGATCTTCAAACGTACCGGGCAGTGAGATGCCGATATTGGCATGCTTCGATTCGCCGGGCCCATTGACGATGCAGCCCATGACGGCCACTTTCATCTCTTCCACGCCGGGATGCGTTTCCTTCCAGACGGGCATCTGCTTTTGCAGGTAGGTTTGAATGCGGTCGGCCAACTCCTGGAAGTAGGTGCTAGTGGTGCGTCCGCAACCGGGACAGGCCGTGACCTGCGGGGTGAAGCTACGCATTCCCATGGATTGCAGAATCTGCTGGCTGACGATGACTTCTTCGGTACGGTCGCCGTTGGGCAGGGGGGTGAGCGAGGAGCGGATGGTATCGCCGATGCCTTCTTGCAGAAGCACGGCAAGGGCCGCCGTTGTGGCGACGATGCCCTTGGACCCGAGCCCGGCCTCGGTCAGCCCGAGGTGGAGGGGATAGTCGCAGCGCGCGGCCATTTTGCGGTAGACGCGGATGAGGTCCTGGACGCCGCTGACCTTGGCGCTGAGGATGATCATGTCGCGGCCTAGCCCATAGCGCTCGGCGGCTTCGGCGGAGAGGATTGCACTCTCGACGATGGCGTTGATCATGACTTCGCTTGCGTCGAGCGGTTCGGCCGATTTGGCGTTTTCGTCCATCATGCGCGTGAGCAGCGACTGGTCGAGCGAGCCCCAATTCACGCCGATGCGCACGGGCTTTTGATACTCGACGGCCGCTTCGATCATGGTGCGGAAGTTGTCGTCGTGCTTTTTGCCGATGTTCACGTTGCCGGGATTGATGCGGTATTTCGCCAGGGCGCGGGCGCAAGCGGGGTACTTCTTCAGCAGGAGGTGGCCGTTGTAATGGAAGTCGCCGACGATGGGCACGGTGACTCCATACAGCTTAAGGGTCTCGGCGATTTTGGGAACGGCGGCGGCGGCTTCGTCGGTGTTCACGGTTACGCGCACCAGTTCGCTTCCGGCGCGCGCCAGTTCCATCACCTGCTTGGCGGTTCCGGTGACGTCGGCGGTATCGGTATTGGTCATCGACTGAACGACCACGGGCTGCCCGCCGCCCACCACCACTCCACCGACATTCACCGCGACACTATCCCTGCGCTGCATGGTTTGCTTCCAATCTCCCGGAAACCTTTAGTTTATCAGGCGCATTCCCGTCTTCACCAGGGGTGTGCCGAAGGTCGCTCGACAGGGTTATTGCACGTGCCACAACCTTCAGATGGGGAACATCAAAACTTTTGATTGGCCCCGGGACCGGAACCGGATTATCTTGGAATTGGGAAGTTCACTCTTTCCAGCCTAGACGCAAAGTCCCCGCCGACAATCTGGCGTAGCCGCCTGAGAGATTCACGTTCTCCTCAGACCGCGTTCATGCCCCAGACATTCCGATTTGAGTAACTGAATTCAGGAGAATCATGCAAACGCAAGCCCCCCGCGCGTTACTGATTGGTTTGGAGCCCGATCTCGCATCGGAACTGGAACAAACGCTGGCCCGCATGGGACATGCGACCAGCCGCTCCGAAATCGATCAGGTGCCGGCGTTGGCCCGGAGGCTCGATGTGATTTTCTGTTCCGATCAGTGGAGCAACGTGAACTCCCTGGTCGCCTTGTTGAGGTCTTTGCGGACCCCGATACGCGTCATTGTTGCCAGCCGCAAGGCAGAGGAAACCGCCTGGCTGGAGGCCCTGGAAGCAGGCGCCGACGACTATTGTTCGACCCCGTTCGAGACGGATCAAATCAGCTGGGTAATGCACCAGACCCCAGTTGCGGCGAGCCGTTGCATGTAATCAGAGTCAAGAATCCTTTGTATCGCCGATAAGGGTCTTGTCAGACCACGTCGGCTGGAACCCCGCTGTTTCCGCGCAAAACAACTTAATAACGAATTCTGAACACGGAGCAGAAATGACTTACTCGAAGTGTATCTTCCCAGCGGTGTGCCTGTTTTTCAATTTGGCGCCGGCGCAATCGCCCACCTATTTTTCGGCGCAGACAAGAAGTTCCACAGCCGTTCAGGGAGCGGTGGTTCGAAATTGCGCCCACTCGCAAGATTCGTCGTTCGACAATTTGCGCGTAGAGATTAATAGCCGCCAGAACAACAACCGGTCCCAAACGAGCGATGTCCGATGGGACGGCGGATTCGAATTTCGCGAGGTGCCGTCGGGGGTTTACGAAGCGCAGGTAGTGAATGTGCAGGGCGGCGTGATCAAACGCACCTTACTTACCGTGGACTCCATGTCCAATCATCAGGAACTGCGGCTGGACATTCCCTGCGCGGAAAAGCCGGTTGCCGGCAGCGTCTCCATACGCCGGCTTTCGCACACGCCTCCTAAAGATGCCGTGAAGGCTCTGCGGAAGGCCGCCGAGGCGCAACAGAAGGGGAACGTCGCCCAGTGGGAAAAGTATCTTCGTCAGGCCGCCACGCTGGACCCGGACTATTTCGAGGCGCGCAACAATTTCGGCGCTTTCCTGGTCCGCCACCAACGCCCCGCCGAGGCCCTCAGTGAATTTCGCGCCGCGATGGAACTCGACCCGCGTGCCTCCGCTGTTCTAACCAATGTCAGCGCATGCCTCCTTGGCCTCGATCAGATGACTGAGGCCGAAGAATACGCACGGCGCGCGCTCGCCATCGACCCCGCTTCGGCCCAGGCGCACTACCTGATCGGCGTTGCTATGGTGAAGCAGAACCGGTTGACGACAGAAGCGGCCGAGCACCTGCACGACTCCGGTTCGGTCTTTCCCAAGGCGCTCGAAGTGGAAGCGGCAATTCGCGAGCGGCTTCGGCGCCAGACCAGCGAATAGTGGTTGCCGGGGGCGGAGCGGCGAACATCCCGCTCCCCCTGCAACCTTGCGGGGTGGTGCCACATCCAACCAGTTACGCGCCCGGCCGGCACTATTGGCCGTAACGCTATACTGAGTTGAGGAGACCCCGTCCCGTTGTCATTGCGCAGATCCCTTCGTTTCGCAGCACATCTCCACCTGCTCCCCATTCTGGAGTCGGGCGAAGAAACGACGCTTATTGGCGGGCAAGCCGTCATGGAAGGCGTCATGATGCGGTCTCCGCAGAGCTACTGCGTGGCGGTGCGCAAACCCGACGGCGAGATCATCACGCTGGCAAAGCCGCTGGCGAAGGTGTCTGACCGCTATCCGATTTTCAAATACCCGCTGCTGCGCGGCCTTGGCACGTTGGGCCAGGCGATGAAGCTGGGCGTGGAAGCGTTGCAGTATTCGGCAAACGCGGCGCTCACCGATGAAGAAAAAGCGAAAGCCGATGGCGGCAATGACAAGCCGATATCGGGCTGGGTGATGTACCTCAACCTTGCCTTCTCGCTCCTGTTCTTCCTCTTCCTCTATAAGTTCGTCCCGCTGTGGTTGACGACGCAGATGCAGAAGACGGTGCCCCAGTTGGACAATCAGATCCTTTTCAATCTAATGGACGGCGCCATCCGGCTGGTGATCTTCCTGACCTTCCTTTACGGCATCTCACGATTCAAAGACATCCATCGCGTATTCATGTTTCATGGCGCGGAACACCGGGTAGTCTTCAACTTTGAATCGGGCAAGGCGGTTACCGTGCCGAACGCGCAAGGCTTCGTTACATGGCACCCGCGCTGCGGCACGAGCTTTCTGATCGTGGTGATGCTGATTTCGATGTGCGTGTACGCCCTGCTGCCGATTCAGAGCTTCGGCGGAAAGATGGCGTCTCGCATCGTGCTTCTGCCGGTCATCGCCGGACTGAGCTATGAGATCATCCGCTTCGCGGCGAAGCATCCGGGGAGTTTGTTGACATTCATCACCGCTCCCGGACTTTGGTTGCAGCGCATTACCACACAGACGCCGGGGGACGACCAGACTGAGGTCGCCATTCGCGCGCTGGAAGGCGCCATGGAACTCGAACGCGAGCAGGGCGGCAAACTCGTGATCGCTTAGCGGGCCCAACACCTGTCTGCCCTTCGCCCCGTCAATCGATAAACTGAGAGTATTTTCCATGCAATTCCTGCAGCGCCTCGACGAAACCGAATCCCGCTTCGAAGATCTTACCCGGCAGATGGCCGACCCGGAAATCATCGGCAATTCCGACGTCTACCGGAAGACGGCTAAGTCGCGAAACGACATTGAAGAGTTGGTCGAAACCTACCGCGAATGGAAGAAGGCGCATGGCGATCTCGAAGGCGCGCGGAGCATGCTCACCGAAAACGACGCCGACCTACGCGCCATGGCTACCGAAGACGTCGGCAGGCTGGAGCCCGAACTCACCCGCCTCGAAGACAAGCTGAAAGTTCTTCTGCTTCCCAAGGACCCCAACGACGACAAAGACGTCATCATGGAAATCCGCGCTGGTACGGGTGGCGATGAAGCCACGCTCTTTGCCGCGGAGATTTTTCGCATGTACATCCGCTACGCCGAAACGCAGGGTTGGAAGGTGGATATCACCTCCACCAGCGATTCGGGCGTGGGCGGGATGAAGGAAGCCATCGCGCTCATCAGTGGGCACAAGGTTTACGCGAAGATGAAGTTCGAAGGCGGCGTGCACCGTGTGCAGCGCGTGCCCTCGACCGAGACGCAGGGCCGCATCCATACGTCGACGATTACCGTCGCCGTGATGCCGGAAGCAGATGATGTGGACATCAAGATCGAAGCCAAGGACATCCGCATCGATACGTTCTGTTCGTCGGGCCCTGGCGGGCAGTCGGTGAACACGACCTATTCCGCGGTGCGCATGACGCACCTTCCGACCGGCACCGTGGTCTCGTGCCAGGACGAGAAGTCGCAGATCAAGAACCGTGCCAAGGCCGAGAAGGTGATGCGGGCGCGCCTTTACGATCTCGAGATGGAAAAGCAGAATGCGCTGCTTGGCGCCGAACGGCGTGCGATGGTCGGCTCGGGCGACCGCAGCGAAAAAATCCGCACCTACAACTTCAAAGAGAATCGCGTCTCCGATCACCGCATTGGGCTGACGCTTTACCAGCTCGACACCATTCTCGAAGGACGCATCTCGGAGATGATCGACGCCTGCGTCACGTATTTCCAGACCGAGCGCCTGAAACACGAAGGTTCGCAGCAATAAGATCATGACCGTCCGCGCCGCCCTTACCGATGCCGTCGACCGGCTCGTGCACGGGGGCGTTGCCGATGCGCGGCTGACGGCGGAGGTCCTGCTTGCCGATGCTCTTGGGAAAGATCGCGTCTACCTCTTTGCGCATCCAGAGGACGAGATTGCCGAGGAGCCCGCACGCCGCTATCGCCGCTCGCTCGGAGAACGTCTCAGCGGAACGCCGACGCAGTACATCACGGGCCGCCAGGAGTTCTATGGCCGCAGCTTCAAGGTAACTCCCGACGTGCTGATTCCGAGGCCCGAGACCGAGCACCAGGTGGAGACCATCCTGCGGCGCCAACCGGATGCGCGCCACATTGTCGACATCGGCTGCGGCTCTGGCGCAATCGGCGTTACCGTGGCGCTTGAGCGGCCGGAGGCTTCGGTGACGCTAACGGATATTTCGACGGCGGCGCTGCGCATCGCCCAAGAAAATGCCGGCGTTCTGAACGCACGCGTCGATTTCGCGTGTTGCGATCTGGGCGCCGCGCTCGCCACCGCGGCCTTCGACGTCGTCGTCTCCAATCCGCCGTACATCCCTGTGCATGCCCTCGACGGCCTGCCTCGCGAAGTGCGCGACCACGAACCACACGTGGCTCTGATTGGTGCGGGCGCGGGAGTCGAAATTTACCGCCGGCTTATCGCCGACGCCGAGCGCATTCTTCGTCCGGGTGGGTTGCTGTCTGTGGAATTGGGCTACCAGGATCTTGACACCGTGCAGCCGATGTTCGGCCGCGCATGGCGATTCGTTGAAGTGTCCCAGGACCTTGCCGGGTGGCCGCGGGTGCTCTCGGGATTTTTTCATCCGGAAGGCATGCCGCTGTGAAAACCATCTTCCACGTCGACATGGATGCCTTCTTCGTGTCGGTGGAAGAAATTTTCGACCCTTCGCTCAAGGGCAAAGCCGTTGTCGTGGGCGGGCCGGCAAACACGCGCGGCGTTGTTTCGGCGGCGTCCTACGAGGCGCGGAAGTTCGGCGTACACTCCGCCATGCCGCTGCGCACAGCCTTTCAAAAGTGCCCACACGCGATTTTTCTCGACGGGCACCGCGAGCGGTATGTAGAGTATTCACGCAAGGTCGAATCCGCCATGCGTGCCTTTACGCCGCTGGTCGATATGGCTTCGATCGACGAGGCCTACCTCGACGTTACCGGGACCGGCCGCCTGCATGGATCGCCGCTCGCCGCAGGGCACAAGCTGCACGAGAGCATCAAATACACCACGGGACTGAATTGCTCCATTGGCATCTCCACTTCGCGCCTGGTGTCGAAGATCTGTTCCGATCAAGCGAAGCCGAATGGAATCTTCTGGGTCGTTCCCGGCACGGAGGCGCAGTTGCTTGCTCCGCTCGACGTGCGCAAAATTCCCGGCGTCGGCAAGAAGACGGAAGAGGCGCTGCATCTTTGCGGCATTCGCAAGATCGGCGATCTTGCCGCGCTGGACTCCAGCTTTCTCGAACGGCGCTTCGGAAAGTGGGGCCTTGCGCTGGCCGGCAAGGCGCATGGATTCGACGCTGGCGCATGGTTCGATACTTCGTTCATTGAAGGCGACGACCCCAAGTCGATCAGTCACGAGCACACCTTCGACGAAGACACCAACGACCGGGCGAGGCTCATCGCCACGCTCGCGCACCTGAGTGAAATGGTCGGGCGGCGCCTGCGGGATCACGGGCTGTTCACGCGTACCGTGCAACTGAAGCTGCGCGACGAGGACTTCAACACCATTACGCGCGCCCACACGCTGCCGCAAGCGTCGCAATTGGACACCGAAATTTTCGCCGAGGCAAAGGCGCTCTTCGAGCGCAATTGGAACCGCGGCGCGGTGCGCCTTCTCGGCGTGCAGGCGTCGAACCTGGAAGCTTTCGAGGGGCAGGCCAACTTACTCGATCAGGGAAAGAAGGATCGCTGGCGCTCGGCGCTCTCGGCTGCCGACCGGCTGCGTGAAAAGTTCGGCGACGATAGCGTCTCGCTGGCGGCGGGACTCCAGGGCCGTTTCCGCCGCCGCGTCGATGAGACCTCGACGCAGCGATTGGAACCGGAGAAGAAAAACAAACCTAAAAGTTGACGGAGCGCAAAGGCCAAGTCTCGGCACAGCGGGCCGAGCGGCAGGTCCGTTTTGCGCGATCAGAAATTGACAATACTGGCGAAGCCTACAGCGTCGAGTGAAGCGCCGCCCACCAACGCTCCGTCGATCTCCGGCTGGGCCATGAGGCCTTTCACGTTGTCCGGCTTCACGCTGCCCCCGTAGAGAATTCGCACGCTCTGCGCCGCATCCTTGCCGTACTTGGCTTCGACGAGCCCGCGCAGGCAACGATGCGCATCGGCGGCCATGTCGGGCGTCGCCACTTTGCCCGTACCGATCGCCCACACGGGTTCGTAGGCAATAACGATCTTGGCAAAATCATCGGAGGAGAGGGGCGCGATGCCATCGGTGAACTGCGTGCGGAGCACGTCTTCGGTCCTGCCCGATTCGCGCTCTTCCAACTGCTCGCCCACACACACCACGGGCAGCAGCCCCACGGAGAGCGCGGCCTGCGTGCGTTTCAGCACCGTTGCATCGGTCTCACCGAAGAATTGCCGGCGTTCGCTGTGTCCGATGATTACGGCGCTGCAGCCGGCGGCCTTGATCATCGGCGCCGAAACCTCGCCCGTGAACGCGCCTTCTTTCGTCTCCCAATAACAGTTCTGCGCGCCCACGTTGACGTTGCTTCCCGAGGCGGCGGTCACCGCAGCCGCCAGGTCCACAAAAGGTGGGCAGATCAAGACGTCGGCGTGCTTCGACGCCGATACCAGCGGGAGAAACTTCTCGAAAAACTCCGCCGTCTGCGCGGGTGTTTTGAACATCTTCCAATTGCCCGCCATCAGCGGTTTGCGTTGACTCATGAAAACTCAATCCCTCACTTTTTCGGAAAATCCAACGCCAGCACTTCGGCCAGCTTGCCTGCGATCGCCAGCATGTCCATCTCGGGCAGTTTCTCTCGCTTTACCCCGGGACCCCACATCGCGAACGTGGCGCGGTAGTCCTTGCGCAACGGCCAGTACCCATGCGTACCGCTGACGCCGCGCGGCTCCGGTTTGCCGAACAGCACATGCTCCATCGGCTCAAACACGAAGGTACCTTTCATTGTCGGCCATAAGCGGTCGATTTCGCCCGCGGGGATCTCGCGGCCCAGGCCATACGCCGCCTCACCCAAGTGACGCCGCAACAGCACGGCCACGGCCGGGTCGTTCGTCCAGGCCAAGGTACCGCGCATGGTGAATTCCCCTTTCACGTTCTCTTGCGCCAGTAGCGTGCGCGGATCGGCCAACCGGTCGACGCGCTCAAAACCGTGATCGCTCACCAGGGCCACGCACATGTCTTTCGGCAGGGCCTGCAGCATCTGCCCGATCAACTCATCCACGTATTCGAGCTTCGCCTTCGACCGTTTGGTGAAGGGCCCGGCCTCATGCGCCTCTTCGTCATGATCGACCAGATGGACCAACAACAAATCCGGCCGTTCGTGTTTCAGCAGGTACAACACCGCCAGCGTGCGCGTGCGATCGTCCATCCACTCTTGCGGGAACGACGGATAGGCAGCGGCGATCTTATCCATCAATCCAGGAGTTGCGTGCTTCTCGTGCGCCTCCATGTCCATGCCCGCGCCGCGCTTCTCAAAGACTTCGGGAATGACGAAATCGAGACCGGCATCCACGGTGACCGGCCATTCCACAGCCGCCGTTTTCATACCCGCCTGCTTCGCCGCGTCGTAGATCGGCGTGGCCTTCAGATACTTGCGGAACCAATAGCGTCCGCCGCCTTCTTCCTTCGGCCGGTCGTTGTTGAGGATGCCGTGAACCTCGGGCGTGACTCCGGTGATGATCGTCGAGTGCGAAGGCCACGTCACCGTTGGATACACGCCGACGACTCCATCGGCCCAGGCGCCTTCGCGGGTCAGTTTGCGGAGGTTGGGCGTTTTCAAGCCCAGGGCATCGGCGTCGCGCATGTAGCGATGGTCCATGCCATCCACGGAAATCACCAGCAGCTTCCGCCGGCTAGTGGCCCGCGCAATGCCTGTCGCCGCAATCAGACCGCCTGCTCCGAATTGCAGCGCGCTACGCCGAGAGAGCGGGAAGGAGGCTTTGTCCATGGTCGATCCTCGTTTCAAAATTGCCGGCCACGGTTTGGCCTATGTCGGCGAGAGTCTCTCGCGTGCCTACGTTCACTCCCGGCTTCACGTTCGCACCGTAGGCGAGAAAAGGGACGTATTCGCGGCTGTGGTCGGTGGAAGGCGTCGACGGGTCGCAGCCATGATCGGCCGTGAGAATCAGCATGTCGTCGGGCCGCATGCGCGCCATCAACTCCGGCAGCCAGCCGTCGAACTCTTCGAGCGCGCTTCCATATCCTTCGACGTTGTTGCGATGTCCGTACAGCATGTCGAAGTCGACTAGATTGGTCCACAACAGCGACGCCTCGCCGTTCAACTCCTGCAGCGCCTCGAGCGTTTTCACCATTCCGTCGGCGTTCGTCTTCGTCTTCACGTGCGGACCAATTCCCCGCCCCAAGAATACGTCGAAGATCTTGCCGACACTATAAACAACGGGTTTCGGCGTGGTTTCAGCCAGACGGTCGAGGAGCATTCCGGCCGGCGGCGGCGTGGCGAAGTCTTTCCGGTTCGACGTTCGCGTGTAGTTGCCGTTCGATCCAAGAAACGGCCGCGCGATGACGCGCCCGACTTCATGCGGCCCCATCAAGATCGCCCGTGCCGCCTCGCACATGCGATACAGCTCAGCCAGCGGAATCACTTCTTCATGCGCGGCGATCTGGAACACGCTATCGGCCGATGTATAAACAATCGGCTTCCCGGTGCGCACATGCTCGTCGCCCAGCTCGGCGATGATCTCCGTTCCGCTGGCAGGCCTGTTCGCCAGCCATCCGCGCCCGATGGCGCGTTCGAAGGCGTCCATCACGTCCGGCGGAAAGCCGTGGGGATACATGGGCAGCGGCTTGTCGAGCCAGATGCCCGCCATCTCCCAATGGCCCGTGGTTGTATCTTTGCCGGGTGAGCGAAGCGCCATTTTGCCGTAAGCGGCGGCCGGATTCGCAACCGGAGGCAGGCCCGTCAAGGGCTTTATGTTGGCGAGACCCATCTTGCACAGGTTCGGCAGCGTGAGACCGCGCAAACGGGCAATGTTGCCGAGCGTGTCGCTGCCGGCATCGCCGTAGGCGGCCGCGTCGGGCATTTCCCCGATACCCACGCTGTCCAGGACAATCCAGATGATGCGCCGGTAGCGGGCCATGATGGTTT
>JBDTVQ010000105.1:0-17604 GCA_040007195.1 Acidobacteriota bacterium | reverse complement strand
GGCGATGTCTTTGGCGAACTGGGCCGGGTCGATGATCTTCAACACACCGGCGGCGATGAGCGCGCCGCCGATCAGCAGCCGCAGGATCAAGGCAACCCATTTCATGGTTGATCCCCCGTCTTGGTTGCCAGCCCGGCACCGTGCCAGACCAGGGCTTCGGCGTGGTTGGGATTCCCCGCCAGCACCTGTTCACACACTTTCATTCCTCGGTCCAGCGCCTCTTGGTTGCCGGTGAAGCCCGAAAAGAAATCGTTGCGAACGACGTGATCGAAACGCACCTCGGCGCGGGCGCTCCAAAAGCCGGTGAGCAGGCCGAGCGCCGCCGCTGAGTAGTAGTAAATCCATCTGTGCTTCTTCATTGACTGCCTCCGAGTGTCAGAGTAGATCGGAGCGCCGCACTATCCATCCGGTTTGCGACGAAGGGCGAAGCTGGCCGACAAATCGTACGGCATGGGCGACGAACCGGGTACACTGACCCTTTCCCCGTGACCACATTCCGCCAGTGGATTCCCTCGCTCACGATGCTGCTCGTGTCGCTGATCAGCTACATCGACCGCAACACGCTCGCCCTGCTGGCGCCAACAATTCTGCACGAAACTGGCCTGAACGCCGAGCAGTATGGCTGGATCATCTCCATCTTTTCGGTCGCTTACATGACCGGGAATCCGATCTGGGGCCGGCTGCTCGACCGCCTCGGCCTGCGCGAAGGCATGTTCGCCAGCGTCAGCTTCTGGACGCTTGCTTCGGCGGCGCACGTATTCGCCAGCGGATTTTGGAGCTTCGCCGTGGCCCGCGCCGCCCTGGGTTTTGGTGAAGGGGCGACGTTTCCAGGCGGCCTGCGCACCGCCGTGCAGACGCTGCCCATCGAGAAACGTTCGCGCGGAATTGCCGTGAGCTACAGCGGCGGATCGCTGGGCGCGGTGGTCACGCCGATCATCGTGACGCCCATCGCGCTAGCCTTCGGTTGGCGAGGCGCGTTCCTGTTCACAGGCGCCATCGGCGTGGCCTGGCTGATCATTTGGTCCTTCGTCAGCCGGCGGCCGGAGTTGCGCACAAAGCCCGAGGCTCACAGTGCGGCACGGCCGGTCGCGCAGGGCCCCGGGTGGTTCGATCCGCGCACCTGGGCATTCATGGGCGCCTACGCATTGGGAGCGATGCCGCTTGGCTTCATTTTGTACGGGACGTCGATCTATCTGAGCCGCGCACTTGGCGCGTCACAGGCCGAGGTGGGCATGGTGCTGTGGGTACCACCACTCGGATGGGAGGCCGGCTACTTCGTGTGGGGCTGGATTCTCGACCGCTACGTTGCCGGTTCCCATCAGAAAATGCGCATCTACCGTTGGATCTTCGTCGCGCTGTTCCTGTTCAGCCTGCCGCTGGCGGCCACGCACCGTCTGGCCGCGCCCGGCGGCATCAAGGCATGGATTCCGCTGCTGCTCGAACTGTTCTTCGAGATGTTCATCAGCTCCGGCTTCGTGATGGTGTCGCTGCACTATGCGACGTGGGTGTACACCGGGGCGCATGCTGGCTTGATCGCCGGCCTGGGCGCAGGTTCCTGGGGAGCGGCCGTGGCGCTGGCCATGCCCTACGTCGGCCGCCTGTTCGACCAGAAACGCTGGGAAGAGGCCTTCTTGTGGGCAACGGTGTTCCCCGTCGTGGGGCTCATCGTCTGGTGGATAGGGTCAAGCGCAGGCGCGTCCAACCGATTGCGACCGCCGGTCGAGGGGTGATGTCCGGGATTCTTCGTCCAGGCACGCGGCCAACGCTTGGGCCACCAGCGGGGCAAGCCATTTGTGAGCCCGCTGGTTGATGTGGATCGGATCGTGCGCGTAGCTTTTGTCGAGTCCGTCCCGGCGCCAGGCTTCGGCGATATTCAGGAAACGAACATTCGCCCGCGCACATTCTTCGATGAATATCGGCTCCATGCGGTCGCGATAATACTGGCTGACCGGATCGGCGGCGGGAATCAGGCCCAGCACGAGCACGGGACCCTCGGTTCTCACACTTGCGAGCTCAATCGCCGCGCGCAGGTTCGTCCGGAACTCGGCAAGGTCGACGATTGGATGCAGCAGCAGTGCGTCAGCGATGCGTTTCAATGTCACCATCACCCGCCACCTGAACTTAAGCCATGGCGTGCGGAACGGCGAGGTGTGCAGATGCTGGTCGTAGATGCGCTTGGGCTTTGGAATGCCCAACCAGCCGCGGACAGTATCTTCGAGCAACAGTACCGTTTCCAATCCGCCGATCTGGAGAACAGTTACTGCCGGTTGGTGTTGGTCAATGGCCTCTCCGAACCGCGACAGCTGGGTGGTCTTCGCCGGCGCCAGGCGGGCGGGTGTCAGCGCGTAGCCTCGCCCGCGCAGAATTTCGCACGCACCGTGGGTAAAGCTGTCCTCGTATGTGAATGGATATCCATTCACCATGCAGCTGCCAATGAAAAGAACTTTATTGCCCTGAGTCTCCGAAAAAGCCATCTTGCCTCCCAAGAAGTCCGGCCGGATGGTGGGCGCGCAGGGACTCGAACCCCGGACCCCCTCGGTGTAAACGAGGTGCTCTAACCAACTGAGCTACGCGCCCGCTTTCATCAGATTAACATGTCATTAGATGAGTTTCTGGCAGAAAGAAGTGATCGAACCGATGCTCGATGCCGACATGCGGCGGGTGATGGCCGAGCAGGTGGCCTGGATCACTCGAGAGCCGGCGAACTCCCGCCCTTACTATCACCTGGCACAGTTGTATCGCACACAGTCACGGCAGGACGAAGCGCTGGGGCTGCTGCTGGAAGCCGTGCGGCTGGACGCGGAGTATGCGGAGGCGCACCTGTCGCTCGCTGAGATCTATTGCGTGCGGGACGATGCGGGCGCGGCATGGCGTCATGCACGGTTGGCGGCCGAGGGTGGAAATGCGAACGCCGTGGCCCTTTTAGAGCGCCACGGCGTCGTCGACCCAAGTCTGGAGTGAATTGGGAAAACCTACTGCTGCACGACCGGCAGATTTTTCGGCGCTGCCGGAGGGGCGGCCGGTTTGGGCGGGGCGGGCGGTTTGGGTTCGGCGAAGGTGACGTCGGTCCGCGAGCTGGTTTCGACCGCACCATGGCGGATGTTCAACTCGCCGCGATTCGACGACACCGTGATGGACGGGCCTGTGCCCACCGCGCCATGCACCTTTTGACCCTTGCCCTCGTGCTCCACGCGCCATTCGCCGGGCAAATTGATATCGATCTCGCCTTTATCCACTCCGGCGTTGAGTGAGAACTGCGCCTTCTCGGGGAGTACCAGTTCGACGTTGCCGCCGCGCGTGTTGAGCGCCATTACGGAGAGCGGCAGACGGCCCGGCCGCACGTTCAGGTCGCCGCGATCGAGTTGCACATCGGCGCCACCGCTGAAGTTACGCAGCTCGACGTCTTTGGAGTTCGAGCGCATGGTGAAGGGTCCGGTGAAATCTTCCGCCATCAGGTCGCCGTGGCTCATTTGCAGGACTCCGGCGAGCTTTTCCAGTCGCAGCGTCGTGTTCTGGCCCTCGAAACGGATTGGCTTCTCGATGTGCCGGAAGGTGATTTCGCCACCGTAGGATCCGGTGAGAGCGACGGTGCCTGCGATGTTTTCCAGTTCGACATCAGAGCCGCGCCCTCGTATTTCGACGTTGCCTTTTACATTGGCCGCGCGGACACGATCGCTACGCCGCAGGTCGACGCGTACGCCACCACCGATTTCGTTGACGCGGACGCCGGCGTTGTCGCTGTCGATGTCGACATTACCGGTGATGCCGGAGATGTCAAAATCGCCAAAGCGGCCGCGCCCCTGGACGGTGGATCCCTTCGGAACGATGATTTCCAGTTCGGATTCGATGCGCTGTTCTCCGCTGGCCTTGTCCTGATTGGTACGCACCAGGATCAGGTCACCCTGCTGGACAATTTCCAGGGTGGCCATGCCATTCGTTTTATCGGCCGTACTGCGGTCGAAGGCGCGGATCGAGTTGCGGCCGGTAACCTTGATCTCTTCGGTATCCGCGCCCACCACACGGGCGTTGCCGCGCAGGTTTTCAATTTGCACGCGGGGAGCCTTGCCGGCTTGAAAGGTCTTGTTGATCTGATAGTCGAACTGCTCGCCAAAGATCTCCAGGCCGCGGAAGGTGATGCGGTCGTGTGGGAAGCGGTCGGCAAAGTTACGGCCGACGAAAAGCATCGAGCCGAACAGCGTCACCACGATCGCCAGGAACCATTCGCCGCCTGAAATTCCGGCGGCCGGAAGCGGCTTGCCCTGGCTGTTCCACACCAGGATTTCCGCAAAGCGGATCAAGCCCCAGGCGATGAGCAGGAAAGGCCACCAGTCGGCGACGATTTGCAGGGCCGGCAGGTCGGGACGCACGTTGTTTGCCAGGAACAGGCCACCGACGAGAATCAGAATAATAGGTCCGATAATAGATCCACGCGACATGGCTAGTTTCCTCCCATCGGTGTGTACGGGTTGGCCGGTTCGGAACTCGCGCCGGTTCGCTCCAGGAGTTTCATTAGGCCGAGGACGATGAGCAAGACAGGCCACGTGCGGCTGAACGAGAACCGGCTAAAGTGGTCCGCCACCAGCATGCCGCCGAGGGTCATCATCATGACGGGGCCGCGCAAGGCGCGGATCAGCGAAAAATTACCGTTCATGGCGCACCTCGCCGGCGAAACCCGTCGAGTCGAATCGCCCCGAGGTGGGCGGCGGAGCCTGCGGTTCATCGGCGCCCGTCACGCGGACGAACAGCATGTAGGCGCCGAGGCCGATGAGCAGCACGGGCCACCAGCGGAAGAGTTGGTTGAAGTAGAGCACGCCGAGGTTGTTCAACAGGAACAGGACCCCGGAGGCAATGAGCAGCACGGGAGCGACGGGAAAACCGGCGTGCCGCATCGGCACCAGGCTCGAGAACTCGTCCACGGCAATGCCCGCCATGCGCTTCTTCGCCGTGTGATAGGCCTCGAAGGCCATGTAGGCGACCCAGCACGGAATCAACGCGCCAAACAGTGGCGTGATGTCGTGGCTCTGCGGCGAATCGGCGATGGAGAGCAGAAGGCCGAAGACGACGACGTGAATCAGGCCCTTCGCATATTGGGCGTTGTAGATGGCGCCGACGCCGGGAATGATGCCCAGCAGAAACGCGAGGCCGGGCGAAATGCCGCTGTTGTAGTTCGGCGGAATCGAACCGCCGGCGGGAGCGAGGGGCGCCTGCGGCGGAAACGCTTGAGAGGCTGCCGCGGGCGCGGCGAGTTTCTCTCCAGCGGGATGTTCCAGCACGCACGTGCCGCAATAGATCGTATCGGCGACGGCCTTCTCTTCTTCGGTCAGGGCCTTGCCGCACTGTCTGCAAAAAGCTGCTGCGGTCATTGTTTCTCCCTCCTCTGCGTTCCGGCTGCAGGATCTGTGGGGGTGGTCCCGTTGGCCGGTTTGGACGCCGCGCCCACATCGATGGTGGAGCGCTGCGACTGAATCCGCCGGTCTTCTTCTTCTTGCGCGCTCCACTCACGGAGCTGCGATTGAATCACATAGACCAGCCGGACGTTCTCGTAATACTTCACCGCGCGATCATAGGCGCGGTGGACTTTCAAATCGAGCGTGGCCACAACTCTGGCCGGCTCGAGATCGGCCATGGTGAGTTGCCGCTCCTGCAATCCCAGCAGGCGGCCGACCATCGAGAACGACAGAATCGTCATCGCCATGCCCATTGCCAGGCGCGGTTGCAACAGCGGGGCAAACCAGCCGCCAAAGACCGCTGTCCATTTACTCTTGGCTTCGTGATGGGGACGCTCCGCAACCCCGGCGGGCGCCATAAAGACGAGCCTGTTTACCAGATCGGCGGGCGGTTCCACCGGATCGACATGTCCCAGGAAAGCGATGGCCGCGCCGCAATCGGCGGCAAGTTCGGCACAGGCTGCGCACGAGCCCGCATGCTCGTCCAGGCGCGTCTGATCGGCGGGGCTGATGACTCCGTCGAGCGAGTCGCTGAGTAGGATTTCAAACTCGGCGCACTTCATATCGATACTTTCCATTTTCTAAGAACACGCGCCAGTTCGGCGCGGCCCCGGTTGATGCGTGATTTTACAGTGCCCTCAGGCACTTTCAAAACTTCCGCGATATCTTTGTACTCCATCTCCTGCAGATCGCGCAGCACCACGGCCTCGCGCAGTTCCGGCGATAGCTTCTGCAGCGCCGCCTGTACCATCTCCGAAGCTTCGCGGGAGGTGACCAGGCTGTCGGTCTTGGAGAATCCCGGCGCCGTATCTTCGATCACGGCGATCCGGTCCTCGATCGACTCCGAAGCCCGCTGCATTTTTCCCCGGCGGTAGTTGTCGATGAGCAGGTTCCGCGTCAGCCGGGAAAGCCAGACAGTAAACGAACCCTCGCCGGAACGAAAGCTTTGCAGGCTTTGGAACACACGCAGGAATACTTCCTGCGTGATGTCCTGCGCTTCGCCGTCGGTTCCGGTGAAGCGGTAACAGATGGAATAGACCCTGCGCGTGTGCGTGCGAATCAGCTCTTCCCAAGCCGTGTCCTCGCCGCTTAAACACCGCTCAACCAGAATAGTGTCCTGGTCCAATGTACGTTCCCGTCGGCTCCAATCAGACAGCCGGGCGACAGCGGATCCGAGGGTGGCCGGGCCTTTCCTCTTTTCCGGACTGCCGATCTGCCAAACCGCGGCCGCTGCCGCCATACCAGGCCTCACTCTTCCGTAGCGTTAGTTGCCGCCTTGCAGGACCGGGATCAAGTACATCCTCCGGGTCGTCCTGGGCGGGCGCTAGTTGCGCCATCCACTCGGAACTACGAGTCCTGGTCCACGGAAGTTCAGCAAATTTGGTGATTTCGGTGGAGCCGCCCTATATTCTAACTGAGAGGCTAGGTGACGTAGCGGGAAATTACCGAGACGGCGCCGGCCCACCCGGACTTTGGTTTCGCGGCCCGGTTTCACGGCCCTAAGGAGCTCGCTCATTTCCACAGATCTGCCCCGCCGCCGCCATCTTCCCCGATGGGCGGTTCCCGTTGGGTTCGTTTTGCTGCTGGTCGTTGCATTCATGCTCGTGAACATGTGGCGCGGGCAAAGCTTTAACTGGCTCGTGTTCGGCCAGACCTTCCGCGGGATGGATCCGCTATGGATGCTGGCCTCGGTGATGTTCGCCCTGAGCACCTACTGGGGCCGGGCGTTGCGCTGGAAGGTGTTGATACGTAAGCAGAAACCCGACGCGAGCATCCGGCGTCTGTTCATAGCGACGGCCATTGGATTCACGGCAATCGTCATTTTCGGCCGGCCCGGGGAGATGATTCGCCCCTATCTCATTGCAAAAAAAGAGAAATTGCCATTTTCCTCGCAAGTGGGCGCATGGTTCCTGGAGCGGCTGTACGACCTGCTGATGGCACTGCTGATTTTCAGCATCGCCCTGGTCCAGGTGAAATCGACCACGGTTCAGGTGGGGGAGGCGTTGTCGTGGGTACTGCGGCTGGGCGGTCAGGCGGCTGGGGCGCTGGCCGTGGTGAGTATTCTACTATTGGCGATTTTCGGCTTGTTTTCGCAGTGGGCCGAGGAGCGGCTGCGGCAGGCAGCGGGGGCTTTACCGGCAGCTGTGCAGGTAAGAGTGCAGGGGATGATCACGTCATTCGTGCAAGGCATACAGTCCACCTCGAGCGCCAAGGCCGTTATGCAAGTGCTTGGTTATTCAATACTTGAGTGGGTGTTGATCGTCGGCTGCTACTATTGCCTGTTCCTGGCTGTACCGCAAACGGCGGGATTTTCGTTGTTGGATGTGTCGATTTTTGTCGGATTCGTCGCCTTCGGGAGTATTGTACAGATTCCGGGCGTTGGTGGCGGGCCACAGATCGTTTCCGTGGTCATTTTGACGCAGTTGTTTCTGGTCCCCATGGAAGTGGCCAGCGGAGTGGCGATCCTGTTGTGGCTGGTTACATTTGCCGTGATCGTCCCGTTCGGCTTGCTGCTGGCCGTACATGAGGGCATTCGCATCACCCGGCTGGGCGGCGTTGTTGAGGAGCTTTCCCACGGCGGCAGTCCGGATGGCGGTCAGTGAGGGCTGTGGCGAGGATGATCCTGTTGAGTAAGGAGATACGCGCGTAATGTTGTGCCCATTTTGCGGCCACAGAGAAGACAAGGTCATCGACTCCCGCGAGAGTAAAGAGGCCGATGTCATCCGCCGCCGCCGGGAATGCCTGAAATGCGCGCGGAGGTTTACCACCTACGAGCGGATTGACGAGGTCCCTTACATGGTGGTGAAGAAGGACGGGAGGCGGGAGAAGTTCGACCGCCAAAAGGTGCTTTCCGGGCTGTTGCGGGCGACCGAAAAGCGACCCGTCAGTATGGGGAAACTGGCGCAGTTGGTCGATGAGGTCGAAAGCAAGCTAGCTGAGAATGCGGACCGTGAAATTGCTACTACAGCAATCGGAGAAACCCTGATGGACCGGCTTAAAGCGCTTGACAAGGTTGCGTACGTTCGGTTTGCGTCGGTGTACAGGGACTTTCAGGACGTGGAGGCATTTCTTGGGGAACTGAATACGCTCATCCGGCAAAAGCGAAGTTAAGCCGAATTTATCCAACGTAGACGGTTTTCGTCGAAATAGTTTAACTTGATTGATTTATTACATTTACAAGAAGTACGCTACTGAGCAGCACTTACGCGTGTAACCATTGTTCACTTTCCGCATCAGTACTATAGAGAGCAGCCAGGCGGAATTGGGTAAGCGGAACGAGGGGCTTAACTTCCCCGAAACACAATGGTATAATCGCAGATGGTGCCCCATTAGGCGGAGGGGACCGGTTTGCTCTGCCGGCCTAACGAGACAGCGGGAGCTTGTGTCTCGTCCAGCCCATCACCCTCTGCATGCTGTTTCCTGGGAGAGGTAGGATCTCTGTGGATCAATTTGACGATCAATATTTAGGCGACGCGCAAGAGCCGCTCAGTATCCCTTTCGATGAGGAAGCAAACTTCTTTCATCCGGAAGAGACGCATGACGGCGACGATTTTCAGGCAGCGCAGCCTCAAGAAGAATCCATTTATACAGACGATCCTGTCCGCGTATACCTGCGCGAGATGGGCGCTGTACCGCTCCTTACGCGTGAAGGCGAAGTGGATCTGGCCCGCAAAATGGAGCGGGGCAAGATTCGCATGCAACGCGGCGTAAGCCGTTCGGCCCTAGTTCAGCTGATGGTTCTGGAGATCGCCGAGGCGGTCAAAAAGGGAACCGAATCCGTGGAAAACATCGCCGATCTGGGCGATGTCGAAGAAGGCACGAACGCGTACACCAAGCGCGTGAACGAAGTTCGCCAGAAGTTCGTCGACTTCATCACGCTGCACAAAAAGCAACATACCCTGTCGGAGAAGTACACCGAGTCTCCGGCGTCGGTGAAGAAGGCCAAGCGCAAAGCGCTCTATAAGTGGTACCGGTCCCGCGTGGAGCTTTCCAAGGCCCTGCGCGACCTGCCGCTGCAGAATTTGAAGTGGCGGGAATTTTCGCGCGAGCTGGAACGAGCGGCCGAGGACATGGGTGTCCTCGAGTTGGAAATCCGCAAGCTCGAAAGCCGCAATGGCGCGGCGTCCGTCCCGCGCGTCAAAGAGCTGAAGCGCGAGATCCGCAAGAAGGAAGTGTCCGTCGGCGCGACGCTGGTGGATCTGCGCCACACGCTGAGCACGATCCGGCACGGTGAACTGGAAGCCGAGCGCGCCAAGAAGGACCTGGTGGAAGCCAACCTTCGCCTGGTCGTCTCCGTCGCCAAGAAGTACGTCAACCGAGGCCTGCACCTGCTGGACCTGATCCAGGAAGGCAACATCGGTCTGATGCGCGCGGCCGACAAGTTCGAATACCGCCGCGGCTACAAATTCTCGACCTACGCCACGTGGTGGATTCGCCAGGCCATCACGCGCGCCATCGCCGACCAGTCGCGCACCATCCGCATTCCGGTGCACATGAACGAGTCGATGAACAAGTTCCTGCGCGCCACGCGCGAGCTTGAGAAGGAACTCGGACGCGCGCCCACGAACGAAGAGATCTCCCGCCGCATGGACATCCCGGTGGAGAAGGTCCAAAAGCTGAAAACTATTTCGCGCGACCCGGTGTCGCTCGAAACGCCCGTCGGCCGTGACGGCGAGTCGGCGCTCGGCGACCTCATCGAGGACCGCTGGGTGGGTTCGCCGGTCGATACGGTGATCGACTCGAATGTTCGGGACGAGACGGCCAACATCCTGAAGACGCTCTCTCCGAAAGAGGAGAAGGTCATCCGCCTGCGGTTCGGCATCGGCTGCGATCGCGAGCATACGCTCGAAGAGATCGGCCAGCAGTTCGACGTCACGCGGGAACGCATCCGCCAAATCGAAGCCAAGGCGCTGCGCCAGTTGCGGTCGCCGGAACGCGCGCGGCACCTGCGGGCGCTTCTAGCGGCTCGCTAACACCACTTCGTACTTTTTACGGGGCTCTGCGGGAAACCGCACGGCCCCGTTTTCATTTGGTGTGAACTTTACGGGCTGGCCGGCGGCCACAATCGAGACGACTGCCAGGTTCCGCGGCGCACGGAGCACCAGTTCGCCGCCGAGGTTTGGCGTGATCGTTGCGAAGGCGTCGTGGCCGTAGGTCCATTTGAGGTCGACTCCGACATCACCGCGCGCGCGCAGGCCAGTGATCCAGCCATTGCTCCATGCGGGGGGCAGTGCCGGAAAGAGCGAGATCTCGCCCGCGTGACTCTGTAGCAGCATCTCCGCCATGCCCGCCGTGCCGCCAAAGTTGCCGTCGATTTGGAAAGGCGGATGGTTGTCGAGCATGTTGGGGTGCGTCGATTTGGAGAGCAGAGCCACGAGGTTCTCATGGGCAATCGCGCCTTCTTCCAGGCGCGCCCAGTAGTTGATGATCCAGGCGCGGCTCCATCCGGTGTGGCCGCTGCCCGCTTCCAGGCGCCGTTCCAAGGTCTTTCGCGCGGCGCGGGCGAGTTCCGGCGTGCCCCGCAGCGTGATCTGACTGCTGGGATGCAATGCGAAGAGCTGCGAGATGTGGCGATGGCCCGGATCGGGTTCCTCGTATTCTTCCAACCACTCCAACAACTGGCCGTGCGAACCGATTTTCAGCGGCGGCAGCTTGTCGCGTGCGGCAAGAAGGCGTTTGGCGAAATCCGCGTCGATGCCGAGGAGCACGGCGGCTTCGGCGGTGCGGGTGAACAATGCATGGGTGATTTCGAGATCCATGGTAGGAGCCATGGCGAGTTTGCCGATCTGGCCGTCCTTGGTTTTGTAGCGATTTTCGGGGGATAAAGAAGGGCCGGTCAGCAGGCGGCCGGTCGAATCCTTCGTGAGCGTGGCCAGCAGAAATTCGGCGGCCTCTTTCATAACCGGGTAACCACGCGTGGCAAGAAACCCGCGGTCGCGAGTGAAGTCGTAGTGATCCCAATAGTGCAGGCTGAGCCAGGCAGCGCCCATCGGCCACACACCGGATCCGACACCATCGATCGGAACGGCGTGGCCCCAGCCGTCGGTATTGTGATGCATGACGAAACCGGGCGCACCGTACATCACCTTTGCCACGTGGCGGCCATCCTCACGCCCTTTCTCGATCAAGTCGAACAGCGGCTCGTGCAGCTCAGAGAGGTTCGTGACCTCGGCCGGCCAGTAGTTCATCTCCGTGTTGATGTTGATGGTGTACTTACTCTCCCAGGGCGGCGCGAGCATGTCGTTCCACTTGCCTTGCAGCGTGGCAGCGAAGCTGCCGGGGCGGCTGGAGGCGATGAGCAGATAGCGGCCGAACTGGAAGTAGAGCGGTTCGAGTGCAAGGTCCACCGCGCCTTCGGCGACGCGTTTCAGCCGTTCGGCGGTGGGTGTGTCTGGCTGCGGAACGCCCAGCGAAAATTGCACGCGGCGATAAAGTCGCCGATAGTCGTTCTGGTGAGCTTTGAGCAAATCGAGGTAGGGTTTTGACGGCAACTTCACATCGAGAGAGCGCATGGACGTGCCCGCATTGAGCAGGAGCAACGCGGAGTCGGCGCCGTTTACTTCGATGGCATTGCCGTTGATGCGCGTCGTTCCGCCCTCGGCGCGAACCGCCAGCACCGCGCGAAACTTCACACCGGTCTTGCGTTCGCCCACATAGCGTTCGCCATGCGGAATCGCCTGTCCTTCGAGCACTACCTGGTTGGGCTCTTCGGCTCGCGCGGTAGCGTCGGCCTCGCGAGTCAGCGTGGCGGAGAATCGCAACGCGCCCGGCCGGTCTGCCTGGATGCGCATGACGATGGCGTGATCGGGAAACGAGGCGAATACTTCTCGCGTGTACGTGACACCGTCGACACGATATTGCGTTCGGGCGACGGCCGTGTCGAGATCGAGCTCACGCCGATAGCCGGTTGCCTGCTCGTGGCCCGGAAAGGTGAGCAGCAAATCACCCAAGGGCTGATACGGCGGCATGCGGCGTGGGATTGCGATCAGCGACTTGTCGGCCAGCGCTTCGGCTTCGGTCAGCTTGCCCGCCATGAGCAAACGCCGTACCTCGGGCAGCGCATTGGCCGCGGCGGGATTGATACGGTCACGCTTTTCGCCCGCCCAAACCGAGTCCTCGTTCAACTGCAGCCGCTCGTGAGCCGTGCCGCCGAAGACCATCGCGGCGAGGCGTCCATTGCCGATGGGAAGGGCCTGGTTCCACTGTGCGGCCGGTTGCTTGTACCAGAGCTTTAGGGGTTGAGCGAAGAGAACGGTAGTGGTGACGAAAAGAACGAAAGCGCCGCGCATGATCGATAGCGTATCGACTTTGCGGCGCTCTCGCTGATTGCGTGTCTGTTCGGGGCCGAAGGCGTTAGCGGCGCAAAAGGTGTTTGCGACCCAAGAGGGCCGCTAGCCCGAGTCCCAACAGCGCGTAAGAGGACGGCTCGGGAACCTCGCCCGCATTTACAGAAAACACAGCCGCGCCGGTTTGCCCTGCGGTTTGGACGATTGTCAAGGAATGGTTGCCGCCGCCCAGAAGGAAGGTACCTCTGCTGTACTGGGCGTCCAAAATCGCGCAAGCGATATCGTTGCCACATCCGCCACCAGAAGTTGGCACAGAAGTTGTCCCCAGCAACACACCAAAATCGTATAGGTCAAACTGATCGACTGAGAGAAAAAGATCGAGTACGAACAACGTCCCAGGTCCGGAAAACGTCCAAGGTGGGTCGACTGTTGGGTCTGACGCCGGATTGGTCGGGGTGCAGCCGGCGCATGCGGTCCCTGATGAGCCAACTCCCGCGAACCCGAATTCATAATACGTGCCGTCTGTGGCGATGGCCGCCGAAAACGCCGGTGAGCTTGTCAGAACAAGCGTCGCAAGAAATAATAATTTGTTCATTTGTCCTCCGAGGAGTCAAGTATTGACGCATCCTCGGATGACTTCAAGCACTGGGGGTTCAGAAACAGTACCGGTACCCCTCAAAGGGGGGTAACGGTCCAAATGAGTTGGTTTTAGCTAAAGATCGGCGGCGATCTTCTCGGTGGTGAACGCTTCGATGATGTCGCCGAGCTTCACGTCGTTGTAGTTGGCTACGTTGATGCCGCACTCGAAGCCCTGCTTCACTTCGCTCGCGTCGTCCTTGAATCGGCGTAGGCCTTCCACCTTGCCCGTATGGACCACGACATTGTCACGCAGCAGGCGCATGTCGGCGCCGCGCTTGATGACGCCGTCAACCACCTGACAACCGGCAACCGTGCCGACCTTGGTGATGCGGAACGTAGTGCGAACTTCGGCGCGTCCGAGGTAGACCTCACGGATGACCGGCGCGAGCAGTCCGGCCATGGCCTTTCTGATCTCGTTCGTCAGGTCGTAAATGATCGTGTGCAGGCGGACGTCGACTTTTTCCTGCTCGGCGAGCGCGGCGGCCGTTCGTTCGGGGCGAACGTTGAAGCCGATGATGATGCCGTTGGAGGCAGCGGCAAGCTGGACATCGTATTCGCGGATCGCGCCGACACCGGCGTGGATGACGCGGATCTTCACCTTATCGGTGGAAAGCTTTTGTAGCGTCTCGGTGAGCACTTCGGCCGAGCCGCCAACGTCGGCCTTGATGATGACGTTGAGTTCCTTGACCTCGCCTTCGCGCAACTGCTGGTGCAGGCTTTCGAGCGTAACGCGGCTTTTGGTCATGGCCTGCTCGCGTTCGCGCGTTTCACGGTAGCCGACGATCTGTTTCGCCTTGGCGGTGTCGGTAACCACCTGCAGCGTGTCGCCGACCTCGGGCATTTCTTCGAGTCCGAGCACTTCCACTGGCGTTGACGGTTCGGCTTCCTTCACCGGTTCGCCGTGATCGTCGAAGAGGGCGCGAACCTTGCCGAAGACCGTGCCGCAGATAAAGAAGTCGCCCACGCGGAGCGTCCCGTTGCGAACAAGCACGGTGGCCACCGGACCGCGTCCGCGGTCGAGCTGGGCTTCCAGCACGGTACAAAGCGCCGGGCGGGCCGGGTTCGCCTTGAGGTTCTGCATCTCGGCTACGAGCAGAACCATTTCGAGAAGCAGGTCGAGGTTGGTTTTCGCCTTGGCGGAAACGGGCACCATGACGGTGTCGCCGCCCCAGTCTTCAGCAAGCAGGTTCAGCTCGTTGAGCTGCTGCTTAATGCGGTCGATCTGCGCATCGGGTTTGTCCACCTTGTTGATGGCGACGATGAGCGGAACACCGGCGGCGCGGGCATGGTCGATGGCCTCGCGCGTTTGCGGCATGACGCCGTCGTCGGCGGCCACCACGAGAATGACAATGTCGGTGACCTTGGCGCCACGGGCGCGCATGCGTGTGAACGCTTCGTGGCCGGGCGTGTCGATGAACACGATTTTCTGGCCGTTGTGCATCACTTGGTAGGCGCCGATGTGCTGTGTGATGCCGCCGGCTTCGCGGTCGGCGACGCTGGCATGGCGAATGGCGTCGAGCAATGACGTTTTGCCGTGATCGACGTGGCCCATGACAGTCACCACGGGCGCGCGCTTCATCATGTCGGCTTCGACTTGCGTGAGATCGACGTCCTGCGTCGATTCCTCTTCGAAGCTCACCTTGTTCGTAAGCGCGCCAAAACCCTCGGCGATCTCTTCGGCGAGCTTGGTATCGAGCGTCTGGTTGATGGTGACGAACATCTTCTTGCGCGTGAGCATGCGCTGGATGACGACGTTCGCCTTCAGGCCAAGCTTTTCGGCCAGTTCCTTTACCGTGATGCCTTCGGAGATGGTGATCTCGGTATTGGAGGCCTGCACCTCCGCCTCCTGGCGGCGGTACTGAGGTTGATGTTTACCCTCGCGGTCGGCTTCGCGATCCACCATCGGGCGGCGGCCGACTGGCTTACCTTGATGGCGGCGGTCGGGCGTGGGCACTGCCTGCGGTTCAGGCAATGGCGCGGTGGGATGCATACCGCGGCCACGCATGGGCGGGCGGCCGCCTCCTCCTCCGGGACCACCGGGGCCACCATAGCCACCGGGCGACGGCATGCCGGGACCGCGTTGCGGCGACGGCTGGCCCGGACGAACCGGACCGCGGAAATCGTAAATTGGACGGCCGGGAACCGGCGTGGCACGCGGAGCGCCGGGACGCGGCGCGGACGGCTGTCCGGGACCGGCAGCGCGTTGCTGCGTCTGTTGGAGCTTGGCTACCAAGTCAGGGCGCGGCGGCACCACCGGACGTGGGGCCGGTTGTCCGGCGAGACCCGAGCGCGGACCTTGCGGCGACATCGGCGCGGAAGGACCGGGCGGCCGGTCGGGGCGAGGAGCCATAGGCGGCCGCGGAGCAATCGGGCGCGCGGGCCCGGGCATGGGAGGCGGCTGCGGAGCCGGCTGGCCGAGCGACGGGCGCTGCTGTTCGCCGGGTGAGGAAGTCATCGACGCGGGCAGCGGCTGGCGCGGACCGGAAAGAATCTGGCCGGGCCGGCGCGGAGGTTCGCTTGCGGTGCCGGGGGCTTTCGGCGCGGCGGCGCCCGGTGTGGGCGCAGCTGCCGGAGCCGCGTGGGGACGAACTTGCGGCGCATGCGGTGCCGGTGGGGGAGCGGCGGGTGCGCCACCTCCGGTCGCGAGCGGGGGCCGGATCGCCCTGGGCGCAGCGGCCGGGCGTGGCGGAATGGGAATCGAGGGGACGCTCGTCTTGGCCACGTTGCCCGCGGCCAGAGGCGGCCTCACAGGAGCAATCGGTGGACGAATGGGCGCCGTGGTTTCGCGCTCCTTCTCTTCGTGAGGAGGCGGGGCGACTGCGGAAGGTGGCGTAGAAATCTCCTTGGGTGGGACAGCGATTGGCGGTGGAGGCGCGGGCGCCTGAGGAGCGGCAGCAGCGGGTGGTGGAGGTGCGGGCGCGGCGGGCGGCGGTTCAGGCCGCGCGGCCGGGACTACAGGCTCGGCTTCGGCGTGGCTTTCGTGAGCCTCGGGACCGTCGTCATGTTCGCCGGTATAGCCGGTTCCTTTACCCGCCAGCTGCTGGCGGATCTGGAGAACGACGTCGTCATCCAACGAACTGGAGTGCGTCTTCTTTTCGCCGACACCAAGCACCGGCAGCAGATCGATGATCACGCCCGGCTTGACCTCGAGTTCCCGCGCTAGTTCGTTGATGCGAATTTTACTCATGCTAGTTCGTATTGGGGATCGACCTTTTGCGGGGACTCAGAATGCAGCGAGGGTAACGCTGACGCGCTGTGTGCGGCGCGCGACGCCCTTATGAAGGGAAAATAGCGTGTCCAATCGCCTATTCCGAATCCTTTATGTTAACAGATTCTTCAGTAACCGCGTCCGCAACCGCTTCCTCTTCGGGAGGTTGCACGATTTCCTCAGGGGCCGTTTCGACCTCGGCGGACGAGATTTCGGTCTCGGCAGCCGGCATTTCGGCCTCGTCCAGCGCTTCTGGCGCTGCCATTTCTTCGGCCGGCGCAGGAGCGTGTGTTAAATCGAGTGGCGGATGAAGCGGCATGCCCCCGACGAATTCCTGCTGCGGAGGCGGCGCCTGCGGCGCTTCAAATTGCTGGTAATAAGATATAACGCTCGATTGAATCAATTCGACATTATCGGCTTCGATACCTTCAATCGACGCTAACTCTTCGGGCGTCATCGAGCCCAGCTTTTCCACAGTGCCGATGCTCGCGCCAATAAGCAACTCGGCCAATCCTTCGGGCAGGCCGTGATCGATCAGAATGGAAACCGGCGCACCCGGAGCCATCACGGCCGCCATCTGAGATTCCACTTCCTGGCGCTTTTCCTCTTCGCTCTTGATGTCGATGTGCCAGCCGAGGAGCTTTGCCGCCAGGCGTACGTTCTGCCCCTTCTTGCCGATGGCAAGCGATAACTGCGTGTCATCGACGATCACTTCCATATGCCGCTCGATGGGGTCGACGATGGCGACGCGCGTGATGCGGGCCGGACTCAGCGCGTGCGTGGCAAAGACGCTGATGTCATCGGAGAATTCGATGATGTCGATCTTTTCGCCGCGCAGTTCGCGGATGATCGACTGCACGCGCATGCCCTTCATGCCGACGCAGGCGCCGACGCTATCGACATCGCGGTCGCGGCTGTGAACGGCGATTTTCGTGCGTTCGCCGGCTTCCCGCGCGCATCCTTTGATCTGCACGGTGCCGTCGTAAATTTCCGGGACTTCCTGTTCGAAGAGGCGCTGCACCAG
>JBDTVQ010000104.1:0-17779 GCA_040007195.1 Acidobacteriota bacterium | reverse complement strand
ACTGGATTCGAACGCTCGGCAAGCGCATCGTAAAACTCCATTTGAAAGACTTCAAATTTCAGCAAAACCGCGAAACCCACAAGCGCGAAGCCGAGTTCGTGAACCTGGGAGACGGCGAAATCGATTGGATCGCGATTCATGCCGCGTTGGGCGAGATCGGCTATAAGGGCTCGGCGACGGTCGAGCTGCCGGGTGGCGATCGCGCCTACCTGGCCGATGTGAGCAAACGGGTGGACAAGATTTTGGCTGGCGCGTGAGGAATCTTCGCGCATCGGAATATTCGCTCATAGGAATCCTCGCGCTTAAGGGGCTGGTGCCGAACAAATGAAAAAATTCTTGATTGGACTGATTGCCGGGTTCCTGCTGGCTGGGCTGGCGGTGATCATCGCCGGTTTTGCGATGGCGCGGTTCGGCGAGCGGAAGCCGGATATCAGCGGCGGGTCGACGCTCATGCTCAAGGTCCAAGGCCCGGTGCTCGAGGTGTCGCAGCCCGAGATTCCCCTCCCGTTTTTCGAAACCCGGTCGCCGGTGACCGTCATCGACCTATGGGACCTTCTGCGCAAGGCCGCCGTCGACAAGCGTGTCGTGGCGATCGCCTTCGAGCCGGCCGGGGTGGACGCTGGCTGGGCCAAATTGGACGAGATCCGGCAGGCACTTCTGCGCTTCCGAAAGTCGGGCAAGCCGGTCTACTGCTACCTGAGGAACCCGGGATCGCGGGAGTATTACCTGGCGACGGCCGCGGACAAGATCTTCATGACGAGCGAAGACGTGCTGTTCATTCGCGGCTTGCGCGCTGAGTTGATGTACTACAAGAACGGCCTGGACAACCTGGGCGTGCAGATGGAAGTGGAGAACGTCGGACCGCACAAAGACGCGCTCGATCCATACAGCAAGAGCGCGCCGTCACCGGAGACGAAAGCGACCACAGAGGCCATTCTCGATCAGGTGCACAATAGCTTCCTGGCAACGGTCGCCGAGGGGCGGAAGAAGAAAATTGAAGAAGTGCGGCAACTGGTTGACGATGGACCGCTGCTCGGCCCGAAGGCCGTTTCCTCCGGCCTCATCGATGGCCTGATGTACGAAAACGAGTATTTGGATCAGCTGAAAGACCGCCTGAAGCAAGACAAGTTGTCGAAACTGGCCTACCGGGAATACATGAAGATTCCGGCTTCGAGTGTGGGGCTGGAAGGGAAGAACCGGATTGCGGTCATTTCAGGCGAAGGCGCGATTCTGCGCGGCAGTTCACCGGGTGGCTTCAACGAGACCGAGGCGATCTATTCGACGACGTTCACCAAACTGTTGCGCGATACTGCGGAAGACAGCCGGGTCCGCGGGGTTATCCTGCGCGTCGATTCGCCGGGCGGCGATGCCATTGCGAGCGACGAGATTCTGCACGAAGTGAAGCGGCTGAGCGCGAAGAAGCCGCTGGTGATCTCGATGTCCGATGTGGCCGCTTCGGGCGGCTACTACATTGCCATGAGTGGCGATCCCCTACTCGCCTATCCGAACACGATCACAGGGTCGATTGGCGTGATTTTCGGCAAAGTGAATTTGGAACAGCTCTACAAGAAGCTGGGCATAAACGTCGAGATTATTCAGCGCGGCAAGAATGCGGCGATCGATAGCTCATCGAAGCCGCTGACCGAGGCAGGCAGGGCCAAATTGCACGAAGGTGTCCAGGCAGTTTACCGGACGTTCCTGCAGCGAGTGGCCACGGGACGGAAGAAAAAAGTCGACGAAGTGGAGCCGTTTGCCGGCGGCCGGGTGTGGATGGGCGTGACGGCCAAGCAGAATGGGCTGGTCGATCAGATGGGCGGTTTGGAAACGGCGATCACCCTTGTCAAACAACGCGCCAAGATCGCCGACGGCGATTCGGTGCAGTTGATTCAGTATCCGTTAAAGAAGAGCGTCTTCGAGCAGATCTTCAATTCGCCGGTGGAGACGCTGGCGGAAGGCCCGGACGCCTGGCTGCAGGCGCGGGCAGCGAGGATGCTGCGGCAATTGACACCTGGGCTGGACTGGCGCGTGATGCAGAACGGCGCCTACCTGCGGCTGATGCCGTACAGCATATCGATCGAGTAGGGGGGCGGGCCGGGGCCGAGAAGGGCCCAGCCGCCACTGGTGCTCGGCGCGCTCAAGCCGAGACTGGCGCTCGCCGCGCTCGAGCCAGAGAGGGTGAGCATCACGCTCGACCGGGTCCGACGCTCACGGCGCCCAAGCGGGGAGGGTGCCCACCACGCATAAGCGGGTAGGGCCCTCAGGACGCACAAGCGGGTCCGACGCTCACGGCGGTCAAGCCGACGACGGTGCTCAAAACCTGCTGGCCGGACGGTTATTCCGCGAAGGCGGCGCTGGATTTGATGCCGGTCTGTTCCAGTGCGGCAGCCATCTTTTCGAGTGCCGATTTGTGGATCTGTGACACACGGCTCTCGTTGATTCCGAGTTCGCCACCGATTTCCTTCATCGTCATTTCGTTGCTGTAATAAAGCAGAACGACCTTCTGATAACGTTCCGGCAACACTTTCATGGCTTGCGAGAGCGCGGAGCGCATCTGTTCGCGAACGCACATGACGTCGGGTTGGGTGTCCGGGCTGCTGGGAAAGTCCGGGGGAGGAAGGTCGTCGCCTTCCTGGACGCGCGTGGACGCGGAGATGAGACCGACGTTGCGGAGGTCGACCATCATCGTGCGCCAGCGATCTTCTTTGACGCCCATCTTCTCGGCGACTTCGGCTTCGGTCGGATTGCGCTGCAGCGTGGCGGCAAGATCCCGCGTGGCGGCTTCCACTTGTTTGTGGCGGCGGCGGAGGTCACGCGAGGCCCAGTCGAGCTGGCGCAGGCTGTCGAGGATGGCGCCTTTGATGCGGTGCTTGGCGTAGCTGGAAAAGGCAACCTGCTTTTCGGGGTCGAACTTGGTGACCGCGTCGAACAGTCCGAGGATGCCGGCATGCACAAGGTCGTCCAGATCAACGTGCACAGGGAGGTTTTCGTGGACCCTGACCGCGATGGCTTTCACCAGCGGCAGATGCTCTAAGATCACACGATCGCGGGTAGTTGTGGGAACCGGCTGAGGCTCCACCTGCCTTGCTGTCGCTACGGCGGCGGCTCCACGGCGGGAACTGATTCTCGTTGTTGTGCTGACCCTAACGGCAGCTGCACGACTCGCGGGCATACCAAATCCTCCAGAAAGATTGGACCGGCTCAACAGCGGCTTCGAACACTGGTCGGATTCGAGGCCTGACTGGCACTCAGGTAGAAACCTGATGCCCGTCTTAGTGCACACGGGAGACCATCTCTGGTGATCGTTCCCAAGCCAATGCCAATCGGTCGAGTAAGGAAGGCTCTTGGTGGCCCTTAGAGTGTCTGGATGTCTCTGTCCGCTCAGGCTTTAGGTGGTTGCCCTAAGCCCTTGCGCCTTAGGCCCGGCAATGTTGCTGCGGAACTTGGTATCTACCGCGGAGCCCTCCGGCCGCCGCGCCCTCGTTCCGAGTTGAAACTGGCCGTTCCAATTCGACGTACCATTTCGAAACGTATGTTCCAAACTGGGACGTTTACTCAAGACACTCTGCCTTACTCATTTAGTCTCTTCGGATGATTAGAGCAGATCCTTAGAGACAAGTAAGTCGGAAGAATACCTTAAGCCCCCAGGTACTGATTACCTGAATTCCTGGCTGCGGCCTTAGGGGAAGTGCTGGTCAACCCAGTGTTTCTTTCTTGTAGGCGATCCAGCTTTTTACCCCTAAGCCGGCCAGGAAAATCCAGACCACGAGGCGGATTTCGCCTGTGAGGAGGAACGCGGCTCCGACGGCTAAGGCGGCGAACGAGGCAAGGGCGATTTGGAGGCGCGGGCGGGTCATAGCGAGAAGCCGGCTGCTGGTTGAGAGCCGATTGTATGCCTGGATCGTCTCATACGGCGGGCGGCCTCACTGCGTGGGCATGTTGTATTGGAAGGTGAATTGCAGCCGCACCTGTTGTCCCTGAAACTCGGCTGGGAGGGGCGGGAAGGGGTTGGAGGCGCTGATGCCGGCGACGGCGGCGCGGTCGAGGGCGTCGGCTCCCGAGGAGGTCGCGATGACTAGCTTGGGGACATTGCCGTCGCGCGAAATTGCGAACTGGATCTGGACGCGGCCACGCCGTCCCATGCGGGCGCTTTCGGGCATCACCGCCTGCCAGTTGCGCTTGACGGTGGCGAGGATGCGGATGAGGTAGGGCTTGAAGTCGATGCCCATGGGGTCGCTGAGAAGCTCCAGGGCGCTTAGGTTCTTGGGCGAGCCGGTGGGCTGGCCGAGCGAAGGGGCGACACCGCCGATGCCGTCGCCGAGGTCGCCGACCGTGATGCCCCCGCTGCCACGCCCTCGCGCCACGGCGCGTGTGGCCTCTTCCACGGTGTTCTTGGGCGGTGCGGGGATGCGGGCGGCCGTTGCGCTGCCACCAGGGCGCACGCCGGTTGCTCCGCCGACGTTTTCAAACGCCAGCTTAGGCGGATCCTGCGTGGGCGGGCGCTCGGCGGGCTGAATTTGCGGAGGGGCCGTCGGCGAGCCGACGCCGGGCGGCAGGGTCTTGGCGACCTCGAACGGTTCGGGATTCTTGATGTCGATCTTGGGGGCTTCGATCGGTTTGGGCTGGGCCTCGGGCGCGGGTCCAGGCGTGGGGACGCGGATGGTGGGCGGGGCTGGGACGCTGACGCGGGCGGGCTGCGGCTTAGGGACGGGGGGAGCCAGGAGTTTGTCGAGCGTGACGTCGGCGGCGGCGTTGGATTGGGCCGGCTGGCGGGGCTTTACCAGGTCGGGCGGCATGACGAGCGGCGTCAGGCGCAGTTCGCTGATGCTTCCGCGCTGGCCGGGATCGTAGGTGTCGGGAATGGGTACGAAGATCCAGATAAAGACGACGAGGATATGCACGAGGACCGACCCCACGGCGGAGGTGCCCCACCGGGGTCGTTCCAACTGCGGAGATTCGAGCAGGATGAGGGGTTCAGCGTTGCTCGTGGGCGTGGAGTCGAGCATTGACGATGCGCGCGTGCTCCTCGATCTTAACAAGAATGTCAGACGCCACAGCCAGCGCTCGCGTTCCGGCTGCGCCATCGACGCGCGGTGGCGTGAAGGGGGAGGCGGGGTCTCCGGCGCGGCTGGCGATGGAGTCGAGGAAGTTGTCGAATTGTGTCGAGAGGGGTTCGCGCTTCGTGGTGGCGAGCGGGCGAAAACCAATCTGGCGGCCGGCGTCGACGGCGATGATCATGCCGTCCTGGCGGGCGTAGTCGATGGAAATGTACTCGTGCGGCTGGAACAGGCGGAGTTTGCGGACCTTTTCCGTGGAGGCGCGGCTGGCAGTGAGATTGGCGACACAGCCGCCCGGGAAGGCGAGGCGGACGTTGGCGATGTCGACCTTCTCCGAGAGGATGCGGATGCCCGCGGCGCGGACTTCGATGGGCATCTCGCCGGTGAGGGAGAGGACGATGTCGAGGTCGTGAATCATGAGGTCGAGGACGACATCAACGTCGAGGCTGCGGGGGGCGAAGAGGCTGAGCCGGTGGACTTCGAAGAAGAGGGGAAGACGCACCGCTTTGGCGAGGGCGATGACGGCAGGGTTGAAGCGCTCCAGATGGCCGACCTGTAAAATTCTGTCGAATTGTGTCGCGGTGTCGACCAGGCGTTGGGCTTCGGCGAGGGTGGAGGCGATGGGCTTTTCGATGAGAACATCAAGGCCGGCCTGCATGAGGGTGCAGCCGACGCCGGCGTGGAGCGTGGTGGGGACGGCGACGATGGCTGCGTCAGCGAGTCCGGCAAGTTGGGAAAGATCAGTGATGGCGGGACAGCCGAATTCGGCAGCGGCGGCCTGGGCTTTGGCGGGGTCGGTGTCGACAGCAGCGGCGAGGTGGGCGCGATCGGAATCGCGGACGACTCGGAGGTGATTGCGGCCGAAGGCGCCGCAGCCGACGACGGCGATGCGGGGTAGGGGGGCGCCTAGCTCCGTGGGTGAGGGGATTGGGGCGGCCTGGCCAGTGGGGGGTGTGGGCGACTGGGACATTCTATTCTTCCGGAGGGTAACCGACGATGGCGATGCGGGCATCGCGGGCGCGGGCGAGCATGTCGTTCTTGTCGAGGAAGAGGGTGCGGCCTGCGTCGACGGCGACGGCGGTGGTGTTGGTCTCCTGGAGAACGGCAATGGAGGCGAGGCCGAGGACGGCGACGTCGAAGAGCAGGTGTTTGCGGCGGCGCGAGCCTTTGACAAGGGTAAGGCGGCGGCCTCCGGTGAGCGAGGCGGCGCGGCGGAGCATGGCGTCGGTGCCCTCCATGGCTTCCAGGGCGACGCAGGCTTTGTCGCAAATGGCCGCGCTTTGGCCGACGTCGAAGCCGGAGAGCGCAGCGGCAATGCGGCGGCCGTAGCGGACATCGGCTTCCTCTTCGGAGGTGAGCTTGCGGCCGGTGAGCGGGCCAACGGCCGCGAGTTGGGATTTGAGGAGCGAGGTGGAGTCGACGACGCGGATGTTTTCGCGGGCGAGTTCATCGATGACGCCGCCAATGAGGGAGTCCGTGTTCTTGGTGGCGGCCTTGAAGAGCACACGGGCGAGCCGCCAGTCGGGCGTGAGGCTGCTGAAGATGGAGACATGCTTCACCTGGCCCGCCATCATTAGATCGGCGCAGTTCTCTTTGTGGCAGATGTCGATCAACTTGCCGAGTTCGGCGATGGTGACCCAGTGGCAATTCGGCGCGAGGCGCTCAATGTCGGGCGAGGCTTCGTCGCGGATGCAGATGGCCACGGGGTCGTCGCCGAGCTTGCGGGCTTCTTCGAGGGCAAGAACGGGGAAGCGGCCGTTGCCGCAAAGGATGGCATAGCGGCGGGCGGCGGGCGCGGGGTTTGCGCCACTAGGGGCGGTGGCCGGACTCTTGGGCGGGCCGCTCACTTAATGACTCCGCGCGTGGAGCGCTCGATGAAGTCGAGCACTTCGACGACTTCGGGTAATTGCGGAATTTCGGATCTTATTTTCTCAATAGCTTGCGACGTGTTCAGCGCCTTGGAGCCGAGCAGGCGGAACAGCTTATGGAGGGCGTTCACGCTGTCCTCGGAGAAGCCGCGGCGCTGGAGGCCGACCTTGTTCGCGCCAAACAGCTTGGCTTCGCGCGGGGCAACGGTCATGGAGTAGGGCGCGACGTCCTGCGTGATGATGCTGCCGCCGCCGATGATGGCGTGGTTGCCGACGCGGCAGAACTGGTGGACGGCGCAGAGTCCGCTGAGCACGACCCAGTCACCGACGACGACGTGGCCGCCCAGGGTGGAGCCGTTGGAGAAGATGTTGTGGCTGCCGATCGAGCAGTCGTGGGCGACGTGCGTGTAGGCGAGAAGAAGATTGTCGTCGCCGATGGAGGTGACGAGGCCGCCGCCCTCGGTGCCGCGATGGACGGTGACGAACTCGCGGAAGCGGTTGCCGTTGCCGATGCGGGTTTCGGAGCGCTCGCCCTTAAATTTCACGTCCTGCGGTTCGGCGCCGATGGAGCAGTACGGGAAGAATGTGTTGTCCTCGCCGGCGGTGAGCGGGCCTTCGAGGAAGGCGTGGGCGATCAGGCGCGTGCGCGCACCGATCGAGACTTCCCCCTGGACGATGCAGTACGGGCCGACTTCGGCATCGGCGTGGATGCTAGCCGCGGGGTCGATGATGGCCGTGGGATGAATGGGCATCGGAGGCCCTTGCGGCGCTAAATTTGGGAAGCGCCGCCCTTATCCTGCAGCACGCAGACGAGCATGGCTTCGGCAACGCATTGATCGCCGACGAATGCCTTGCCCTGCGCCTTGATGCGCGTGGGGCGGCCGTGGACGACTTTGATCTCGATGCGCATCTGATCGCCCGGCATGACGGGACGGCGGAAGCGGGCCTCGTCGACGCCGGCGAGGAAGACGTGTTTGTTGGCGCGGTCCTCGATTTTGCCGAGCACGAGTACACCCGCAGCCTGGGCCATGGCTTCAATGATGAGGACCCCGGGCATGATGGGGAAATCGGGAAAGTGGCCGGTGAACTGGGGTTCGTTGGCGGTGACGTTTTTGATGGCGATGATGTAGTCGTCGCCAACGTCGAGGATGCGGTCGACCAGGAGGAACGGGTAGCGATGCGGCAGCAAAGCGCGGATCGCGAGGATGTCGAGTTCTACCATTTGGGGTGAAGCCGTTATTATAGCGTCTGCATGGAAAAGATCGGGATGAAGAGTGTGTTGGCGGCGGCGACGGCGTCACAGTCCAAACAGGTGGCGATGCTGCGGGAGTTGGTGGAGTGCGAGTCGCCGAGCGAGTCGGCGGCCGATATCGGGCGGTTCAACGATCTGTTTGCGGCGAAGGTATCCGACGTCGCCAAGGTGAAGACGGTGGCGGCGGGACGCTACGGGCGGCATATGTTGGTGGAGTTCGACCTGCCGGGTCCGAAGCGGAAGACCGGGCAGATATTAGCGCTCGGGCACAGCGATACGGTTTGGCCGCTGGGGACGTTGAAAGCCATGCCGTGGCGCGCGGAGAAGGGGCGGCTGTGGGGGCCGGGCGTGCTCGACATGAAGGGCGGCATGGCGCAGCTGGTGTTCGCGGTGCGGGCACTGCGCGAGTTGGATGTCCCGGTGGCGAAAAAGGTGGTGCTGCAGATCAATTGCGACGAGGAGATTGGGAGCCACGCGTCGCAGGATTTGACGGTGAAGATGGCGAAGGCGAGCGATGCGGTGCTGGTGCTGGAGCCGGGGACGGGGCTGGCGGGGAAGTTGAAGACGGCGCGGAAGGGGATTGGGCGCTATGCGCTGAAGGTGGAGGGTGTAGCGGCGCATGCGGGCGTGGATTTCGCGTCGGGCGCCAGCGCCGTGCTGGAGATGGCGCGGCAGGTGGAGGCAATCTCGGCGTTCACCGATTTGAAGCGGGGGGTGACGGTGAACGTGGGCGTGGTGCAGGGCGGCACGCGATCGAACGTGATCGCGCAGGAGGCGACGGCGGAGATCGATATTCGGGTTCCGACGCTGCGCGATTTTGCGAAGCTTTCGGGAAAGTTTGGGAAGCTGAAGGCGGTGGACAAGCGGTGCCGGCTGGTGTTGGAAGGCGGGTTGAACCGGCCTCCAATGGAGCGTTCGGCGGGTGTGGTGCGGCTGGCGAAGTTGGCGATCCGGCTGGCGAAAGAGATGGGCCTCGATGTGGAGGAGTCGTCCACCGGCGGCGGGTCGGATGGAAATATCACGGCCGCGTTGGGGATACCGACGCTGGATGGATTAGGCTCGGTTGGCGAGGGAGCGCACGCTCGGCACGAGAGCATTCTGGTGGATCGGATTGCGGACCGGACGGCTTTGCTGGCGGGATTGCTGAAGAGTATTTAGCCGCAGATGGACGCGGATGAACGCAGATAAACTCACTCGGTTTTTAGGGGGTCGATGAGCCAGTTGGCGTACGGCGACGATGCGTGCACAGAATGCGAGCGCGACCAACAGGCGCAGTGATTTCACCACAACCCATTCTCACCCCACCAGATTCATCTTGATCAGCAACTTGTGGAAGCGCGGATGCCCGCGGAGCGCGTTGTAGGCCGGGTGGACCTTCATGTGGCTCAGGGGCAGTTCGCGATGTTCGACGCCGCGTTCGAGGTGATCGAGCGCGAGTTCGCATTCGCCTAATCCTGCGTGGGCCAACGCCAGGCAACTTGTCGGTACGTACCGCGTTTTGGCCATCTCGTAGAGCGTGGCCAGGTAGCGCCGGGCTTCCGCTTCGTTGCCGGCGGTACCGTACACCTGAGCGAGCGCACCGAGCACGCTGGGCACATCACCCAGCAGGCTATGCCCTCGTTCCAGCATCTCGATCGCCTCAGCATGGCGGCCTTGCGCCCATAGCGCGCGGCCGCAGCCGGTGTAGCCTTTGGCGACGTGCGGCGCGCTGGCGATCAACTTACGGAAGCCCATTTCGGCATCCTCGAAATCGCCGCCCAGCAGGGAGAGGTAGGGAAGGCCTTCGATGATCACCGGTTCCAGCGGATCGAGGCGCGTGGCGATCTCCATTTCGACGCGGGCTTCGTCGAAACGGCCGAGCAGGCCGAGCAGGTCGAGTCCATACCAATGGTGTGCCGTGACGTAGCCGGGGTTAAGTGCGATGGCCGTGCGGTAACACTGTTCGGCCGCGGCCCAATCGCGGTCGAAGAAGCTCTTGATAAAGCCGAGCGAGGTGTGGGCTTCGGCGAGGCTGGGATCGAGATCGAGCGCCCGCATCACGGCGGGCCGCGCCTCTTCGATGGCCGAGGCAGTGGGTTCGAAACCGTAATCGGCCAGCAGGCTGCACGCGTCGGCGAGTCCTGCCCAAGCGGGGGCGCAGCGCTCGTCCTCCTGAATGGCGCGCTCGAACAGGACGATGCTTTGGCGGAGCGACTGCTCCGTGCGGCGGAACCATTCGTGGCGGCCGCGCAGGTAGAAGTCGTGGGCCTCGACGCGATAGTTGGGACGGGGCGCGCTGGGCGTGGCCAATTGGATGCGGAGCACGGAGGCGATGGACTTGGCGATCTCTTCCTGCAGCGCGAACAGGTCGCCGATGGTGCGCTCGAAAGTGTCGGTCCAGAGGTAAAAGTCCGATTTCGCTTCGACGATTTGGACATGGACACGCACGCGGTCGCCCTGACGCCGGACGCTGCCTTCGACAATGACGTCGGCCTGGGCCTGATCGTTCACATCGGGAGTTTGGGCGGACTTGCCGCGCAGGCGGGCGGATGTGTTCCAGGCGAGCACGCGCAGGCCGCTGACGCGCGTAAAGGCGTGAATCAACTCCTGCGTGAGGCCGTCGCTGAAATACTCTTGATCGGAGTCCGCTCCCAGGCTGGCGAAGGGGAGCACGAGCACGGACCGGATGGTTCCCAGCGGGGCCGCGGAGGGCGCTGCTATCTCGCGCGACGACTGCCCGATGAGCGGTGCGTAGCCACCTTTGATGTACTCGATTCGCACCGGATCGCGGGCACCTTCGGCAGCGTAATACTGCTCAATTTTTTGGCGCAAACGGCGGGCTTCGACGCGCACGATCGGGTCGATGCGGGGGTCGTAATCGGCCGGACGATCAAATACCTCGACGCCTACAAGCGCCTCTTTGATCTCGCCCGATTTGCCTTCCATCACTTGCCGTACCGTGAACTCCAGAAAGCGCTTCATGCGCTTGCTGGCTCGGAACGGGCGGCTAGTGATGATTCGTTGTAATTGGTCTTCTACGTCGCTAGTATTCACGTGCGGATCAGCATCTTATACGAGCCTTCCAAGCTCGTTCCCCAACCGATCCAAATCTTCTTGACTATTGTAAAAGTGTACACTAACCCGGAGGTTGCCGTGGCGCGCGGAAACGAGCACGTTTTGCTGCTTGAGGCGGCGGGCGAGGGTGGGTGCGTCGTGCCCTTCGAAGCGCGCGGCGATGATGCCGGAATCGAAGTGCGGGCGTTCGTCGTAGAGGAGCTTTCCACCGAGGTTGCGGACAATGGCGCGGCAGGCTTCGGCCAGTTGCTGCACGCGGGCCTCGATGGCAGCGGGGCCAAGTTCGAGCAACATGTTGACGCTCGCGCCCATGGCATAGATGAGCGAAAAGGCGAGCATGCCGCCCTCATAGCGCTCGGCGGCTGCGCTGAAGCGGGGGGCGCCGTGGTGGAGGTTGGCGACGTTGCGCCAGTCGTGATCGCTGCGCCAGCCGACGACGTTGGGCTTCAACTGCTCGCGCAATTCGGGAGCGACGTACATGAAGGCCGCACCGGTGGGAGCCAGCAGCCATTTATAGCCGTGGACCGTAAACATCGAAGGGCGGATCGCGCCGAGGTCGGTTTGCAGTGCGCCGACGCTTTGGGTGCCGTCGAGGTAAAGCAGAATGCCCCGTTCGCGCGTGAGGTGGGATAGTTCTTCGAGAGGAAGCCGAAAACCGTTGGTGTAGTTGACAGTGCTGGCAACCACAGCGCGGGTGCGGTCGTTCAATGCGCCGGGCAGGCCGTCCCAATCGGTTTCAACGAACTCCACGCCGTGGTCTTTGAGCAGCGATGGGAAGTAGAGATTGTTCGGGAACTCGTTAGGGAACGAGATCACGCGGTCTCCGGGCTTCCAATCGATGCCGCCCAGGAGCAGAGAAAGGCCAGTGGCGGCGTGGGGGATGAAGGCGATGTCGTCCGCCTGGCAGTTGACCAGCTGAGCGATGGAGCGGCGGACCTCGTCGGCGTCGTCGAACCATTCGAGAAAATCCCAGCAGGCGAGATCGTCGCGATGGTCGAAGTGCTGCTGCATGGCCTCGACGGTGCGTCGGGGCATCTGGCCGAAGGTGGCCGAGTTGAGGAAGGTCCACTTTTCGAGTGCAGGGAATTCGCTGCGAACCGCCGCCCAGTCGATGGCCATTGTCGTATGCGTAAGGTTCAGGCTCTCAGTTTCGGCATTGCCTCTTGCGCCATCGCGGCGACCTTGGCGGCGGCCTCTTCGACGGTAGCTTCGGTCATGATCTTGCCGGCGCGCACGACGATTTCGACTTTGCCCTCGCTGAGCTTTTTGCCGACGGTGATGCGAAACGGAATGCCCACGAGTTCGGCGTCTTTGAACTTCACGCCAGGGCGTTCGTCGCGGTCGTCGAGTACGGTATCGAGGCCTAGCGCCTTACATTCGGCGTAGAGCTTCTCGGCCGCGCTTCGCTGAGCGGCGTCGCTCAAATTCACAGGCGTGACGACGACGGCGAATGGCGCGATGGAGACGGGCATGATGATGCCGTCCTTATCGTGGAACAGCTCGATGGCGCCGCAGAGGATGCGCTCGACGCCGATGCCGTAGCTGCCCATGATGGGCGTGAACTCTTTGCCGTCTTCGCCGAGGGCGCGCAGGCCCATCGACTCGGAGTATTTGTAGCCGAGTTTGAAGATGTGGCCCACTTCCATGGCCTTCTCGATGCGCAGCGCTTCGCCGGTGCCGACGCAGGTGTCGCCCACGGTCACCTGGCGGATGTCGGCCCACTCGGGTTGGAAGTCCTCGCCCGGGGTGACGTTGCGCAGATGGTAGTCGTCTTTGTTCGCGCCGCAGATCATGTTCTTGCGGCCTTTGAGGGCGTTGTCGGCGACGATGCGCATCTTCTTTACACCGACGGGACCGAGCGAACCGGCATCGGCACCAAGCGCTTCGCGCATCTCTTCCGGATGAGCCGGGCGGACTTCCTGCGCGCCCACGAGCGAGGCGAATTTGGTCTCGCTGAGCGAGTGGTCACCGCGCAGCACGGCCATGACGAGCTTGCCGTCGGCGGCCATGATGAGGCTCTTCATCTGCGCGGTTTCGGGCAGCCTGGTGAACGCGCTCACTTCGGCGATGGTCTTCTGGCCGGGCGTGTGGAACTCTTCGGGGGCAAGGTCGCCTTCGGGGTCAGGCACGGTGGGGTGCACCGGTACGCTGACGGCCTTCTCCATATTGGCGGCGTATTTCGATGCGGGCGCGTGCACGACGAGATCTTCACCGGCGTCGGTGACGACCATGAACTCGTTGGACTGCGAGCCGCCCATGGCGCCTGAGTCAGCCTGCACGTCAAAGTAGCTGAGGCCGCAGCGGTCAAAAATCCGGCAATACGCCGCGTGGTGGGCATCGAAGGAGCGGTCGAGGCCGGCGGCGTCGACGTCAAAGGAGTAGCTGTCCTTCATCGTGAACTGGCGCGTGCGGAGGAGACCGCTTTTTGGGCGGGGCTCGTCGCGGAACTTGGTTTGGATCTGGTACCAGATCTGGGGCAGTTGTTTGTAGCTGCGGAGCTCGCCACGGGCAATGACGGTCATGATCTCTTCGTGCGTCATGCCGAGGCAGAGCGGGCGGCCGAAGCGGTCCTTCAGGCGGAACATGTTGTCGCCCATAACGTCCCAGCGGCCGGATTCCTGCCACACTTCAGCCGGATGGAGGGCCGGCAGGAAGAACTCCTGAGCGCCCATGGCGTCCATCTCTTCTCGAATTATGGCGGTGATTTTGAGCATCGACCGCTGGGCGAGGAAGAGGTAGCTGTAGAGGCCTGCCGAGAGTTGGCGCACGTAGCCGCCGCGGACCATCAGGCGGTGGCTGGCGACCTCGGCGTCGGCCGGGTCTTCTCGCAACGTGGGGATAAAGAGCTTGCTCCAGAGCATAAATTTGTCAGGGGAAGCCTCATTCTAGCATGTTAAAATTAAGGTCTATCCCTATGAAAATCGCCATAGCTGCCGATCACGCGGGCTTCTTATTGAAGGAGAAACTGCGGGACTATTTGAAGGCAGAGGGCCACGACGTGAACGACTTCGGGACCACGTCCACGGAGTCCACCGACTATCCGGATTGGGCCGCTAAGGTGGCCCGGGCGGTAGCATCGGCCGAAGCGGAGCGAGGCGTCCTCGTCTGCTCGTCAGGCGTGGGGATGTCCATCGCCGCCAACAAGATTCACGGGGTCCGCGCCGCCCTGGGAACGCATGCCGACGAGGTCACGCTCGTGCGCGCGCATAATGACGCGAACGTCCTGACGCTCGGCGCGAAGTTCACCGAAGAGCCCGAGGCGAAACAACTGCTCGACGTGTTTCTGTCCACGCCGTTTGATGGCGGCCGCCATGCGCGCCGTGTGGCGAAGATCACGCAGCTCGAAAGCGAATCCTAAAATACATGCCTAGCACCAATACCCAAGAACAGAAGCGGATGGCACGGTCCCTCGCTGAGGTTGATCCCGCCGTCTATGATGCGCTGCAGAAAGAGCTTGACCGGCAGAATACGCGGCTGGAACTGATTGCCAGCGAAAATTTCACTTCCGAAGCCGTGCTGGAAGCCACCTCGAGTGTGTTCACGAATAAGTACGCCGAAGGCTATCCGGGCAAGCGGTATTACGGCGGCTGCGAGTACGCCGACATTGTGGAGAACCTGGCGCGGGACCGGGCCAAGCAGCTTTTTAAGGCCGAACACGCGAACGTGCAACCGCACTCGGGCTCGCAAGCCAATGCCGCTGCCTACTCGGCCGTGCTCAATCCGGGCGACACCATTCTGGGAATGGACCTGGCCCACGGCGGGCACCTGACGCACGGGCACAAGCTGAACTTTTCGGGCAAGCTGTACAACATCGTGGGTTACGGCGTACGGCCGGACGACCAGCGCATCGACTACGACAAGCTCGCCGAGCTGGCTGAGCAAAGCAAACCCAAGCTGATCGTGGCCGGCGGCAGCGCCTACCCGCGCATCATCGATTTTGCCCGCTTCCGGCAGATTGCGGATTCGGTGGGCGCACTGTTCATGGTGGACATGGCGCACTTTTCCGGGCTCGTGGCGGGCGGCGTGCATCCGAACCCGTGCGAGTGGGCCGACATCGTCACCTCGACGACGCATAAAACGCTGCGCGGACCGCGCTCGGGCCTCATTCTGTGCCGCGAATCGCTTGCGGCCGCGATTGATCGCAATGTTTTCCCTGGACACCAGGGTGGGCCGCTCGTGCATGTGGTTGCGGCCAAGGCCGTGTGCTTCCTGGAAGCGCTTCAGCCGGAATTCGCCGAATACCAGCGCCGCGTGAAGGCCAACGCCGCCGCGCTTGCCGAGGGAATGATGCAGGCCGGATTTAAGGTCGTCTCCGGCGGCACCGACACGCACGTGTTGCTGGTCGACGTCTTCTCTAAAGGCGTTCGCGGTAAAGAAGCGGAACACTCGCTCGACCGCGCCTACATCACGGCCAACAAAAACGCCATTCCTTTCGACACGAACCCTCCGATGAACCCAAGCGGCATTCGTCTCGGCAGCCCCGCCGTAACGACGCGCGGCTTCGACGTTGCCGAGATGAAAGAAGTGGCCACGCTCATCGCCGAAGTGCTCACGGCCATCCCGCAAGGCGAAGAAAAACTCGCCGCGGCCGAAGCCGCCGTGCGCCGCAAAGTGGCCATGCTCACCGACCGCTTCCCGCTCTATGCCTGGAAGTTCGCCACGACGTCCGCCTGATGAAAACCGAACGCCGTCCCGGGGGGCTAACAGTTGCGTATTGTTCTTGACGCCCGGCACCTCCGCGACTTCGGCATCGGCACCTACATCCGGAACCTCGTCCATACGCTCGCCCATATTGAGCGGCAGGACGAATTTTTCCTGGTCTGCTCAACCACGAATGAAGCCGACTTTGCCGGCCTTCCGGCGAACTTCCACGTTGTACCGTACGCGCGCAGCGATCGCGCGCTCCGCGACAACATCGCCTTTCCGATGTTCCTCAACCGGTTCAAGGCCGACCTGTATCACATCCCCCTGAATCGAGTGCCGCTGTGGATGCTCCGGCCATACGTGGTGACCATTCACGATATGAGCCGCCACCTGTACTCCGTCGACTCCCGAATCGTCACGCAAATGAGCCTGTGGAAGAGCCGCCGCGGTCTGTTGCGCGCCAGTCGCGTGATCACGGTGTCGACAGCCACGCGGCGCGATGTGGAAGAGGTGTTCCGGCTTCCGCCCAACCTGCTGCGTACGATTCCCAATGCGCTCGACCCGCGCTACCTTGCCTTGGCCGCCGACGAGCCAGGCCGTGCCGAGCGCAAGCGCTCACTGGAGCGCTACCAGGTGAACTACCGCTACGTTCTATATGCGGGCACCATCAAGCCGCAGAAAAACGTTCCCCGGCTGATCGAAGCCTTTTCGGTGCTGCGCGGGGAGCTTGCCTCGCACCCTGAATACAACGACCTGCGGCTGATCATTATTGGCGACGACATCGCCCAGCACCCCAGCGTACGCCGCTCCGTGCACCAGATGCGTGTCGGCGGCGCCGTCCGCTTCCTCGGCTTCGTGCCGCAAGACACGCTGCAGGCTTTCTACGAATCCGCCGAGCTGTTTGCGTTCCCCTCGTTGTATGAGGGTTTTGGCCTGCCGCCCCTGGAAGCCATGGCATGCGGAACACCTGTCCTGACCTCGAATGTCAGTTCGCTGCCCGAGGTGGTGGGGGATGCGGCGATAACAGTGAACCCGGAAAACGTATTCGAAATTGCGCGGGGGATGAAAGAAATTCTCGTGGATCCACAACTCCGCGAGACTTTGATTGCCAGGGGAAAAGAGCGGATCAATCGATTCTCATGGGATCAAACCGCGCGGGAAGTTCTGGCCACCTACCGCGAAGTGGCCAGCCGGCCTGCCACGCGTTCCACCTGAGCGACCACTGTCAGCCTGTGCTCCGTGCCCGGAGGCCGCCGCTTCGCCATCATGCCTTCCTCGGTGAATAAATCCGAAACTGTCAGGTTCAACTCCAACATCAAAAGATCGGCGACCTCGGCAGTAAGGATCCGCGCGCCTTTCAATACGTTGTGCATGTGGGCTTGGGACAGCCCGATGCGTTTGGCGAGGTTGCGTTCCGTCAGTTCGCCGTTGCGGATGCGCGAATTCAAATTGGCCTTTAGCGCGGTGAGTATGTCGATCATCAGCATTACGTTTCGAGCCTTCCTTCCGATAGCTAGATGAAATATAGCTCAAAAGAAGTGTAGGTGCCATAAGAAATTATCAATGATTATCATTTTTTAATTTACCGTCAGCTAGCTACTATTGTGTTTGTTTATAGTGGCTTGCCAAGCTATCCCCCCACAGATAGGGGTATGGAGATGGATTGAAATCTAGCCGATATTGACGAATCCCGCCCATTCGCTAGTATTTCTTCTATTGGTTCTGCCCGCCAACTGGAGGGCGGCAGAAACCCAGAGGAAGAGAGAAAACGGATCAATATGGAATGGACTCGAACTGAAACGCTCGCCCTTGCCAACCAGCAGTGTGCATACTGCCATGGACTCGGCCTTCTACTAGGCCGCAAGGAGCGGATGAGCCCCTGCAATTGCGTGTTGCGCTCGATTTTC
>JBDTVQ010000103.1:0-17790 GCA_040007195.1 Acidobacteriota bacterium | reverse complement strand
AAGCCAAGGGGCGATAGGCCGCCATCAGGGGGCGGGCGTCCGCCATCCCGCGGGGGTCCGCCGAAGAGATTTGGGCCACCGAAGGGCCCGCCCAAGGGACCACCGCGAGGACCGAAGCGCGGCGAGTAAGTTATTCGCGCGCGCCCACTGACTTGAGATAGTCGGCGATGGCGGCGTGCCCGAATTTCTGCGCCCGATTGAGCGGCGTGCGCCATTCGGCGGGGCGGGTGCCGCTGGCTTCGACCCACACCCGTGAGTTGACGTTGGCGCCCCGGCCTGTGAGATATTTCACCATCGCGAGTTGCCCGCTTTCGCTGGCCTGGATGATGGCGTTTTCGTCGCCGGGGATGACGAGGTCGATCGAGGCGCCGCGATCCAGAAGCAGGGCGGCGATGGCGAGGTGACCATTCTGCGCGGCGGTGATGAGGGCATTGCCGTCTCCGCTCACGCCGGCGTCGGGCTTTGCGCCACGATCCAGAAGAAGCAGCACACAATCGATATGGCCTTCGCCCGCGGCGGCGAGAAGCGGGTTGCCGTCTCCGGTGATGCCGAGGTTGGGATCGGCTCCACGGTCGAGCAAGAGGCGGACGGCGTCGATATTGCCTTTGCGCGCGGCCGCGAGCAGCGGCGTGCCGTCGCCCTGAATGAGCGCGTTGACGTTGGCGCCGGAGTTGAGCAGCGCGCCGATGCCGGTGAGTTCTCCCGCTTCGGCGGCTTCAAACAAGGCGCGGTCGAGGGCCGTTGCGCGGGCGCGCGATTCACGTTTAACGGGAGCGCCGATGGAGGCCCCGGCCGCGGCGGATTGCGGTGGGACGGGTTGAGCGACGGCGTTCACGGGAGCGAGCGTCAGCGTAGCCACGGTGGCGCAACCGATGGCGACTACGGCGGCCAGGCGGCTGGCGCGGCCACGAGGCAAGGTGTGATCGAGGAGCGCGGAGACGCGCGTGGAGAGGTCGCCGCGATGGGCCATGCCCAAGGCGATTTGGGCATGTGAGTTCGACATGCGCCGGGCGAGCGAAACCAGTTGTCCGGCATAGTCGGTGCTCTCGGCGTTCTGCAGAACGGCATCGTCGCAGGCGCGCTCGGCTTCCAGACAGAGGCGGCGCCAGGCGGTCCACACGAGCGGATGAAACCAGTACAGAGCGGCAATGGCGCGGGAGGCGAGATGGACCGCCCAGTCGTGGCGGCGTACATGTTCGAGTTCGTGAGTGAGGGCGCAGCGAAGCTCGGAATCGGTCCACCCCGGAGCATCGGCGGGAAGGATGATGGCGTGATGGAACAGGCCGCAGGTGAGCGGCGCGGGGATGCTTTCGTGGAGCAGGAGTTCGACGGACGGATCAATAGGGAAGCGATCACGCAGGGCGGGCCAGGGGAGGCCGTTGCGGCGGAGGCGGCGTAGGCGCCAGATGTCGAGCAGCACGGGCGCGAGGAAGAACACCGCACCGGCAATCCAAAGGGCGCGCAGGATGGCCTGCCACGACGGCAGCGCGCTACGGGGGGCGGGCGGCGGTGCGGAAGGGAGAACCGGGAGCGGCGGAAGAGGGACGCCTGGGGGAAGCGGCGTGGCGACGATAAACGCGGTAGCGGTGACCGGAACGGGCACTTCGATAACGGCCTTCGGCGCGACAGCGAGGAAGAGCGGAAGCACGACCAGCGCGGCGAACGTGGCGGCCCAGGCGAGATGGCGCACGGCGGCCTGTTGGCGCGCGGCAAACCACGCGGCGACGAGGCCGAGCACCAGCAGGATAGTCGCTTTGGCGAGCAGGGAGAGCTCCACGGAGCCGCTTAAAAAGATGATTGCGTCTGAAATTGAGGAGGTCATGATTTCCTTTTCTCCTTGCGGACGGCGTCGATTTCGGCGCGCAGAGCGTCGAGTTCCGTTTCGGTCCAACGCTCCTGTTTGAGCAGGGCGGTGACGGTTTCGCGGGGTGAGCCGCCGAAGAACGTGCGTACCAGTTTGCCTAGGGCCGTGCGCTGCGCCGAGGCGCGGGAAGTGGTGGGCGAATAGATGTAGCGGAGGCCCTCTTCGGTGTGGCGAAGGAAGCCCTTGGCCTCCAGCCGCGCGAGCATGGTGCGCACGGCGGAATAGCTGGGCGTGTCGGTGAGGCGTTCGCGAATCTCTTCGGCCGAGGCGCGGTTGCCGAGCGCGAACAGGGCGTCCATGATCTCGCGTTCGCGGCGGGCGAGCTTATCGTTGGGAGGCGTTGACATGCTACATCAGTAGCATAGTGCCACAAGAGTAGCAGGTCAAGCGAAATTTTCCGCGCGGCGCCGTTCCGGCGGTTCCGCCCTTGCGGCATGGGCACGTTCGCGAACTGCGTTATCATGCAATGCTAACGGCGTGCGAACCGTGTCGTTCCTCCGCTTTCGATTCCTGAGGGGGAAGCTGTGAACACCACGATCATCCGCCAGCGTGTGGCCGATTTTCTCAAGGCCAATCCGCCGTTCGACCAAATCCAGAACGACGATCTATTGCAATTGGCGGGCGCGGGGCGAATTGCGTTCCATGAAGGCGACGAATTCATCTTCCGCCAGGGGGAAGCAAGGGGCCCGCTGATCTGGGTGATCCAGCAGGGCAAGGTCGAAGTACTGGAGGAGGGCGCGGCGGGAGAGCATCTGCGCGACCTGTTGGGCGAAGGGGATTTGCTGGGGTTGGACCGCTTTCTCGATGCGCAGTCGTTCGTGCATTCGGCGCGCACGGCGAGCGATGTGATTCTGTACGGGCTGGAAGCGCTGGCCTTCGAGGCGATGGTGGAGCGGTATCCATCGATGGGGCAGTTCCTCGACGTGCAGTTGTCGGCGATCAAGACGTACGCGAAAGGGACAAGCGCACACGAGGGCAAGCCAGACGCGCGGACCGAGAACGCAAGCTCGAACTGGTTGGATGTGGCGTCGCCATCGGCTGAGTTCGTGGCGCGGCGGATGGCCGCCTGTGGCCGGAACCTCGGGGGCTTGGAGGCGCGTGCGGGCGACATTGTGGAGACCTACTGGCTGCAGATGCTCGAAGCGCGCGTGGATTCGCTGGCGATCGTGGACGGCGGGAAACAGATAGGCGTGTTGAGCGCGGCAGACCTGGCCGTGCTGACGGGGCGCGACCCCGTATCGCTGCTCACGGCGATGGATACGTGGTGCACCGACGCGGACCGGATGGTGCTGCTCGAGCGGGCGCGGGTGTTGGTGACGGAGGTGTTAGTGGGTCCGTGGGCGGTGGATCGTTGCGCGCGAGTGGATGCCATCTTCGAACGGGCGGCGGCCGGAAATCTGACGCGGCTGGCGGAGGAAGAGGCGGGCGCGACGGCGGAATGGCTTGGCTTTGGCGTGATGGGCCGCCGGGAAGCGTTGGGCGAATGGGTGCCGAAGTTGGGCGGCGTGGTGGACGCAAGCGAGTCGTGGCGAAAGAGCGCGCTGGCTAAGGCGGCGGCAAAAAGGTTGCCCGAGGGCACCGAGGCGCCGCAGGTGCTGACGCTCGATGAATGGAAGAGTTTTTACTCTGAATTGATCGACAATCCCGTCTTGAACATGCTGTGGGACAACCGCGCGATGCTGGACTTTCGCTGCGTGAGCGGAGACGGGAGTTACGCCGAGGCGTTGGAAGAGCATGTGGCCGGAGAGGTCCGGGCGAGCAAGGGGTTCGTGCGCATTCTGGCGAACGACACGCTGGCCCAATTGCCGCAGTTGACCTTCTTCGAGGAGTTCGTGATCGACCTCGACGGTGGGACGAGCCGGACGCTGGATTTGGGCGCGGCGGCGATCGATCCGATTGTCGATGCATCTCGCGTGTTCGCGGTGGCGTTAGGCGATTTGGGGACCACGCACACGCTGGGCCGGCTGGAAACGGCGGGGAAAGCGATGCCGGAGTCGGCGGAAGTATTTCAAGATGCGGCGGAGGCGTTCCGCATTGCGTGCTGGTTGAAGGCGCGGCAAGGCCATGCGGTGGTGGAGCCGGCGGCGCTGGACAAGTACAGCCGGTGGCTGCTGCGGCGGGTGTTTTCGGCGATCCATAAGCTGCTCGAGTTTACGAGTTCGCGTTGGGGGTTGGCATGAGGCCGGGGGAGTCGCACCGGCCGGACATGGAGGTGGCGCGCGCATACGAGGCCTGCTTCCCTGCCCCGTGGACGGACGAGACGCCGGTGGGCGACGTGCGATTTATTCTGCTCGATACGGAGACGACGGGAACGGATCCGCGGCGGGACAAGATCATCACGATCGGCGCGGTGGCGGTGCAGGCCGGTCAGATTCTGATCGGCGATTCGTTTGAGGCGATGCTGCACATTCCCTACAACCTGTCGTCGGTGAAGATTCACGGGATCACTCGGGACCAGGCGCGCGACGGGATGAGCGAAGGTGAGGCGCTGGAGGCATTCTTGCCGTACCTGCGCGGTGACGTGATTGTGGGCCATCACATCGGGCATGACGTGCAGGCGCTGGATGTTGCGTGCCGGCGGAATTTGAACGTGGGGTTGCAGAACCAGTCGCTGGACACGATGGATCTGGCGCTGCACCTGGAGCGCGACGGGGCGTTCGTTGAAAAGAAGATTCAGGGGTTCACTTTGGATGCGCTGTGCGAGTTCTTTGGCGTGGTGACGCACGACCGGCACACAGCGGGCGGCGATGCGCTGCTAACGGCGCAGGTGTTCGTGCGGCTGCTGCGCGTGGCGAAGAAGATGGGGCGGGTGACGTTGGGGCGGATTGGGGAGCGGTATACGGAGTAAGGGTGAAGTGCGAGTCCAAGGAAGCCCTTGCTGGACAAAGGGGTATTCTGGCTAGACGATGGACGAGGCCAGAGCGCTTCACACCGCCGCACGGCGGTACTGCCGAACGCAGCATGACGAATGGTGGCAGAAGGATCAAACGCTTGGGCTTCGTCTCTTCCATCAGGGAACAGGTCGTTGGAAAACGGACCAGGCCACGCCCGAAGAGTTTGCCGTCTACCCGCGCTGGATGATCCTGCAGGCAATTTTGCGGGAAGTCGAGATGCTCGATCCGGACGACCTGCCACCGATGAGCGATTTGAGGAGTTGCCTCCGGAAGATCGGGCGCGAGGCGACCGACGACTCTCTAGCGTATCCCGGAAACGAGCCGGGAACTCCGGCGATGGACGACGAGCGAAGACGATTTCTCCAGTACATCGAGTCGCTCTCGCAGCTTGAGTTGGGCAAGGTACGTCCGCTTCCTTATCTGCGTATCTTGACGGTTGACGAGACGAAGCCGCTCTGGGACCTGGTTGAGAAGCGATGGGGCATCAAGGGTTACTGCTATCCGCCGCCAGATGGCGAACTCCCTTCCGACATGCTTGCTTTCCACACCGACTATTTTGACGAGCAGAAAATCGAGATCGTTCGGAAGATCCTGGCCGAGCGAGGCATCAAGCGGATTCGGCAATTACGAGGGATTGGGCTCGAAATCGAACTGGAATCATTCCAGGTGTCTTTCTCTGTGAGCATGGGGAGCAAGGTACTGTATGGCGCGGGCGAGGAGGGGTATTGGATGTCGGAGGGGCAGGATTTCCTCGTATGCGCCTCACATGAGGCGTCGATCACGATTGGTGGTGCGTGGTTAGTGGAAGCGTTCGAGCATGCAGTGCCGGGCTGCCGGGAACGCACCTACCTGGGCGAATTACGGTCAGACGATTTCAGGGGCAGGTGGTTTTGATTACGCGGCGGGCACAAACCTGCGCACGCGGATCAGTTTCTCTCGCGAGCGCGTGCGCGCGATGTCAAAAGAAGATTGCATGCGCATGAGCGTTTCCATGTCCACGCCAAAAGCCTTCTCGAAGCGAAGGGCCATGTCGCCGGAAAGATCCGCCTTGGCGTTCAAGAGACTCGACAACGTGGGGCGGGACACACCGAGAACGCGCGCTGCTTCGGTCACCGACAGGTTGTAGGCGTCGACGATCTCGGTTCGCAGGAATCTGCCTGGGTGAACGGGGCTGAGCATGCGCATAGTGTTCTCCTTAGTGATAGTCCTCGTAGTCAACGTCGACCAGTTCGCCCTCTTCGATCCGGAATGTCAGACGCCAATTGCGCGTGACGTGCAAACTCCAAATACCTTTGCGGTCACCAGCGAGCTTGTGAGCCCTCCAGAGTGGGAACGAGAGCAACGATTCCGGATTTTGCATGTCCTGGAGATACGTCAACATCGCACGGAGCTTGTCCGCTGCTTCCGCCGGCAGGCCCTTAGAACTGTCGTCCAGGTAGAGGCCTTTAAGACCCTTATGGACGAAGTTCCTGATTTTCATTTTGATTAGAGTGTAGCCTGTAGCCTTACGCTTGTCAACGCGTACTCAATGCGCGCTCAGCGCCCGCCGCGCCAACTCCAGCGCCGTATCGTCACGCGTGGCAACTGCCCATTTCTCCAATTGCCCCGCGAGGTCAGCAACGAGCTTTGGCTGTTTCGCGTAGAGATTGGTGGACTCGCCGGGGTCGCTTTCGAGATCGTACAACTCGCCGGGGCGGAACTCAGGCGAGAGGTCGTATTTGCGAAGGATGAGCTTGTGGCGCGCGGTGCGGACGGCGCGTTCATCAAACAGAGATCCGTCGATTGCCTTTTGCGGCACGTTCTCAAGGAAGACCGGTTGCTGCCACGTATCGGGTCCGGCCATCGTTCGGAACAGGCTGCGGGACTGCATGGTGGGCGTGAGGCTGTCGTCGTGGACGCCCTGGGTAACGGTGATGTTGCAGGCGTCGAGGACGGTGGGCGCGAGCGCGGTGAGGTCGACGCCGGCGTTCCAGGTTTTGGCCTGCGGCAGGCGGCGGGGAAAGTGGAGGATGAGGGGCACGCGGGACACCTCTTCATAGGAGAGCGCGATGCCCTGGTCCGAGCCGGGGCGGTCGATCCAGGTGCGGCCATGGTCGGCTGTGAAGATCACGAGGGTGTTGTCGAGTAGGTTGCGGCGGCGAAGGGTGTCGAGGATGCGGCCGATGTTCCAGTCGAGGTTGGCGATCGTCGCGTGATAGGCGGCGTGTTCCTTGCCGGCGAATTGCTCGGCCCACTGTTTGGGCGGATCGAGCGGTTCGTGCGGCGCGTAGTAGGACTGGTAGAGAAACCACGGGCGGTCCGCATTGGCTTCGATGAAGCGGATGCCTTCGTCGGTTTCGACGTCGGGGCGGTAGGCGGACTTATGGGGTTCGCCGACCCAGTGGCGCAACAGCGAGTTGAACGCTTTGAAGGTGTCGAAGAAGCCGGGGTTGGCGGGCCCCAAATGCCATTTGCCGATGCAGCCGGTGGCGTAACCGGCGTTGGTGAGGTGATAGACGAAGTTGTCCCAGAGCTTGAAACGGGAGTCGCGGAAGGGGTCGGCGATGGGGTCGGCGAAGTTAGTGTTGGAGCGGCTGGTGACGGTTGGATAGACATTGCGGCGGAGTCCATGGGAGTGGGGATAGAGGCCGGTGATCATGGAGGCGCGGGCTGGGCCGCAAAGAGCTTGCGGCGTGTAGGCATGATCGAAGCGGACTCCGGAGGAGGCGAGCCGGTCGAGGTTTGGGGTGCGGGCTTCTTTGCTGCCGTAGGCGCCGATGGCGTCGGCGCGGCACTTGTCGTAAATGATGAGGAGAACGTTGGGCGGGGGTTGCGACTGCGCGAGGGCGGCTGGGGCGGCGGCGAGGGTGGAGAGGAAGTGGCGGCGGCGCATGGTGGACAGTGTATCGGCGGGGCTGTGGGTGGCGCAAGGAGCCTAGCGCTGGCAGCGGGGGCAGAAGTGTGTCCCGCGCTGGGCAAGGACAATGCGTTGGATGGGAGTGCCGCAGGTGGGGCAGGGCTGGCCTTGTTTGCGATAGACGCGGTGGAGCAGTTGGAAGCCGCCGCGCTCGCCGTTGGCGTCGACGTAATCGGAGATGGAAGAGCCACGGTGGGCGATGGCTTCGTTGAGCAACTCGACGATGGCGGCGTGCAGGCGGGCGGCGCGGGCGTGGGACATGCTGGCCGTGGCGGCAGTGGGGTGGATGCGGGCGCGGTGGAGGGCTTCGTCGGCGTAGATATTGCCGAGGCCTCGAACGAAAGCTTGGTCGAGAAGGATTCGTTTGGCGACCGTGCGGCGGGCGCGGAGGCGGGCGGTGAAATCGATGGCGGTGATTTCAAGCGGGTCCGGGCCGAGCGATTCGTCGGCGGCGGCAAGGAAGCGGAGGTTCCCAAATTGCCGGATGTCGTCGAACAGGAGCGTGGAACCGGAGAGCGTGAAGATGGCCCGCGTGTAAGGTCCAGGGGGCGAATCGACGAGCAGCGCGCCGGTCATGCCGAGCGAGACGAGGACCGAGCCGTGATCGAGCGAAAGGACGATGCGCTTGCCGTGGCGTTCGACGCGGAGAATGCGGGCCCCGGCGAGGTCGGGCATGAGGCCGCGCAGGACGCGGCGGCCGGGGAATTCGGCGTTGAGGATGGAGCGCCCTTCGACGAGCGGGGCCAGCGTGCGGGCGATGGTTTCGGCTTCGGGGAGTTCGGGCACGGCGGGTTAGTCCCAATCGACGTAGATGCCGTCGGAGCGCTGCTCGACGGGATAGGTTTGGATACGGACGCGGGAGTTGTAGTCGAGCTCGCCGGTGCGGCAGTCGAATTCCCAGGCGTGCCAGGGGCAGACGATGGTGGTCCCGTGGAGCGCGCCAAAAGCGAGCGGAGCGCCGGCATGGGGGCAAATGCCGTCGAGAGCGTGGATCTGGCCTTCCGCGTTGCAGAGGAGCAGTCGATGCTCTTCATCGCGGACCACTTCGTGCATCTGGCCGGGGAGAACGTCGGCCGCGTCGGCCACTTTACAGAGCGCCATCAGGGGGAAGATTAGCATGGTGGGGAAACGCTTTGGGGAGGAGAGCGTCAGTTACACTATATGTATATGCGGTATTTCCTCGCCCTGTTTGCGGCGTCGTGCTTGCCGGTGTTTGCGCAGGGGAACGCGACGATTTTCCAAACGGCTCCGCCAGAGGTGGACGCGGCGTTGCGGGAGCGGATTTCCAAGTTCTATCAGGCGCACATGGACGGGAAGTTCCGGCAGGCCACCGAAGTGGTCGCCGAGGACAGCCAGGACATCTTTTTCGCCGCCGATAAGCCCCGGTATAAGGGCTTCAAGATCGTCAACATCAACTACGAGGAGAACTACACCAAGGCTAAGGTTTTGGTGGAGGTGCCCTGGGAATTGATCACGCCTGTAGGCGTGCTGGAGCTGGTTGCCCGGCCGATGCCGTCGCTGTGGAAGATCGAGGACGGGAAGTGGTTCTGGTATGTGATTCCGTACGACCCCTGCAAGGGCATCGACGCCGGTATGGGCGTAAAGCTGCACAAAGTGGACTGCGTGGACGGGAAACCGGTGGAAACGCCAGACGTTACGGGGCAAGTTAAGCTTCCCAATAGCGGTACGTGGGCCGATGCGGGGGCGATTCAATCCAGCGTGAAGGCGAGCGATGATCGGGTGATCCTTTCGAGCCACGTTCCCACGGCGTTGACCGTGCGGCTGACGAATAAGTTCGAGGGCGAGGTTTCGCTGGTGCTGGAAGCTCCCGAGTTGCCGGGGTTGACGGCCAGGCTGGCGAACAACAAGATTCCTCCGGGCGAGTTCACGGAGCTGGAGATTTCGTATACGCCGCCCGCGCCGCAGAAGAATCCCGACCAGATCGTGAAGGTGCGGGTGAATCCGACGGGGCAGGTGATTCCGGTGACGGTGGCATTTGCGCTGCCGCCGGTTGAGCTATCGAGCGGCGTGAAGAGCGTCGAAGCGAAACCCAAGAAGTAGTACAAATCCAATACAACATTTGGCAATCGGGTTGCTGTTAGTGTGTTCAGCCGCGGCATGCGGCGGGGAGATTGAGCACACATGGTCGAGACAACCAGGACGCCCTACATACCGTTTTCCTTCGGTGATTTGATGGAGGGGCGGATGCGCCGCGTCGGCGATCCGCAAGTTACGGGAACTCAGCGCAGCGCCACGGCTGCAAGCAACCGGGCTACGGACACAAGCGCGCCGGCGGCGGGTGGGCGCGGCAGCGAAGGTGCTGATTTTCAAAGGGATCTGCGGGATGCGCTGCAGGATTCCCCGAGCGGACGGCCGGCTGCCGCGACGTCGCCGGCACCAGCGGCAGACGGCAGTTCCGGCTCGGCTTCGGCTGCTGCTGCTGCTCCGGGTGCGGCTCCTGCGGCTGCGGCGGCGGGTCTCTCTGACGGCGAAATCGAGCTGCGCAACAAGCTCGCCAAGGTTGTGGGCGCGTCGTCGAGCCAGGTGAGCGTGAAGGAGTTGCCGAGCCAGGATACTGGCAGAACCACAGGCACGCGGCAATATATTGTCACGGTGGATCCGCCGGGCTCGGGCGGGCCGGCTGAAGCGATCGGCGTGAACCACGAGTTATCGCTGCCTCTTGCCGAGGACGCCGCGGACTTCAACTACGACGCGATTTCCATGGTGAAAGACCGGCTGGACAAGATGGGGATCAACTCGTCGGGCATCCAGTTTGAGTATTGGAACGACGACATCAACAACGTGGGCGGGCACCGGACATTTCATTACCTGAGTGCCGATCTGGGAAATGGCGTCAAAGAGAATTTCAGTTTGGAATGGACCCTCTACAACCCGAATGTGACGGCCGTGGAGATTGCGCGGCTGATGAAGATGGGCGGAGGGTCGTCGGTAAGCTAGATTTCCTGCTTGGAAACGGAAAGGGGATGGACCTGTATGGCCCATCCCCGTTTCCGGTGTCTTGGTTACGGTGCGCCGTCCTCGTAAGGGGAAGGCGCACCATTTGTGCTTTTCCGCCGCGCGGCTGCGGCGCTACGTCCGCGCTACTGGCTGACGGCCATGTTGGAGCCGTTGCCGTAGACGAACTGGCCGTTGGGCCGGACCGCGACGACCGCCAAGGGCCGGGTGGGTCCAAGTTGCGACTGCGGCGTTGCCGCCGGGACTTCGAAGGCAACTTCGTAGATGCCGACGAGATTGGGCGAGTAGGTCGAGGAGACGACCCGGACGCCTGCGTCATTGAGTCCGACGACGATTTCGGCGAGGACCACCTGGCCGGAGCCGGTTTGGCCGGCGATGATGGACGGCGCGGTTTGTCCGAGGCCGGTGACGAAGATCCGGATAATTTCACCGGTGCGGGCCGGATTCTCCGGGGTGACATACGTGCCGTTGGACCGGATGGCGACGGCGTAGCGCCGGTTGTTCTGATCGATGGTTTCGAACAGGCCGGGCTGGTAGTCGACGACGGGGAGGCTGCTGACGGTGGTGGAGCCGCCGCCGGAGCGGAGGATCACCGCGATCTGCGTGTTGGGCTGCAGATCGAACGGCACCTGAACGGTTACCGATTGGACGCCGTCGAGGTTTGCCAGCCTGTAGATGGGAGCGAGCGTGTTGCCGAATTGGACCTCGACACCATTGAGGCGCGTGGGCCAGGCTCCGAGGAGCCCGCTGCCGTAGATGATTCCGTTTACGCCCGGGGCAACACCATCACCGGTTATGGTGACGAGTCCACCTGGGGTAACGGCGCCGAATTCACCGCTCGCCGCGTTACGGAAGCTGTTGATGCCGATGACCGGTCCGGGTAGGTTTACGTTGAGCGTAAAGGTCACAGGCGTCAGGCTGGGAACCGTGGCGCGTATGGTGATGGGGCCGGCGTTGGCTCCGGCGCGAACGGTCACTTGGGCGCGGCCGGATGCGCTGGTTTGCACACTGGCGGCGGAGGTGAGGGTGGCGGTTCCGCTCACAATGGCGAAGTCAACGGTGGCGCCCAGCACGGGAGTGCTGGTGGCGTCGAGGACCTCCACCACGAGGGCGGACGGGAAGTTGGCGTTGGTGAACGCCGACTGATTGTCGCCGCTGCCGGTGGCGGGCTTGCGAACTGTCGTGGCTGTTTGAATGACCGACAGGCCGAAGTTGGCGCTTGCCGTGGGCGCGCTGCTGACGACGATATTGGCGCGAATCGAGACGGGGCCAGGTGAATTGCCCGCTTTCACAGTCACGCTGACGATGCCTTGCGCGTTGGAAGTAGTGTCCTGCGATGTGGTTCCGCTGCCACTGCTACCAAATGTCGCCGATCCGGTGAGGACCTGCCAGCGCACAATGTAGCCTTGCAGCGGGTTGCCGGCGGCATCCGTGACACGAGCCTGGAAGGCGGCCGGGACGATGTCTCCGGGTTTAACGGACTGGCCGTTGCCCTGGACGATCACGAGGTTCGTGGCGTCGCCCGGAGTGACCTTAAGGTTGACGTACTTGGCGCCGATGCCGGCGAGATCAAGTGTGAGCAGCGCCGTCCCGGCTTTACCGGTGAGCTGAACGTCGCAGGAAGCAATGCCATCGACACCGCTGAGGGGATTGGCCTTGGGTACGCAGCGGGCACCGGGCCCGACATCGGGAGCCTTATCGCTGCTCAGCGAGAACGAAGCATTCTGAATTGGCGAGCCGGTACGCGGGTGAGGCATCGTGTAGCGGACCTTGATCGCACCGAGAAGAGTTTCCCCGACCTTCCCGACTATTTCAAAGACATCGGGCTGCGATTGATCGAAGGGTACGCCGTTGAGACGAATTTCCTGGCCGGGGTTGGTGACGGGATTTCCGTCGGAGCCAACGAGTGCAATTGTAGTCGTGTACAGGTTGACGCTTTGGGCAACCGTGCTCGCGGTTACAACGCTTTGTACGGCGACGTCGCCGAAGGAGGCGGTAAACACAGGCGCTTGGAACGTGTTCTGTGTGGTTCCAGTCGCATCCGTGGTCGTGACCTTGTCGACGATGCTCTCGCCGACATTGGTTCCTTCGAGGAAATAGCCCGTGCCTTGGGTAACGGTCCAGGTGATCTGGACATTGCCCTGCGGCTTACCCGCGGCATCGAGCACGCGGAGGATCATGGGCTTGGGAGCGGGTGAGCCGGAACGGATGATTTGTCCGTCACCGTCGACGATGTCGAGGGTGGTTCCGATGGGACCCCCGCCGCCACCGCCACCGCCGCCGGTGGAAGCGCCGGAGACGAGAGTGAAGCCCACGACGAAACTACTTCCCGAGGGTGTCGCCGTGATGCTAAATGTGCCCGATGTGGGGGGAGCGATCACGGTAACAAACGCATAGCCGTCGGCATTTGTGTTGACCGTGTTTCCGCCTTCAAAGCTGGCGCCTTGCACGTTCGCCGAAAAGACTACAGGAAGTCCAAAAATGGGTTCACCATTCGCGGTCATGACTTTGACGCCGATGGGAAGCGACTTGCTGTTGACGGGGATGGCGGGTTGGCCATTATTCAGCGTGATGACCTGGCCGACGGCGGCTGTGTTGGCCGACTGGACCGGATCGACAAACTGAATGAAGCCTGGAGCGTAGGGCAGATTGACCTGCGATTGGAGGTTGTTGTTGATCGTATCAATCTGGTAAAGGACACTGGGCACCAGACTGCTGGGCAGAGTTGCCAACGGAGCGGATACGAACAGCTGTTTAGCCGCCGGATATTCGCGGCTGAACGCCAAGCCCTCCACGATGGGAATGGTGGAGAGCGAGCCAAAAAAGGCCTCGACGACGGTAGGCACCTGAATGTTCACTCCGGGCGCGGGGAGGTCGGGCAGCGTAATCTGGAAAAGCTTCTTGGGGGCTGTTGAATTCGCCGTTGAGATACCGTAGGCGCGGTTGTTCCCCGTGATGTAGATTTTATCGATGAAATTGCCTGCCAGCACAGGATCGGAGGTAGGCACCGTTACGATGCCGCCGGCGCTATCGGCGATGTTGATGTAGTACAGGACCGGGCCGACGGAGGTGTTTTGGTTGGCGGCCAGTGCGCGGGTGCCGTCGGGGGTGAAGGAGACTTTCCCGACGTTACCGGTGAGGGTGAACTGGCGGCGAATGGCGGTGGAGTCGAAAGGAACGGCTTTGGGGTTAATTTCGAGAATTTTGTTCTGAGCGCTAACGTATAGCAGGCCGTTGGGCGCGATGGTGACAAATCCCGTAGTGATTCCCGGAAGGGGAATGGAGCCGACCACCTGATTGTTGGTGAGGTCAAATGCGGTGACCTTTTGGCCGAGGCCGCTCATGATGAATGCCAGCTTGCTGTCGTGGCTAATCACAACCTCCGACGGGCTGAGACCGACGTCGGGATTGTTGTTCAGGGGTACCTGTTCGAGGGTCGCGGCATTGTAGATTCGCAGGGTGGTACCCGTGATCATCACGAAGCGATTGCCGTCGGGGCTCATGGCGGCGGCGGCGCTGTTGGTGCCCAAGTTTACGCTGGACAGCGGTTGGAAGGTATTATTCAGCACCCTGAGGATGTTCGTGCCGGCTTTGGAAACGACCCAATAGGTGACATCCGTGGGGATGGCGGTGGGCCGGGTAAAGATGGCGTAGGTATCAATGGATGCCGGGAATGTCTGGCCAGCGGTGAGCGGCGTTGTCCCATAGACCGTCCCAATAGGATTCGGATCGCTTGAAGACGCCGGCATTTGGATGACGCTTCCCGCGTGAAGGCCGGCAGTGAGTAGGGTTGCGAGCGCAAACAGGGCTAACGCATGTCGAGGAAAGGACAAGAAAACCTCCTTGTGTCGAAAGACACCTCTGGTGGGACGCGGGGGGTGCAGTACATTAGATTACCACAGAACTTTAGCGGAGAACGGCAGTGAAAGACAAGAAAAAGGGGAGAGCCGAAGCTCTCCCCTTTTCGATCAGTCAACCGAAGTTGACCGTTGTGGTTAGTGGCCGAGGGTTTCCGACTTCGAACCGGTACGAGTACCCACTGATTCGTCCATGACCAGGGCGAGGTAGCCCTGGGCGAGACGCTGGGCACCCAGATCGCTGATGAAGGCGTAGCCGTGACCGTACTGGAAGGCGCACTGGGCAATTACATAACCCTGGAAGCCAGCCGTAGCAGTCACCGCGCCGCCGTTCGAGAGCGACCAGGCGAAGTGCTCGCCGCCCGTGATGGAGGGCGACGGGTACGCCAAGCAAACCTTGTTGCTGCCGATGTAACCGTAGAAGTTCACCGTGCAGAGACCGGTCTGGAGGGACGTACCGAAGGGATCCTTCGACGTGTTGGCGATCGCAAGACCCGTATCAAACGGACCCTGGTTGGTGACGAACGGGAACAGCAGGTTCGTTACGCAAGCATTGATCGTGAACATGTTCTTGTTGTTGTTGGCCGGATCCTCAACGAAACGCGGGATCGGAGCCGAGCTGGAGGCCGTCGCCGTGGTGGACAACGGAGCCAGTTGGCCCGAACCAGTCGCCGTGCCGAGGGTCGGGAGGTTGCTGCTGGTATTGGACTGATAGGCCACGATGACCGGGATGCGGATTTCCTCAAAGGCCGTGGTATCGGTCTGGAGGACTTCCCAAGCCTGGAATCCAGCATTGCCAACGGGGACGATTTCAACGAAACCGTTACCGGTGGTGCCGGCCATCCAGGAAGCGGAGGTGGCGTTCAGAGCAAGAGAGCCGGGGAACGGAGCCACGATGTTGGACTTGGCGAAAGGCGCCGAGCCGTTGGCATCTGTGACGACCGCGCGAGCCCAGCCAGTGGCCACGCCAGCACCCGAGCTATCGACAGCGCGGAGGATGACGCTGGCGCCGGCGAGGAAGCGGGCACCCTGCGGGAGGTTGGCAAAGCGCGCCAGGACGCGCGTGCCGTGGGTCGCGATACCCGCACCGTTGAATTCATTGGTGAGGGAGCCGCGGCTGGCAGCGCTGGTGGCGTTCAAGGGCCAACGCGTGGTGGAGGTGGTCTTGTAGTGGCCGGTTTCGGTCTGATAGGGCAGGCCGAGCTGGTCACTGGAGGAGACGGGCGGCGAGTCGTCGCTGGTGCTGCCCGGGTTCGAAGCCGAGCGGCGGCGGAAGACTGTCGGGAACCGTTCCGTGAAGTTCAGGCGGAACTGCGAGTTCTGCTTGCCGCTGGCGAGCGTCCCAAGGCCCTGATCACTGGGCGAGGTTGCAAACCGGTTACCGCTGGAGTTGGTATAGTTCTGCGATTCGCATTGCAGGAACGTGTCAACGCCGTCACCGATGGAGAAGTCCATGGGCGTCTGAGCGATAGCAACGGTCGGGCTCGGGTTGGTGATCGGCATGGCGATCGGGTTCGCAACACCAGACGCGTTCGTCGAAACGATCAGGAGAACAGAGCTCTGGTTGCCCCGAGGATTGTTCAGCTGGCTCGCATTGACGCGAACGTTGGTGATACGAAACACGCGAGTCGTGTTCGTGCCGGGGGGATCGAGCGGTACACCTTGCCAGATCAACGAATTGTTGCCAGCGCGGCGAGCCTGGTAGGTGTTGCCGCGGTAGGTCTGGACGCAGGTGCCACCAAGCGCGCAGTTCACAGTGCCGACCGGGAAGGTCGACGGCTGGAACGTCGTGATGGTGCTGGCCGGGTTATAGGTGCCGATGCCGGTACCATAGAAACCGCCGCCAGGTCCGATGGATCCAAGACCGGTTCCGAGGTGAGCGCCGCAGATACCGATGGTCGAGATCTGGGGGCTGCCCGGGGGAACACGTTCCGGATAATCGGTGGAACCGCAAATGGTCTGTTCGGCAGGCTGCGGTTCGTCAACGAACAGCAGGGCTTCCGTCCAGTCAGCACCGGTGGTGCCGGTGATGCGGCTGGTGATATTGATAACCGGCGAGGTGAAGATCTGAATGTTCACCTGAGGTAGAACTTCATTCCTCGGACGCGGACGTCCGCCGGAGCAAATAATGAGCACGTCGCCGACGAGTTCCGTGACGCCATTGTCACGAATCGACGGCGTACCGGCTGCCTGCGCGGTGCAGGACAGCGGCGGCTCAAACGCAACTACCTGAGCCATCGCCATGCTGGCAAAAAGAGCCAGCGCGACAACGGTCAGAAACAACTTGCGAAAATCAAGCATTTCCTTCTCCTTGTGCAAACTGAGAAATCGAATTAATGGGAGTCTTCTTCAACCTGAGCCTCAAAATCCCGCTCGAACAGAAGGTCGCAAGACCCGGACGGCGGTTTTTACGGAGGCGCTCAACCTGGTTAGGTTGGCCTGCCTGTTTCCGTTCCGTCGTCCTTGATACATCAGCACCTGCAAGCTCTGTGTTTTTCTTGTTCTTGTTCTTTATTTTCTGTTTGTGCTCTCGGGATTCATTCGTAGATGAATGCCTCGTGATGGATCTCACTTGGACGCAGTCAGATTATTCATAACACTGTCCAAGGCTGCAAGTCAAGCATCCCCGCCCATTTACGGGCAAGTCATACAGCCGTGGCCGCCATACGCGACCAACGTTCGATTTAACCATGTGTGAGCCATCCGGTCAAGTTTTTTCAGTGGTTTGCGTAAATCGGCTACTGAACGGCGACAGTAATGGGGGGCGCGCTGGATTCCGCTACCCGCAAGCGTAGTTCCTGGGTCAATCCGGGAGGGGTGTCGGCGGGGATGATTAAATTAATTTGGTATAGACCAGGAAATCCTGGGGCTAGTCCTGCGAATTGAACGGTCAATGCCCTGCCTTCGAGGGTCGCCTCAACGGCTGCCGTGGCGAAGTCGAGGTTGCCGCGACGCTGCACGACCCCCAGGCCGGTCGTATATAAAGTGATGGCTTGGCCCCGGGTGGCGGGCGCGTCGGGCGAGTTAAGGGCCCCATTTTGGTTCACGGCGGCGGGCGCTCCGGAGGAGAGCAGGAAAATTGCCGGGGAAACGGGCCGGATTTCGATGGTTTGGGCGGAGGAGCCGTAGGGTGAGGAGATTTGGACGGTTTGCGGTCCCGCGGGTGTGTTGGGGGGAATGACGAAGTTGAGCTGGAAGGGGAATCCGGCGAGGACCTGGGCGGCGGCACCGGCCACCTCTACCTGTGTCGGTCCGGCCGACCCCGTCCTGCTCAACGGCTTCATGCGCGACATCTGCCAGTTC
>JBDTVQ010000102.1:0-17901 GCA_040007195.1 Acidobacteriota bacterium | reverse complement strand
GCATCACGCCGTGGTAACGGAGGCGGTCGGGGCCTCCCCACACGACGACATCGCCATGCGTGAGTGGAATGCGGCGCGTTTTGTCTTTCCGGTGCAGGCCGCCGAAGAGAAAGACGGCCGGAATGCCAAGGGAAACGGAAACGATGGGTTGGGAGAAGTCCTCTTCGTCGGCGTCGCGGTGGAGTGAGAGCTTGGCGCCGGGTTCGTAGCGATTGATGAGGCAGGCGTCGGGTTGGAAGGCGGAGAAACCTGCTTCCCTCGCGGCGTTCAATGCGAGGGCGTGAAAAGATTCGGGCATCGCCGGCCATGGTTCGCCGCTCAGGGGATCGGTAGGCGAGTAGCGATAGCCCGAGCGATCCGATACCCATCCCAGCGGCCCGCAGTTCGTCATCGCCACAGACATTCGGTAGCCGCCCGGAGTGATGAGATGGCGGAACGGCGATTGCGCATCGATGGCTTTGACGCCTGCAAGCAGCTCTGTCGCGTAGGGCGCGGCGAATTGGCGAAGCACGCACGCTCCTGCGGAGAGCACCTCGCGCGCGGGTTCGGGCGGGTCGAGCGGTGCGAAAAGATCGAGATTCATTGCGCGTCGTGGAAGATGATGCCGAGAGTGTGGCGGTGGCCGGAACGGAGCAGGCTTACCCCGTGACGCATGTTCACCCGATGAACGCCGCGCGCGCCTTTTACGGGGCGTTGGTGGACGGCGAAGATGACGGCGTCGCCCTGCTGAAGAGGCACAACGGTAGGACGCGACTGCATGCGCGGCCGTTGCTCGGTCATGACAAACTCACAGCCGGTGAAGTCGCAGGCGGGCGCGGAGAGAAGGACGGCGAGTTGGAGCGGGAAGACGTGCTCGCCGTAGAGATCCTGGTGGAGGCAGTTAAAATCGCCGGGGCCGTACCGTAGTAAAAGAGGCGTTGGTCTGATTTGACCCGCGGCGTGGCAACGGGCGAGGAACTCTTCGTGGGTAGCGGGGAATCCTGTTGCGATGTGAAGGGCCTCGTTCCAACGGTTGGCAATGGGGGCCAGTTGCGCGTAGGCGGCGGTGCGGAGGGAGGCGATGAGCGGCGGCAAGGGATAGGCGAAGTATTGGTATTCGCCGCGGCCGTACCCGTGTTTGGCCATAACGATGCGGCGGCGGAAGAGGTCGCTCTGTGGGTAGAGGTCCGTGACTTCGGCACATTCTTCGGGCGAGAGCAGACGCTGGAGCATGGCGTTGCCCTGTGCGTCGAGATCTTGCGCGATGCGGGTCCAATCGATCTGCGCGAGACGGTCCACGATTACAACGTTAGCAGTGGACGGCGCGGTAGGGCACTCCGATGCTTGCGGTGGAATTAGGGAGGCGCAGAGATGTGTCTCGGAAGCGTGCCGGTGCAGAGTACTTCCGAGTAGAATGCAGAGTAATGGATCTGGTGAACCTGCTCAGCCAACACGAAGGAAAGAAGTTGGAGTTTAAGCGGGATCTGTCTTCGCCCGAAGGAGTATTGAGGGCGTTGGTGGCGTTTGCCAACACCTCCGGCGGCACCCTGCTGGTCGGCGTCGAGGACGGTACGAAAAGGGTGCAGGGTGTGCGGGATGTGATGGCCATGGAGGAGCGTCTTGCCAATCTGATCGCCGACAACATAACGCCGAGATTGGTGCCGTCGATTGAGGTCGTACCGTGGAGGAAGACGCACGTGCTGGCCGTGGAGGTGCATCCCAGTCAGACTCGCCCACACTATTTGAATCGTCTTGGTCCGAAAGAGGGCGTGATGGTTCGCGTGGGGTCCACCAACCGGCGCGCCGATGCGTCGTCGATTGAGGAGATGGGCCGGTATGGAAGGGCGACGTCGTTCGACGAAGAGCCCATGCCGGATTTGAACTCGGAAGCGATCGACTTCCGAGTAGCTTCCGAGTATTTTCCCGCGGAACGGAAGCTCACAGCGGAAGCTTTGCAGAGTTTGAAAATTACGGCCAGTTATCACAAGAAGATTGTGCCGACGATCGGCGGCATGTTGTTGTTCGGCAAAAACCGCCTGGAGCATTTTCCGGACGCGTGGGTGCAGATAGGGCGCTTCGCGGGTGTCGACAAGCGCCGCATTCTCGATTCGGCGGCGATTCGAACCTATTTGCCGGGAGTACCGGCAGAGGTGATTGCATTCCTGCAGAAGCACATGATGCGCGAAGCGGTGATTGGGGCGGTGAAGCGGACCGATGTATGGACTCTGCCCGTCGTCGCTATTCGCGAGGCGATGATCAATGCAATCGTTCACGCCGATTATGGGCAACAAGGTTCGCCTATCCGGGTGGCTCTATTCGACGACCGGTTGGAGATCGAAAATCCCGGGTTGCTGCCCTTTGGGCTCACGATTGAGGACATTCAGAAAGGGATCTCCAAGCTACGAAATCGCGTGCTGGGCCGCGTGTTTCAGGAGTTGGGGCTGGTCGAGCATTGGGGCAGCGGAGTGCGGCGAATGACGGCGGCGTGCCTGGACAGGGGCTTACCGGCGCCGGTATTCGAAGAAATTGGGACGCATTTTCGAGTGACGCTCTCCACAGTCCGCAGACGAGTTGCGGTCCGGGACAAACACGATCAGACCATACTGACCGCTCTAGCGGCCAATCCCGCAAAGGGTCTTTCGACGTCGGTCATTGCAAAAAAGGTAAAGCTGTCTCCTCGAGCCACGCGCACACGGATGGCCGCGCTGGTCGAGCGGGGACTGGTGGCAGAGATCGGAACCGGCCCGAAGGATCCGCACCGCCGTTATTTCCTGGTACCCGAGACGAGTTCAAACGAGTAGGCGTTGATCAGGTCTTCGGTGTTGTTGGCGGGGAAGAGCAGCACGCGGTAGGACGCGGGCGGCAGGGTGGCGGCCGGGAGTTTAAGGCTGAGGCTTGCTTCGCCGGGGGAGTGGGCGACTGGTTGGGTGAAAAGCGCTTGGCCGGTGGCCGATTGCAGTGATGCCTGATAGGAGCCCGGGGGCAGGGGCGCATCGAGAGCCAGTTTGAGTTCGACTTGCGTTGTGCCGGGGGGCAGCGTCACGCGGCGAGGTTCGGCCGACCGCGTGCCCGGCGTGAGCAGAACGGCGAACGGGGCCACGGGAGCAGGCGCGCTGGCGGTGGTGGGCGGCGGGGCTGCGGGCTTATTCGATTGCAGCGCAAAGATTCCCAGAACGAGCGCAGCGGCGGCGGCAAGCCAATAGAGAGAAGGACGCCGGCGAGGCGATGCCGCTGAAGCGCCTTGCGCGGAGAGAAACCGGCGCGCGGTTGCCAGGCGATGCTGCTGGCCGGTGTGCGCCAGGTAGGCATCGACCTGGGCCTCCTCGGAGGGGCTGAGTTCGCCACGGGCGCGGGAGTCGATCCACTCGATTTCAAAGTCGCGCAGTTCGTCCGACAACTCGGGCTCGCGGAGCAGGCGGTCCGAAAGCTCGGCGAGTTCGCCGTCGGGCAGGTTGCGGGTTAGATAGAGACGGAACAGATCGTCACGCTGGTCGTCTGGATTCGCCATTCGGCGTTCGACACCCTTTCATAGAGATGTGAGACAGCGGGCAAGGCATCACGCAGATCCTTCCCGCGGCGGCTCCTGCAACCGGTCACGGAGGCAGGATTCCAGTTTCTCGCGCAAGCGCAAGGCGCGATTCCGCAGTGCGTTCAATCCGATTCCCAGCCGCGCAGCCATCCTCTGGCGCGACTGGATTCTGATTTGCCGGTCTCCTTCGTAGTATTGGAGCAGGAAATCCCGCTCCTCGGCGGACAGAACATCGTTAAGGCAGGCCTCCAGGCATGCCGCCTCATATTCGCCGGTGGGAGCGGCGGTTCCTTCGCCGTTCCGCATGGAAGCCCATCCGCTATAGGCGCGGTGCTGGCGGATCTCCTCGGCGACGGATTCCTTTGCCAATAGGCGGGCCACGCCGCTGGTGTAATGCTCGACGTTCTGCACCGGTTCGCCCTCGGCCAGGCGGCGGGCGACCCGGTTGAACGCTTCGTCGGCGCGCTCTTCGGGGAAGGCGCAACGCTCCCAGATGAAGTAGCGGACCAGACGCACGCGCAGGCCTTCATAGCGCTCGGCGGCCTCTTCACGAGACGGGCCGAATGCGGCGAGCAGGCGGTCGAACGCTTCTTCGGAGAGCGTCCACTGGTTCTTGCGCGTGGGCGACGGGCTCAAGTGATCCTTCTACTAACGCCAGTCTCCTGCGACGAGGAACGGCGCCCAATAATAAGCATGATTCCAGCGGGCGTCTTTGCGCAAGCTGAGCTGGGCGGCTCGAAGGGCGGCCGCGGGCGCGAGGCCTTGCTTGAGGTGGCCTTCGTAGAAGCGGCGCATGAGCTCGGCGGTGGCGCGATCCTGGACATCCCAGAGGCTGGCGACGACGGTGCGGGCTCCGGCATAGAAGAAAGCGCGCGTGAGCCCAACCGGCCCTTCGCCGGCCACTTGGCGGCCGAGTGCGGTCTCGCAGCCGGACAGCACGACCATGCGCGCGTGCAGCGGCAGGCCGTAAATGTCGGCAAGCGTGAGTTCGTCGCCTGCGGCGAGGGCGATGCGGGAGAGCGCCGGGTGCTCGGATTCGGCGCGTGCGTGGGTGGCAAGGTGGAGAATACCGGAATCGAGAAGCGGCGGCTTGAGGAGAGCGGCGCGAGTGGCGGCGGGGCCGGTGAGTTGGCGCGCACCGGGGGCGAGCCTGGTGATGGCAGAGGCTTCGAAGCCGGTCATGGGAAGCGGCGCCCAAGATGCATTAAAGGTGGGGTTGGCGACGAGAGTGATGCCGGTGGCTTGCCCGCCAGGTTTGGCGCGGAGTTCGATGGCTACCGCAGCCGAGGGCAGTGTGACGATCTCCGCGCGGTCGATGAGCGTGGCGTTTGCAATGGGAAGCGCGGCAAAGGGAATTTGGTGGAGGGGGCCGTCGGGGACGATCAACAGCCGGCGTGCCGTGAGCTGTTTGGCGAAGGGGTCGAGCAAGGCATGGCCAAGGGCGCGGGCTGTGCCGGTGAGTTCGTTGTCGGCCGTGGTAAGCCGGAGGGTGCGGCTTTCGGCAGTCTCGCCGGCCGGCGATTCGGCGCGGGCGGTGAGGGCGGAGCGATAGCGGCGGACCAGTTGTTCAAGCGCGGCTCGCGGGGGGAGCTTCGCCGTGTGGATGCCCGTCGACGTGAGGAGCCATGCGTAGCCCACATCGTCGCCGGCGAAGAATTCCAGTAAGTCCGTGGACGGGGAGAGGAGCGCCTTCCGGATGGCGCCCACGCCGGCAGGCGCGGTGGTGGAGTGGCCGGCTTCAGGCACACTGACGGCGGCTTCGGCCCATTCGTGCAGGAGCTCGTTGGCGGCTTTGGTGTTGCGGCGTTGGACGACGGCGCGGATGCGGCGTTCCAGGTCGTGCTGGCGGGGGGTGCTTGCGGCGCGCACGTCGGCGACGGCATCGAGCAATACACGCGCGCGGCTACGTTCGCTGGCTTCGAGCGCTTCGGCAATGCGTCCCGAGGCCATGTGGAGCGAGATGAGCTGCCCGTAAAGGTCGCGCTGCGTGGCAAAGTAGCTGGTGCGGAGTTCGTCGTTGGAGATGGCGGCGCGGGTCTTCTCGGAGAGTTCCACGGCTTCGTTGACAAGCTTTTCCGCGGAGGCGGTGTCACCGCGTGCGCTTGCAATTCGGGAAAGTAGCGCGAGGGCGGCCGTTTCGCCGGTGCGATTGGCAATCTCACGATGGACTGCCAGCGCGCCTTGCGCCGTGGCTTGCGCCTGTTGCGATTGACCCATGCCGAGTTGCGCCTGGGCGAGGCGGGTCAGGGTGAGCGCGATGCCGTATTTGTCGTCGACGGTACGTTTGCGGGCAAGCGAATCCTGGTAGGCGGCGATGGCTGCGTCATATTGGCCGCGGGCGGCGGCGAGGTCGCCTTGATTGTGAAGCACGTAAGCAACGCCGCGGCTGTCATTGGCCGCGGTGAGCAGTTCGAGCGCGCGTTTGTATTCGGCGCTAGCCGCGTCGAAACGGTGGGCGGCGAAGTGCATCATGCCGAGGTTGCTACGGGTGTAGCCTTCGCCGACGGTATGCTTCGCCTTCTCCCAAAGTGGAAGCGCTTGGCGGTAGCGATCTTCGGCGCGATCCGGCTCGCCGAGCGACATCAGGGCGAGGCCGGTGGCGTTGAGCACGTCGGCCTGGCCTGCGATATTGTTCTGCTCGCGCCATAGGTCGAGCGCGCGGTCGTAGGAGGCGAGGGCTTCGGCGGCGTCGCCCCAGGTCCAATGCGTGAGCGCGATTCCGTAGTTGGTGTAGCCGAGGCCGATGGAATCCTTCAGTTCGGTGCGGATTTCGAGGGCGCGGGTGTAGTAGCGAAGCGCTTCGTCGTTTGCTCCAATGTCCCAATAAGCGGCGGCAAGGTTGTGTGCTACGAGGGCTTCGTCGAAGCGCTCGCCGGTGGCGGCGCGAAGGTCCAGCGCGCGGCGATAGAGATCGATTGCGGCGTGCGCGTCCTTGGGCGCGGCGGCGCGTGCCTGCTTGTAGAGCGCTGCTGCCTCGGTGGAGCGCGGGTCGGGCTGCTGCGCGATGAGCGGGATCGAGGCGAGCAGGGCGAGAGCGAGCCGCTTCACGGGGCCAGTGTAGCAGGCCTCCTTATGCGCGACCGCCATTGCCGGAGTGCCATCGCCGCGGCCAGTCCCAGAGCCGTGAGCGCCCAATTGGACGGCTCCGGCGCCGTGGTCGATCCGTCGATGGATCCAACGATTTCGAAGCTGCCCGTGGCGGGATCGTCTGTTGTGAACTGGCCACTGATCTGGTCGTAGACGACAGGCGAAAATCCTACGATGACGCCCGGATACTCTTCACTCATGCCGTTCACGAAATCGGCGAACAAGCCGGGAGCGAATGGCATTCCGAAGCTGAGCCATTGGACGAGATCGATCCCGACAAAGAGGTCGCGCTCGCCCAGCGTATCGAGAAACATCGGGGCGAAGAACGAGGTGGAATTGCCCATGAAGAGTGCGATCGCGGCTGCCAGGTCGAGCTGGCCGTTGGCGCCATCGACATCGCCGAGGAAGGCGAGGGTGGTTGAGGTGACCGGATCCTTGTCGGGAAGCGCGATGCCGCTGCCCGCAAAGATGACCGTGTAGTCGGTCGCCTTTTCCTTGAGCTTCTGCTTGTCTGCGTCGTTCAGCTTTTCGCCGGCTACCACCTTCTGCTCCTTCACAAGAGTGACGCCACCGGATTTCACGCGGATCGTTCCGTCTGAGCCTGCTTCATAGGACCATGATGCGAGTTGATCCGAGAAGTGCAAACCGTCGGCTTTCACCTCTCCCAGACCCGCTGCGGGCAGCGAGCCTGTGAGCCGGACTACGTCGAAGTGCTTTCCATGACTCCGCTGCATGGCCGACGCGCTCTGGAGAGGTCCCGGCGGAATGAGATTCACGGTGCTTATCTGAAATGTGCCGAGCAAAGGGTTGCGCGGTTCCCCGTGCGGGGGGGCAGCGGGCGTGCGGACGTGCGCCCAATTCAGTTTTACAGTGCGGCCACCGGCGAAAGCAGCTTCCGACAACTCGGCGCTCCAGGCCGCGCTATCGGCGAGGCTGAGCGTAACCGGCGTGGTGAAGTCCCATTTGGCTACGAGGTCGAAGGTGAGTGGCGTGGCGGTAAATCCAATTTCGACCAGTCCGGCCGAAAGTGTGGAACTAGCCGCAATCGTGAGAGAGAGGATCTGAAGCGTGCGATTCACGTTTGCCTCCTAACTAACTCCGAGGCCAGAAGGAATCACTCTGGCGATGCTATAGGTGCAGAGAGTCCGAACGGCCTCTCTGAAGTGCCAGCGGCAGTATACTGCCGCCAATCGGCGGGGAGAAGCGTGCTGCGTGTGGGAGCGCTCGTAGCCTAATTTGCGTCACGATCGTAGGGAGAGGACTGCATGGACCACCTGTTTCGATTGGAGATGTCGCCCTGGGAACTGATCTTGCGAGGCACGATAATGTACTGGTTTCTGTTTTTGCTGTTCCGGTTTGTTTTGAGCCGCGACGCGGGGTCGATGGGACTGGCAGACGTCCTGCTCGTGGTGGTCGTCGCCGATGCATCGCAGAACGCCATGGCGGGCGAGTATAAAACGGTGAGCGAAGGCGTGTTGCTGGTGGCCACGATTGGCGCGTGGAACTACTTCATCGACTGGATGTCGTATCGCTACAAATGGTTTTCCCGTTTCGCCGACCGCCGGGCAGTGCCGCTGATCCGGCATGGGACGATCCTACGCGCCAACCTGCGCCGCGAGATGTTGACCGAGGAAGAACTGCAAAGCCAACTGCGCCAGAACGGCCTGGAGAAGGCGTCGAAGGTGAAGCATGCCATGCTCGAGCCGGACGGATCGATCAGCGTGATTCCCTACTGAAGGCGGCTAGCGGCCCGAGGAGCGGCCTCTCACGCGCTTGGTGTTCGCCCGTAGAAAGGCGATGTATCCGTCCTCGTCCAGTGTGCCCGCTGCGAGCCCGATTACGGCCTGTGCCGCATCCTCTTCCGGGGCTGTGAAGACGAATCCGTTCAACTCCAGAAATAAGACTCCAACGACGAAACCAGTGCGCTTGTTGCCGTCAACGAAGGGGTGATTGCGGACAATGCCGGCAGTGTAGGCTGCGGCCATTTCGAGGATCCCCGCACTCTCGGAGTACGCATGTATCTGCAGGGGGCGCGCTAGCGCGGACTGCAGATACATGCCACGTCGTGGATGCCATGTGCGCCTCCATGAAGGACGAGCATACGGTCGTGGATTGCCACGGCGTCGCGCTCTTCGATCCAAACGGGCCCGGTCACTTTGACAAAACGTGCAGCGTGTTCCGGTAGCGGCCGATAATCTCTTCCGCTTTCGTCATCTTCTGCTCAAAAGACGGATCGTAAGGCGTAAGACGGTAAGAGCCGTCAGCCGTTTCGATCAAGAACAGAGGCTCTCCATCGCCGGTCTGCAGACGGTTCACGACTTCTTTCGGCAAAACGACGCCGAGCGAGTTGCCGAATTTACGGACCTTCAATTCGACCATGAGAATGTCCTCCGATTGTTATTACTAGTGTAATAACGCACAGCCCCTGGATGCAAGTGCGCCCTACCGCCGCGCACCCTTCGCTTTCGCCTCATTGATCAGGTCGACGATGGCATTGTTGGAGGCGTCGGTGGGGATGAAGTTGTAGTTGCGGCCGTTGTTGAGTTCGATGTGGAAGGCGCGGCGTCCTTGGATCGGCATGCGGTTGGTGCGCACTTCCTTGATTGCCGTGAGCGCCAGCCGGAAGTTGTCGGAGCGGTCGGACCGCGAAAGGAAGCTGATGCCGTCGGCGGACAATGTCAGCGTACCTTCGCAGGCAGACCATGCCTGGTTGACCATGAACTTGCTGGTGTGGTCGTGGATGACGGTCCAGGATTCCGCGGCGCTGGGCGCGGGGGTGGGTGCTGGACCCGGCCCGGGCGAGGGTGTAGGCGCCGGCGGCGCCTGTTGCTCCACCGAAAGGGTCGCCGTGGCTGAGGTTGATCCAGCGGGGCCAGAAGCACTCAGCTTTGCATAGGTCGATCGCGCGGGGCGGATCGTGCGTTCGCCTTGCGGTTCCACCTGGCCCAGCCCTTCGATCGTCACCTGTGTGGCTCCGGTCACCGCCCACTTCAGCGTTGCCTGTTGGCCCACGCGAACCGAGGGCGGTTCAAAGAGGAAGTAGCTCACTTCAATCCGCGAGGGTGTGGGCGCTGGCGTCGGCGTAGGAGACGGCGTCGGCGTGGGGGGCGGGCCAGGGCCGGGGCCCGGCGACGGACCGGGTCCGGGGACAGGTGTTGGGCCGGGGCGGGGAGTTGGACCGGGCGGGGGACCCGGTGAAGGACCCGGCGAGGGGCCGGGCGGAGGCGTGGGCATTGGGCCGGGAATGGGATCCTCGGCGATATTGATGACGAGCGTGCGTTCGTCGGCCGATCCATCCGTGCCCGACGCCTTCATGGCAAATTGCTGCGCAACGTCGATGCGGACGTTGGTGGTCCCTTCGGGCTTCACCTTGGTGCCGTTGATGCTCACCTCTCCGGCGTTGGACACGGCCCAGGAGAGTTCGACGTTGGCGCCTTTGAACACGGGATTGCGCGAGGCTTCGAACTTCGCGATGTGGACCGGTTGGCCGGGGGTGACATCGCCTCCTCCTTCCTTGATCTTGCGGCTGGCAACGAAGACGGCCACTAGTAGCAGGAGGAATACGGCGCCAGCAAGTGGGATCATCCACTTCGGCCATGGCTGTTTGCCGGACGGTATTGGTCGCGGCACGGGTGCGGGGGGCGGCGTGGGCGGATTGGGTCTCGGCCCTGGCCCAGGACCTGGCGCGGGGCTTGGCACCGGACCAGGGGCGGGCGTTGGCGGGGGGCCTGGTGGCGGCTTTACCGCGCCGGTGAGCGCGGCCTGGAACGCACCCATATTTTGAAAGCGCTTCTCGGCATCGAGGTCGAGGGCAACCAGGAGGATTCGTTCCGATTTGGGTGGAATGTCGGCACCGCGCTGCGACGGTGGGTCGAGTTCGACGCCCGCCTGGCGGTCGGGTGCGGCGGGCGGCATCTTTCCGGTGAGCGCGCGGTAGAAGGTGCTGGCCGTGGCGTAGACGTCGGTCCACGGACCTTGCTTGCCGCGCTCCTGATACTGCTCGGGCGGTGTGTAGCCGCCCTTGAAGATCATGCTCATGTTCTGGCTGGCCTGGCCCAACGCCTGGCGTGCGGCACCAAAATCGATCACCTTCACCATGCCGTTGCGCAGCAGGTAAATGTTGTCGGGACTGATGTCGCGGTGGAGAAAGCTATGCGCGTGTACTTCGCGCAGTGCATCCATCACAGGGCTCATGATGCGCAGCGTGGTGGCCCAGTCGACGCGGCCGCCCCGGCGCTCAATGAACTTCAGGAACGTGATGCCGTCGAGAAATTCGAGCACCATATAGGCGGTGCCGTTTTCTGGGAAAAAATTCTCGACGCTGACGATGTTCGGATGGTCTTTGAACTTGCGCACGATGCGTGCTTCGTCGAGGAAGCGGTCGAGGCCCCAGTCGTAGTGCACCTTCGCATTGCCCGAGTAGGGGATGACGGTGGGATCGGAGCCGGAGCGGATGGCGACGCCTTGCGGGAAATATTCCTTGATGGCGACTTTGGCGTCGAGCAGCATGTCGAAGCCGATATAGGTGATGCCGAAGCCGCCATGGCCGAGCACGTTGCCGACGACATATTGCTGCTTCAGCACGGTGCCTGGCAGCAGGTAAAGAGGCGATTCGGGAGCCGTGCCGACTACGTAGCCGCAGCCCGGGCACTGTGTGGCGCCGTTGAGCGGCTCCATGCAACCCATGCAATGCTGGCTGGAATCGAACACTTACTCTTGTCCCCCTGGTTTCAGACGCGGCAGTGGCCGCTCGGTCTTTGGCAATTCAATGGATGTGTTCGTACGCAGGCTGACGGGCTCGGGCGCTTCTCTCGGCACAGCCGCCGCGGGAGTATGGTCGTTGACGCGAACCGCAACTGCCGAGTAGTTATCGTGACCGGAGAAGGCGCGCGTCCGTAGACGAGTCTCCAAACCCTTGAGCCACGCTTCGGCAGTGGCCGAGCGGGCGAGTTCCACCTCCATTTCGGTTTCGTTGACCAGTTCCCACAGGCCGTCACTGGCGAGCAAAAAAGAGTCGCCGGATTTCAAGTGTATCGCTTCGCCGGAGAGGTCCGCTTCGAGCTCTTCGCCGCCGGCGAGCGTACGCAGAACCTTGTTCCGGTCCTCGTGAAAGCGAATTTGTTTGGCTGCGATCTTGCCCGCGTCGGCAAGCGATTGCGGGACGCTGTGATCCCGGGTTTGCTTCTGCAGGCGGCCGGCGCGGAACCAGTAGAGGCGTGAATCGCCGGCGTGGGCCCACAGAGCCTGGCCGCCGGAGGCGACCAGCAGCACGACTGTGGAATTCATCGCGGCGAGGTAGTGATTCTGCGTGCGCTCGGCGAGTATGGCGCGGCGCGCCGATTCGAGATAGGTTCGCAGGGCGGATTGGGAGCATTCGGCGTAGAGCTCGAAGCATTGCAGGATGGTGGTGGCGCCGATGCGGGCGGCCGTTTCGCCGCCGCCATGGCCGCCCAGTCCATCGCAGAGCACCCAGCATCCGCCGCCAGGCGAGGCGAGATGGCGGGCTTCATCCTGATTGGCCTCGCGGCCTCCGCGATTCGAAAGGATCGCGGTGTCGAAGGCGAGAGCGACCGCGCTCATCCATTCTTCTCCAAACGGAACATTTGGTCGGGCCCGGAGAGGCAGAACGCATCACCGGGTTGGAGTTCGTGCGGTGTGCCGGCTGGGAGACGTGTTGTGGCCGCGCGCGCCCCGGGTTTGAGTTCAGCAACGAAGGTCCCGTTGGCAGACCATGTGTCTTCGATCCAGATACGGCCGGCGGAGTTGGCGAAGAGCCGGCAATGGCGTTTCGAGATGGAACTGAGGTTGGCCGGATAGACGACGTGGACCATCGCTGCGTCGCGGCCGAAGACGAGCTCAGTATCTCCAGGGCGCAGGCGCTGACCGGCGTACTCGCCGGAGAGGCCGATAATCTCGAAAAGGGGATTGGTGGGCTCCGGCCGGGGCGGCTTAGGTGGCAGCGGTTGGGGCGAATACTGTGGTGGCGGAAATGCCGCTTGTGCCGGTTGCCATTGCGCGGCCGGTTTGGACATCGAGCGGCGGGCGGCGCGGATGAGCAGCCGCAGCAGCGTTATGCAAATGAGAATTACCGCCCACAGCGCGACCTTCTCCAGGAAGCTCATTACGTGCGCTCCAGGCGGAAGGCGTTCCGTTCGTCGACGAGGCGGATCTCGTCACCCGATTGCAACTCGCGCGGTTCTCCGGAGGATATGCGCGCGCCCGTTCCCAGAAACGTGCCGTTCGAAGAGTAGGTGTCCTCGACAAACACTTTGCCCTGCTGGAAGTAGACGCGGCAGTGGCGCTTGCTGATGCCGCTGGTGCCAGAGGCGAAGACGATGTTCGATACCGACGCGTCGCGGCCGAAGGTGAGGCCCTGTGCCATCAGCGGGAGACGCTGGCCTTCGTACTCGCCGGAGAGCCCGAGCAGCGTGACGCGCGGTTTGACGACGGGAGGTGTGGGCGCGGCCGCCTGGTGGGGTTGCGGCGCTGGGGCGCGCGGCGTGGCTGGGTACACCGGCACCTGCGGCTGCGGCTGCGGGGGAATGGCCGAGTAGCGCCGCTGCGTGACGGCATTGACGATTGCCGGGGCCACCTTTTTACGCACGATGACGACGCCCATGATGAGGGTGAGAACCATCAGCAGCACCTGCGCCCCCAAAATGAGACTGGAGAAGCCGCCGCTCTGCGTGACGCCCGAGCCCGCTTCGCACGGATTTTCAAAGGCCGAATACTTGATGTTCAGTTTGTCGAGTTCGGGCAGCAGTTCGCGAATGTCCACGCTCCAGCCGATGCCGTCTGCCTCCGGCACTCGGACCGGTTTGCCTTGCGCGTCCATGACGGTTACCAGCGCTTTGGTGACGTTCACGCCGACGACCCGGCCGCAGGTGTCGAACAACGGTCCGCCAGAGTTGCCCGCGTTGATGGAGGCGTCGGTCTGAATGAGCTTCACCGATGCGCCGCCGTCCTTCACCGCGCGCGTGTCCATTTTGCTGATCACGCCTTTGGTGAGCGAGGAACGGAAGGCGCCTTCGCCCTTCGACATGCGTCCGGCCGCGCCCGGATAACCGACAGCCCACACGTCCATGCCCTCGCTAAGCGATTCAAACTTGCCGAAGGTGACCGGGTGCACCTGCACGGGCTTCTGTAGCTCGAGAACGGCGAGGTCTTTGCTCTGGGAACTCCAGATGACGGTGACGGCGGAGAGTTCTTCTTTCGAGCGTCCGGCGAGGACCACCTTTTTCTGCACGCCTTCGGGCAGCGAGCAGCAGACGTGCCAATTCGTAACGATCTGCGTGGGTGTGACGAAGAAACCTGTGCCCGAGGCCGAACTGGTGGAACCGTCGGCCTCCTGATAGGCGAGGATGATGATCGGCGTCTGGTTCTTCATCTCGGCCACCGGAGGCGCGCCGGCCGCGGCCTCGGCGAGCAGTGCGGCAAGAATCGGAATGGAAGCCCAGCACTTCATAGCGGCGCCTATTGCATGCCTGCCTTGCCAGGCGGCACTCTTGTGGACGGCGGTGGGGCGGCCGCGGGCGGCGCCGTGACGGGTGGCGCCGTGACGGGTGGAGCGGAGGCGGGCGGCGCCGAAGCCGGGGGCGGCGCGGCGGATTGTGGCCTCGCCGGTTCCACAGCACCGGGCTGCAATGGCTCAAACTCCTGAGGCGGATGTTCCTTGCCATCCGAACCGGGTTTGGACGGCGGAAGCTTGTCGAGGTCGTAACCCACTGCGCCCTTTTCCCGCGCGGGAGGATCCGCCGGAGGCGCCGCGCAGCAGATCCATGAGTAGAATCCAGCGGCGGCGACCACGGCTACAAAAATGAGCGCGGGGACGAGAATCTTCCATGCCTTGATCTTGCGTGGAGGCGGCGCGGCGGACAGCCGCGATTCCACCGTCTTGCGGGCGGCCATCTGTTGCGCGGCGAGCGATTCCTTCGCGCGGTCGCGCACCTGCGTCTTCTCGATGGAGGGATCCTCGGCTTCGGGAGGAGGCGGAACCACGGCCACTTCACCATAGCCAAGGGCGACGACGGTCACGTTGTCCTGCCCGCGCCGCTGTTTCTCCAGCACGGCCGCGACCAGCCGCTCGCAAGCGGCCTGCATGTTGCTGCCGTTTCCGGCCACCGATGCGATTTCCCCCTCGGATATGGTCTTGAACAGCCCGTCGCTTGCCAGCAGCAGCGTGTCGCCGGACTGTAGGGCGAAGGCATGCGTGGAGAGATCCACCTCCGACATCTCAGGCTGGCCGAGATGGCTGGTGAGCGCTTCGCGCTGACGATCGCCGAGAGCCTCTTCGTTGGTGATCTCGCTCCGGGCGGCGCGCTCGTCAAGAATGCGGGCATACACATGCTGCGTATTTAATAGCGTGAGATCGCCATCGCGCAGAAGAAAAATCGCCGAATCGCCGCAGGAGACCCAAAATAGCTCGTCGTCCAGCATTGCCGCTGCCACCAACGTGGTTCCCATCTCACCGCTTTGGCTGAGGCTGGCGGCCAGCGTGTTGACGTCGACGTTGGCGGCGCGAATGGAGCGATCCAAAGCCTGCGGAATGGATTCGGTATCCGTCTTGGCCTTATAGTTTTGCAGGAAGCTGCGCACGGCCGTGCGGCTGGCGGCATCTCCGTGCGCCAATCCACCCATGCCGTCGGCTACCACCGCGAGAAAACCCGCGTGAGCGGAGAAGCTCTCGTCGCCCGAATCGCTGAAGCCGAAGGAGTCCTGCTGCTGCTGACGCGCTCCGATGTGCTGGGCGTTGCCGAAGCGGTAGTTCATGGCGTTTCGCTTAGGACCAACTGAAGTCGCCGGTAACAAAGGGCACCAGCTTCAACGTCGTGTCTCCCACTTCGATGCGGTCATCGGGCCCGATGGGTACAGTTTTGTCGAGAAGGTCATCGTTGAGATAGACGAGGCCGGAGGCGTCGCCGGGGGACAGATAGAAGATTTTTTTTCGCGGCTCAAAGGTGACGATGGCGTGGCGGGCGCGCGAGACGCGGGCATCGCCTGAGATGGCGACATCCATTTCCGTGCCGCGGCCGACGAAGTTACGCTCGGCATGCAGGCGGAAGTCGCGGCCGCGTTCGGGACCGGCAATGGCCACCAGCCAGCCGACGACGGGCTCGGGCGGTCCAGCCGGTTGTGGCGGTGGCGGAGGAGGCGCGGCGACGGGTACGGGAGCCGGCGCGGGCGGGCGGGCGGCATACAGCGGCTGCGTCTTGGCGTCTTCGGAGCCGATGTTGGTGTCCTCGGAGAGCGCATTCGCCGCGCGAATGGGCGTGGGTTTGGGCTGATCGTCGAAACTCGGGCGCACAGGCGTGGTCTTACCTTCACCGCCGACGTCGAACGGCTGCGCGCACCACGGACAGGCCGAGTGCTTCGCCGGATCGTAAAAGTGCCCATCCTTGCATTGAATCATGCGAATCTCCTGGAGATTATTTTGTGCCTTCTTAGGGTTTGCGCGCCGCCTCCAACTGTTTTTGGTAGGCGGCCGCCAGTTCCGGCACCGGTTCGAACTTCAGCGAATAGTCGGTATTGATGATCAGTGTTCCTACTTTGTACGCGGTCTTTTCGCGCGACATCTCCACGGCCGGCAATATGTAGGATTTGCTGTCGTGGATATAGCTGCCGAAGATGGTAGCCGGCTGGAGATTTCCATTGTTGGCAAAGAACTTGTAGTAGATGTCGCAGCGGCTTCCGGCGACGGTGTCGCGCATCAGCCAAAATTGCATGCCCGGCCCCCGGATGGTGCCGTAGGCCATGTCGCCGAAAAAGAACTGGCCTTGCTTCTTGAGGGGGTCGACGGGCGGTTGCGTCTCGCCTTTGCCGGTCTTCAGGCCTGGCGTATGCACAAACACATTCACCTCATGGCCGGCGGTGGACCAGTTGATGGCGATGATCACGGGATTGCGCATTTCGAGCTGCCGCGTCTTTTTCTTCGCTTCTTCCAGATCGGCGCGCAGGCGGTTGTTCTCGCCCTCTATTTGCTGCATCTGCTGTTGAAGCTTCTCAATGCGCTCGAGCGCATTGGCCGCTCCGGCGCCGCCCGATTTGCGCAACTGCTCTTTTAGCTGCTCCAGTTCCTGCTGCATCTGCTGGGCCTGCGCGGCGGCATCTTTCGCGCCGACGCCAGAGGGCGACCAGTAGGGGAACAGCGCCAGCATCATGAAGCAGAACGCCCCCATGGCGCCGCACAAGATGTCGAGCAGCGACATGTTAATGATGTTGATTTCGCGGTTGCCGGCCCTCATTCCCGACATGCGAAGGCCTCCCGTGGGCGAGTCATGGCGCTTGGCCTGCTTACTTTCACCACGCTGCCCCTACTTCCTCTCCACATACAGGCGGTTAATGAGGTTGCGCAGCGTATATTCGCCGGCGTGATTGACGGCGTGCTCCTCCTGCGCCTGCACGATCTGCAGAATGAAGACGAGCACGGCGCTATGCATGAGCGCCGTCATGGTAGCGTCGAAGCCCACGCCGAGCGTCCGCGCGACCACCTTGAGATCGATACCGCCCTTGTTGCCGCCGGCTTCCATCAGTGCGGCGCCGAGGCCATATACGGTGCCGATGAAACCGATGGTGGGAACCAGCCAGGCGACGAAACGGACCATGCCATACCGCATGTCGACGCGATGGGCGATCAGTTGCAGCGCGGAGTTCATGACGGTGGCCGCCTGATCGATGCTGTGGCTGGATTGGAACTGGAGAATCGAAAGGTCGATCAGCGAGGGAAGGATGCCGTTTTCCCTATCGAACTGGCCTACGACGCGGCGCCGGATGGGGCCGAGGTCTTTCAGGCGCAGGACGGTCTGATCGTCTTCGGGCAAGTAATGCTGTTTCAGAAAGAGCGCTTCTCGAGCGCCGACGCGCCAGCGGACGAACAGATCGCCCATGGCAACGAAGAAAAAGATGTTCATCACATTTTGAATGGTGAACGGGTAGACAAAGTGCGTGGACGGATAGTCGAGCAGAATGCGCGCCATCGTGGTGGGGAAGATCAGCGTGCCGAACGCAATGAACACGAGTCCGGCGAGTCCGCCAAGGACGAGCATCTGAGAGCGGTCCGGCATGTACCAGAAATTGGAGGCGACCGGGGCTTGCGCGGGAGGGGCGGGGGCGAGCGACGCTTGTTCGGGTGTCATGGGAAGTGCCTGGGCTTCACGATTCGCAGAAGGGGCAGGGCTTGCCCACGGCGATCACGGCGCCGCAAATGCAACGGACGAGCTTTTCACTTTTGGCGAGCGGAACCGGCGCGGGCCGTGGGCCAGGCTGGGGGGAGGGAGGAACTCCCCCCACCCTTCGGGCCATGTCGGCAA
>JBDTVQ010000101.1:0-18136 GCA_040007195.1 Acidobacteriota bacterium | reverse complement strand
CCAACATCGAGCAGACGAACGCGGAGTACAAATTGGGGCTGGCGCCCGATGTGATGGCATCGCTCGTCCATGATCTCGGCGACCGCAACGGCGCGCATCTGCTTCTATCACGGGATCAGGGCAAAACGTTTCAAACAATTCCCGGTCCACGCGTGCCCCGCGCCGCGTTCGACGAGCACATGATGATCGAGCGCAAGGACGGAAGCTGGCAGGTGTACGTACGCACCCAATACGGCATCGGGTCGAGCATCTCAACCGACCGCGGCCGCACGTGGAGCGAAGGTACAGACACCGGTATCCGGCACACGAACGCCCGCTTCTTCATCCGCCGCCTCCGCAGCGGAAATCTCCTGCTTGTCCGCCACAATTGGCCGGAATCGCTAAGCGCCAATCAATCCCGGCGCACATACCTCACAGCGCAGCTTTCCGCCGACGACGGCGCGACGTGGAAGGGAGGAATGGGGGGCGGCCTGCTGTTGGACGACCGTCAAAGCGTGTCGTACCCCGATGGCTTCCAGGCCCCTGACGGCAGCATTACGATTGTTTATGACCGCGAGCGCACGAAAGCAATGGAAATTCTGTTCGCTCGCTTCACTGAAGCTGACATCGAGGCCGGAAAATGCGTCAGCAAGTCCTGCGCCCTGCGGAATCCCATCAATGCCGCCGGAGCGAACAATGACGCCGGAGCGATATAGAGGGCACCATGCGCATCTTTACCGCAGCACTTCTCGCATTGCTAATGAGCGCGTGCCAGGCGCCGTCGCTCCATCCGCTGTACTTGCCGGCCGACAAACTTACCGTTCCTGGATTCGAAGGGAAATGGGCCGACGAAAAACATAACGTGTTGATCACCGTCCATCCGCCGGACGATTTCGCGTACGAAATCGAGATGCAGCCCAAAGAACTGTCCTCACCCTGGCAGTACGAAGCACGCCTCGTCAAGCTGGGCGCGCATGTGTATGCGGACATGCTCCTGAAAACCGCACCCAACCACTTCGATGGCTGCATCGGCTGCATCCCCGCGCATTCCTTTTGGCGGCTCAACCTCGACGGCGACAGCATGAAACCCGCCTACCTCGACAGCGCATGGCTCAATAAGTATTTAAAGGCCAACCCGAAATCCATCGCTCACGTGTGGTCGTCGCTCGACGACGAAAACCTGGCCATCCTTACGGCACCAATGGCGGTCCTGCGCGCATTCGTCACCAAAGTATCCGATCAAAAGGGCGCCATGAGCGAGTGGGAGACCCTGCACCGCTGCGCGCACTGAGTCTTCCTCTGCGTCAATCTTCCTCACCAATTCAACGGATACCTGATCATGGGATCGCCCGAGGATTCGCTCCCACCTGCCAACCGCGCGCCACGCGCAGCAACCTGCCATCCCTCGGTTTCTCTTCAGTGGCCCTCAGCGAAAACTATTCTTACAAAACTCCGAACGTCCCAACCCGTGCGAAGTTTCGTTCAAGCGAGGGCATTCTTGTCAAGCGCGCGCCTGATGTGCGGAAATCAACGACAAGCGATTCGCGCGGCGATGTGGGCCACCTAGGGTGATATATTGGCAAAAACTTACTTGACACACCATCAGTTTTCCTCCATACTCAATACATGGAAACGCCCAACACCCTCATGGAAGCGATTCAGTTCTTCGCGAATCCCGACAACGCGATCAGCTACCTTGTCGCCGTCCGGTGGCCCAACGGCGCAACCTGCCCCTACTGTGAAGCTGGTAATCCGATGTTCCTCGCCACTCGTCGGATTTGGAAATGCCGCAACGGTAAATGCGGCAAGCAGTTTTCTATCAAAGTAGGCACGATCATGGAAGATTCTGCCATCGGACTCGATAAGTGGCTCACCGTCATGTGGTTAGTCGCCAATTGCAAGAATGGCGTTTCTTCTTATGAGATCGCCCGCGACTTGGGAGTTACTCAGAAGTCCGCGTGGTTCATGCTGCATCGCGTTCGCGAGTCCATGCAGGACGGCGAAACGGGCGGCAAACTGGCGGGCGAGGTTGAAGTAGACGAGACCTTCATCGGCGGCAAGGCCCGCAATATGCATACCAGCAAGCGCCGCGCGCGCATGGCTGAAGGGCACTTTGGCAAGGTCATCGCGTTCGGTATGGTCGAGCGCGGCGGGCGCGTCAAAACGTCCGTTGTCGGCACGCGCCGCAAGTCCACTCTTCAGAAGGAAATTCGCGAACACGTCAAGGCGGGTTCCGCTATCTTCTCCGATGAACTGCTCTCCTACGAAGGGCTGAGCGCCGACTTCAAGCACGCGGTCATCAATCACGCGGTTGAATACGTTCGCGAGAACGTTCACACGAACACGATGGAAAACTTCTGGAGTCTCGTGAAGCGCCAACTGAAGGGCACGTACATTTCCGTGGAACCCTTCCACCTGTTCCGCTACTTGGATGAGCAGGCGTTTCGCTACAACAATCGCAACGATATGACTGATGCGGACCGCTTCCGCACGGTTTGCAAGCACATCGCGGGTCGTCGCCTCACCTGGAACAGGCTCACCGGGAAAGAAGCGACAGTGTAGGGGAAGTGGCTCAAACTTCAGGGACGCGGCAAGCGCGATTCCTGATCCTGGGCGGACGGTTTGTCCGCTTTGCGCTTGGGCTTCATCAGCACTGCGCGTACCAATCTGTCGAAGTTCTGGAACTCCGTCGCGTTCGGATCTGGCTCTGGCGCGATCTTCGTTCGTGGCCTCATGCTGCCTCCATGTTCGTAAAGCGGTCATCTGATGTCAACCTCCTTTATGGCAGGCTGATCCCACTGGATGCTGTTATCCCGATGCACAACAAACCCAATAGTTGCGTAATGGTCCCGCGCGTCATCCATGCACACTTGGATATGCGCTTCCCACCTCCCTGGATTAACTAATCCTTTTACGGCGCTTTCCCCAAATGCCCACCATTGCCCAGCCTCATCCTTAGTCATAAGCAGAAAGGATTGCGTCTCCCTTGCGTCTATATCTACGGACAGGGGACCGGGAAAGACGGACGAGTACTTTGTTGTGCCAGACCATTTACGCACTTCCCAGTGCGCCGCTGGAACAGTGAAGGCGTCTCCACTATCGGAGGTAAATTTAATCCTGACGGTGACATTAGATGTGACCATGCCCGACTCGCTCTTAATGCTTACCTCTAGCGGCTCTTGGCCCACAGGCTCTTCTCCTGCATGGATGCCGACAAGTCGTAATCGCTTCGGCTTGGCAGGCATTAGTAAGCCTTCCTCGGGGATGACCACCCATTCGCCCTGCTTGCGCTTAATGGTGCGCGGCGGTTTTCCGAGAAACGTGTAGTCGATTGAGACATATTTGTTGTCATCAGTCGGCGCGGGGTCATTTGGTATTCCACCTAGTTCGTCGTTGTTCACATAAAACACGAGACCTTCGCGTTGTTTTGTCAGGACATCTTCGAGGCGCGACTCGCGGCTGACATCATTGCCCCATGTCGCAGAGTTGATCTTAAGCTTCGATGGCACCTGTACACTGGCCGGGTTCGCTACTGAAGCACGTTCCGCAGATTCGGATACTCGTATAACTCTACGGACAATGAGCGCCATTACCGCCGCACATCCAGCAGCCACCAAAAGGTGGGACCACCACAACATAATTGGTAGGCTCAAGGCGGAAAGCACCGCTTGCCAGAGGGAACTCAACCCAGCACCCCCTGCGGCGGGCAAGCCAAGCTTAACCCAGAGAGAAGATGATGCGTCGAGCCTTTCGATCCATTTGAAGGCCTGTTTCCACATGCGCATACGCTACCACACTTTGGTGCGTCACGTAAGTTATTGCCGATATATTTATTGGTGAAAATCGCCGGACTAGACAATGGCTCTCCTTCAATACCTACACACCAATCGCGAAATAGTTCTTAGTCAAACGATCCAGCAAGTTGTTAGCAATGCGGGTGACGGGAGTCTACGGGATGGTAGCCGGGCGTCCGAGGAATTTCGTGAGTTCCTAACTCAAATACCAATTGAGTCGCTTTCCGGCTACGTCCGGCAGTGCCTCGATACCGCCTTTAGTCACGGGGGATATGCGTTGCAAGACCTGGTTAATGAACTCGGTCGCCGGTTAGACTTCGAGGTCAAGAATGGACTGTATCGGGGGAAGAGGAATAAAATCGGATTTGATGGCATATGGCGGTTTCCAGGTGAACCTGAACTTGTAGTCGAGGTGAAGACAACAGACGCCTACACGTTTGCGCTAGAGACCACAAATGAATATCGAGAGGGTCTGATTGTCCAAAATCAGGTAGAGCGCAATTCATCGATCCTGATTGTGGTGGGTCGCGAAGACACCGGTGCACTCGAAGCACAAGTAAGGGGCTCCCGCTACGCCTGGGACATACGCCTCATAGGAGTAGATAGACTGATCAAGCTTGTAGAAATTCGGGCAAAATCGGACGATCCCTCGACAGTAAAGCAAATTCATCATCTCTTGCGGCCGTTTGAGTATACAAAAGTCGACAGAATCGTCGACATACTATTTGCGACCGCAATTGACGTGGAGAGCCAACAAGACGATCAGCAGATTGAGGCCACTGCCGAACCGGTTGAAACCTCGGACCAGGTCCAACCGATCCAGGATCGGACAGACAGGGCGCTAATCGAAATCATGAAGGAGCGAGCCATTAGCGCTTTCGGATCTTTCAAAGCCCAATCAGTAGTACGGCGTGGCAGAAGCTATTTTTGGAGTGCCGATAAATCACTAAGGGCTTGCTGCACTGTCTCAAAGCGATACGAGAATGCCTATCAACCTTATTGGTACGCATACCACCCGAAGTGGCACGAGTTCCTGAGCGAGGGAAAAGGCTTCATGATTTTCGCCTGTATGGATCTCGACGTCGCCTTTGCAATCCCGTACGCCTGGTTCGCAGAGAATACTCAAAATCTGAATTCTTCTGAGAGAAACGGTAGCCTTGCCTACTGGCACGTTCCTCTCACAACGATGGACGATGGTAGTTTGGCAATCAACCTGTCCAAAGTTGGGCGCAAAGTTTCCCTCGCTCCCTTCCAGTTCCCGCTTGCGAAGACTTGAGGTCGACTTTTACCTACTCAGCCGATTCACCAACTCCACATCCGCACGCAGTTCGATTTCCAGCGACGTACAAGAACGCATGGTTTCCGTCACAAAGAAATCCGAATCGCGTTTGCAAATGACGTCCGCCGCACCAAACAATGCCGTGTGCAGAACCACGAAATCCTCTGCATCGCGTATGGGAACTGGAAGCGATCGATCAGGGACAACCCGCTCAAGGACATGGAATAGGAATTGAATGTAGTCGAAAACCTGCACTGCTGCGAGGCCAAAAAGGGTCTGCAGTCTCGGTTATCGAAATGCCCGCCCCAACTCCCTGAGCAATTCGCAACCGACAAGCAGCGTATGGCCGGCGGCCTTTTAGCTGATCAGGAGATCACAAGCCGGGCCCACCGAACGGCCGCTGGCTCACAACAGAACTTTCAGATCGCACAGTAATCTCACCGCCCCGGCTGCTCGTGCAGGACTACTTCAATTGGAAAACGAAATATTCCCGGACCGGTCCGTCCCCGTCGCACCGGCACCTCAACGACAAGTTCACCCTTATCATTGACCCGAATCTGAAAGTTCGACTGGGCGTCCTCTTCGACGATCTCCTGTGCCTTGCCACGCTTGAACCAAAACATTCGTACGGCACTTCCCGAGCCTCCAACGGTCTGCGTGACGAGTACATTGAAACTGTGATAAGTCGCGCGCGTCGAATCCGGAATTTGAAAATCGACGGCAGGCCGTTTCGCGCCGCGTTCGAATTGGAGCACTCGAATTAAGTTGCTCCAGGGGCAGCGGCGCAACTCGAACCTCGCCTCAAACTGGGGAGCCACCTCTTGATTCGAATAAGCGGGAAACCGGGACACCTGCTCCGCACACGGGGGCAACACCTGCGCCGGAACGAGTGCGACGCTGAACGACGCGATTAGGATCAGGCGCCCCATCATGTGCATGGATAGATGATGTCAAATGAAACTGGGGTGCCGTCCTTGCGGGCGCACCCCATTGGAATCACCGTGCTAAAAACTTAACGCTTGCGACGCAGGAACGCGAGGCCCAATAGACCGGCGAGTCCGGTTGCCCAGGTCCCCGGTTCGGGCGTAGCCAGCGTAAATTCAAAGCCGTAGGGAAGTGGCGTCTCGCTTACACCGGTGTCCTGAATCCACACCGAGTAGGTTCCCGCGCCCAGGAGCGAAAAGCCGATGGCTGGCGGAAATGGAGCGGGCGGATTGTTTGAACCGGCGAGTCGCGGCAAAATGTCCGTACCGACATCGGCAAGTTTGTAGTGTGTGTACCCTAACAACGCAGCCGCCAGGGCACTGCTCGGCATCGTCGTTGGATCGATCACGGCCGTTCCACCTTGGATAGCGAGGAACCCCGCGCCTTCGGGCCTTTCAAAATTAGTACCTTCCAGCACTTTGATGCTGAGCAGGAAGTATCCATTCGGAATTGTGAACGTGAAATAGTCACGCTCGGAAGGAGCGGTCGTCGCGGGGCGTCCGGTCGCGCCCAGCACTGTATTAGCTCCAATCGAAAACGAAAGCGGATCAGGGCTCGCAAAATTTCCCGACAGATCCCCGTCGACCGACTCGTCCCACACCACCGCTGCCGATGCCATTGGCACCATCACCAGGCAGCTGAACAATCCAAGAATATACGCGCGCATTTTTGTCCTCCGAGTCAATCCGAAGCGGTTTGATTGAACCGCGCGGAACATCTATTTTAAGTCGCCGTTGGGGCATTGCGAGCCCCGGCACGTGAATACCATATATTGGGGCGACCGGAATAATACCTGGCACGAAACTGTAATGGTTGGACTCACAAGCAAATTTACTTTGATTGCCGGACTACTACCGGCCTCATGAACTGCCGCGCAAGCTCCTCGTGGATACCCACGCACCGTGTGTCTAACCACCCCAGTTTTTCGCCTCGTGCGCCCTTGATACACTACTCGTGATGTCTTTTCCCCGTCTGCTCCCCGTCTTGCAGTCTTTCTCAGATCGCGCCATCGCCGACATCCCCGGCCGCGTCCAGAATGAACTCACGGCCGCCGGTTTTAGCGACAGCCTCGCACCCGGCTCGCGCATTGCGATTGGCGTAGGCAGCCGCGGCATCACCAACATTGCGACCATCGTTCGCGCCATCGCCGATTTCTGGAAATCGAAGGGCATGTCGCCGTTCATCTTCCCGGCGATGGGTAGCCACGGCGCGGCCACGGCCGAAGGGCAAGCCGACGTACTGGCGCACTACGGCATCCACGAAGCCACCATGGGATGTCCGGTCATCAGCTCGCTCGAAGTCGTCTCGCTCGGCAAGACCGCCGAGGGCCTCGAAGCGTTCATGGACGCCAACGCCTTCGCCGCTGACGGCGTCATGCTCTGCGGCCGTGTGAAGTGGCACACCGATTTCGCTGGCAAGATTGAATCCGGGCTATTCAAAATGATGGCGATCGGCCTGGGCAAGTTCGCCGGCGCGCAGACGTATCACACCTATGCGTTCAAGATGGGCCTTGAGAACGTGGTCCGCAGCGTCGGGCGCCAGGTACTGAAGAGCGGAAAGATTCTCGGTGGCATGGCCATCATCGAAGATGCGCACCATAACACCGGCATGCTCGCCGCCGTTCCGGTCGCTGTCATGGAACAGCGCGAGGAAGAGCTGCTGGAAATCGCCAAGGAATGGGTGGCGACGATTCCACTCAACCACGTCGATATCGTAATCCTCGACCAGATTGGAAAGCCCATCTCCGGCGCCGGCATGGACACCAAGGTCGTGAACCGCAGTGTGAACGGCCAGTACAACTGCTGGTTCGAGCGCCCGCACATTGAGCGCGTATACGTCCGCGGCCTTCATCCCAATAGCTACGGCAACGCGGTGGGGCTTGGTATGGCCGACGTGATCCACGACCGGTTGCTCAACGTGATCGACTGGGTTCCCACCCGTATCAACTCGCTCACCGCGTCGACGCCAGCCGCTATCCGCACGCCCATCCACTTCTCCACCGACCGCGAATGCCTCGAGCGTATTATGCCCACGGTGGGAAAGTTCGATATGCAGCAGGTGACTTACTGCTGGATTCGGAACACGATGGAGCTGTCTAACCTATATATCAGTGAGAACCTGCGCTCCGAGATCGAAGACAATCCGAATCTCTCGATCACGGGACCGGCCGTCGACTTCCCCTTCGATACAGCGGGCGACCTGGCCGACCTGCTCGCCGAGCACGACGCCGTGCACGCCCACTAGTAATCCGTTCGGGCCAGTGCCGTGGGTCTCATCGGGCTGGTTTGGATCGTGCCGATCGGCGTTAAATTTCCTTGTGAATGGCCACGCGGGCGCTACCGATGGCTCACCGACCCGCTGGCTGAATAGGACCCGCATCACCAGGCATAGCCTACCGTTAAAGGTTTGTGTATCAGGCACATAGCTGCAGCCTTCACTCTCAGCCTCGCGGTCGTTCGGTAGTACCAACTTCTCGCCTACTACCCCTTACTAGAACGACTTCGTTCTGGGCAGTCCTGGCCTTCTTCCATACACGCTGCTACGGCATTCTTTCCTTGGAGGCGCCCCCGATTGCGCCCCTGGAGGAAAGCTATGCAGATTACGGCCATACGCGCCGGTTTCGCCGCCCTACTTTTTGGTGCGGTCCTCGCCGCGGCGCCCATCAATGGCGCGGGCACATTCACGCCATTCGGATCTAACCCCGATCAAAGCGGATCCCCTTTTTGGGACAACACCTCATTCGACGGGAGTGGTTGCGGCGCCGGCTATGTGCTGACCCAAACCGCTTCGATCGGCGGTTGCGCCAACAAGCGCAACGGCGTGACTTCGGGTCTGGGCTTAAACGCCACCGACCTCGAATACTACAGCGAAGGCGACCTTGCCACGGCCTTTACGATGAGCGCCGGCAAATACCTATTTACACTTTGGGGCGGTTTATACGGGGCGGGCCTCAACGTCGTCGGATACAAATATCTCAACGACGAAGCTTACCAGCCGATGTTTAGCACCGCGAACACCACCGGCGACACCTTCTCCCTTGATGCCGACCGCGAATTTCTTCTCTGGATCAAGAGCGACAACAACAGCAACCTGCTTTTCCACTCCAACGATACCGACGGCCTGCGCGCCGCCGCCTTCTACAACACCAGCAATGGCCTGTATTACTTCGGCTTCGAAGACCGGGTTCGCGGCGACCGGGACTATAACGACACCATCCTGTCGGCCAACTACCAGTCCGAGGTACCCGAACCGGCCACGTTTGCGCTGATGGGTTTCGGGCTGATTGGCTTCGCGCTCGCCGGGCGCCGGGGCAACCGTTCGAACCGGTAGTCGTAGACTCGCTGCATCGAGCCTTCTCCCTAATGCGCCGCTTCCAATCGGGGGCGGCGCAATTTCTGTTTTTCCAGGGCGGCGTGCTCGTTCAGCCGCGTGTTCCGTGGATCAAGTGCATCCAGTCCTTTCGAATGCGCACCCACGCGATTCAGTTGTGGTACCCCTGACTTCGCTTGTGCGGGCGACGGTTCCATTCCGGGAACATGATTGCCGCGCTTATGGCCATGTGCGCAAATAAAACCATGAGCACCGGAAGGACAGTGACCGCACTCTGACCAATTTGCTGAGCGCGATTTTGCTCGCCGTCAGCCGTCCGTCGGTGTGCGACGCGGGTGCGGACGGCGCTTTGCTCAGTCACGCCCGAGCCGCTGCAGGAACTCTTCCACCCGTGTGGCATCCACGCGCACCGGCGCCCGGGTGAGCTCTTGCGGCGGCGTCTCATCGAACGCATGAAATAGAGCCATCTTCGCCACCGCGTGCTGTTCCGCTGAAAGCAGTTCCCTGCCTCGCACCGCTTCCCACGCTTTCACCGCAGCATCGGGAATTGCGATGGCCACCGCACGATACGGGCCGCGCTCGGCAGTCGCCATGAACACGAATTCGCGTCCACCTTGCGCGGGACACCAGCCGTCGTAGTAATACTGATAGACGTAGCCTGTTTCAGACTGATATGTCTTCAATCGGCGAACTTCGGGGGCACCCCGCAGGGGCGGCTTGCGCTTGAGCCAGTCAAACACCTATGGCTTCTTCCTCGGCACAAATGCCACGGCGCGCGAAATCGCCCCGCTTTGCCCACGAACCTTTACGCCGAGTGCGACATAGAATGCACCACGAGCGGGAAGACGGCCCATATTCGTCAGCATCTCTTCCCAGCTCATCCCATGCTTCAGACCCGCCACATGCACGGCCTGGCCACCTTCACAGGGCCCCATGCTGGAGCCGTCGGTGCCCAAATGCCATACGCCTTTGCCGTGCAAATATTCCATCACCGCGGGCTCCGGCGATGGCCAGCCTGGCGCCGTCTTGGTGACCACCGGCTGAAACGTCATACGCATGCCCTCGGGCATCGGCTTGTAATAAGCGTCGCTATAGCCGCTGCGGAATAGCACCACCTCGCCAGCCTTCACAGGCCCGTTCTGCGCCTCCCATTGCTTTACGCGTTCGAGCGTGATCACCGGGCTTTTCCCGGCTTCGGCCTTGTCGCGTATGTCGCTCGCATCAATCACGACGGCCGGCCCCATCATGCGATCCAACGGATACTTCTCACCCGTCATCTCACCCATCTCGCTTGCTTCGGGCAATCCGGACTTCGCAGGCGGAATAAAGTGCGCCGGAAAGTCGGACTGCGTTCCCGTGTGTTCGTCGATCACATACCGCTGTCCGAAGTACGGGCCTTCGTGGGTGAAGTAGTCGTTGCCGTGTTGGTCTTTTTCCTGAGCGAACCAGTTATACGTCCAGCGTTGGAACGCCGGGCTTGTACCCCAATGGGCGGGCATATCCTCAGCGACCGTAACGCTCAGATCGACGACATCGTAGTCGGTAAAGAGCGACGCCGGAGCCATTGTCGTCGCTGCCGCGCCCGGTTGCGGCGCCTCTTTCAATTCCGCTTTCGGCGCACAGCCGGACAGCGCCAGGGCGAGGGCGCCGGCGAACACGATTTTCATAGACATGCGCTGCATGATATCGAGCTAGAATTTGGATGACAACATGCGCTGGGCCATTCTCGTTTTCGCCGCCGCCCTTGCCTCCGCGCAGATTCCCGCCGAATCCGTTCCCACGACGGCCCCACCGGCCCCGGCTCAACCGCCAGCCGACCTTGGCGTCTTCAAGATTCCCCCAGCGATGAATGTCGAGGAGACGAAAGATCCCGCCGCCCAGCCGGAGGAGCAAGAAAAGCCGCGCGTGGTTTTCACCTACACAGGAAAACCGATCCAAATTCCCTTCGCCTGTACCGAAACCGATATGAGCACCTTTGGCATGACGTGCACCGAAGAGGACCCGTGCCCCATATACTCCGAAATCACCGGCGTACAGCCCGTGGGCGTGCAACTCTTCCTTACTGGCAATTTTCACAACGGCGCGAGCACGATGTACTCGCTATTCCTGGCCAGCGAAGATACCGGCAAGACATGGTACGAAGCATACGAGCGCGTGCCCAAAGCGGGCCTTGACCAGGTTCAGTTCCTCGACTTTGAAACGGGTTGGGTGAGCGGCCAGGTATTGGAGTCGCTCCCGCGTGAACCGTTCTTCCTGCTGACCACCGATGGCGGCAAATCATGGCGCCGCAGAAATGTTTTTAGCGAATCGCGTATTGCGACCATCGAGCAGTTTCATTTCGAGTCGAAGACCTCGGGCAGCCTACTGATTGACCGCGGCGCGGCTTCGGAAACCGGCACCCGCTACGAGCGCTACGATTCGCAAACGGGCGGTGAGTCGTGGCAGGTTCGAGAAGTCAGTTCCAAACCGCTAAAACTGGCCGTGCCTCGCGCCTCAACGTCCAATGCCGACTGGCGGCTGCGTGCCGACGGCAAACTTGGCATCCACATCATCGAACGACGCACGGGCACACGCTGGGAACGCATTTCCGCGTTTCAAATAAAGGCCGGCGAGTGCAACCCAAAGCTCGAACCGATTGCCCCTCCGCCCCCCGAATCCCCGACCGCGCAGCCCGCGACTACGCCGCCACGAGTGGCGCCCGTCAAGCCACGTACGCCGCCATCTTTGAAGAAACCTTAGCCGGTGGGGCAAGCGGTTCCGAGTCAAGAAGAGCTCCGCTGTACTGGCGGAGTTCGAGTTGCCGGCGAAACCAACGGGATCGAATCTATCCGAAGCGGGGATGTAACAAACGCGTTGTAGACTGGTCTTGATTTTGGAGGTTTCTTAATGCATCGTTCTTCAGGGTTCCTCAAGTTTGGATTAGCCGCAGTTTTCTCTGCGGGCGCACTGTTGGCGCAGGTGTCAGGCACGATTCTGGGGACAGTAATGGATGAGTCTTCGGCTGCGGTGCCGGCTTCGTCGGTAACGACCACGAACACGCTGACGGGAGAGATCCGTCGGGCGACGACGGACGCCGCGGGCAACTTCATTGTCACGGCGCTGCCGGTGGGGCAATACAGAGTGGAAGTGAAGCACGAAGGATTCAAGGCCTTCGTGGCGACCGGGATTACGCTGGAAGTGAACCAGAATGTGCGAATCGACGCGCGGCTGACCATAGGAGCGGTGGTGGAATCAGTGGAAGTAACCACCGACTCGGCGAAGGTGGACACATACCAAACTCAGCTGGGGACGGTGGTGGACACCCACCGGGTGAACGACCTGCCGCTGAACGGACGGAACGTATACGACCTGGCGATCACGCTGCCGGGTGTGTCCAACACGAACTTCAACACGGTATCCAATTCGGGCGGCGCGTTCCTGAATGTAAATGGGAGCCGGACGCGGCAAAGCACGTTCATGCTGGACGGAGCATTCAATAACGATTTGTGGAGGAATAGCGGCAACACGTCGCCGAATCCGGACGCGGTACAGGAGTTCCGGCTGATTACGAGCAACTTCAACGCAGAGTTCGGGCGGTCGCCGGGGGCGGTGTTCAACGTGGTGATGAAGTCGGGGACGAACAGCCTGCACGGGAGCGTATTCGAGTTCCTTCGCAACGACAAGCTGAACGCCCGGCCGTTCTTTCAGCCCACGGTGCCGCAACTGCGCCAGAACCAGTACGGATTTGCGATCGGTGGGCCGGTGATCCGGAACAAGACATTTTTCTTCGGCTCGTTTCAGGGCTTGAAGGTACGGAGCCTGGCGTTTGTGAACAGCGCGACGACGCCAACAGCGGCCGAGCGTGCGGGAGATTTTTCGGCGGCCGTGGCTAATCAGAGGCCAAACGATCCGCTCACGAACGCTCCCTTTCCGGGAGCGATGATTCCGGCGGGCAGGCTCGACCCGGTGGCCAAAACAATTTTAGACCGTTATGTTCCGCTGCCGAACACGCCGGACGGGCGGCTGCAGTCGACCGGGAGCAGCAAGGACGATGAGAACCAGTATCTGGTAAAGGTCGACCATATGCTGACGTCGAACCAAAAGCTGTATGGAAGCGTGTTCTGGATCAACGGCGGGAGCTATCAGCCGTTTCCATCAAGCACGCAGGTGCCGAACTACGCAAACAACACGACGCAGTATACACAGCGCAACGTAGTGGTGAGCCACGACTGGATTATCAGCCCGACGATGTTAAACCAGGCGCAGTTCAGCTGGAGCAGGCGCGACACGCCGATTGTGGACGAATTTACGCATTCCTGGAGCGATTACGGCAGCAAGGTGACGTTGGGAGCGCTGCCGGCGCGTCCGCCGCAACTGTTCATCAATGGACGATGGCAGATGGGGACGTTTGGCGGCAACGGCCAGTTGCAGCAGAGCTTCAGCGGGTCGGACACGGTGACGGCGACGCATGGCAAGCACACGCTCAAGGGAGGGGTTTGGTACCTGGGCGGAAAGTTCGACGAAGTGGGGAACTGGCTGGGCGCCGGTCAGGTTCGCTTCACGGGGAACTTCACGCGAAACACGCTTGCCGACTACATGCTGGGCATGGCGGCGAGCTTCCGGCAGAACAACGGATTGAGTCGTGTATTCCGCTCGACGGCCGTGCATGGATTCGTGCAGGACGACTGGCGTCTGACGCCGCGGATCACGTTGAACCTGGGGCTGCGCTACGAGTTAAACAAACCGATGGTGAGCACAACCGACGAGTTGGCAACATTCCGGTTCAACCAGCAGTCGACGGTCATTCCGAAAGCGCCGCTGGGACAGCTGTTTTATGGTGACAAAGGAATTCCACGGGGGATGGCGAAGACGGACTGGAACAACTTCGCGCCGCGCGTGGGAATTGCGTTCGATCCGACCGGGAAAGGGAGGACGGCGATTCGCGCGGGCTGGGGCGTGTTCTACGCAATTTCGTTCGCCAACGTGACGTCGAATTTGCAGGGCCAGCCGTTTCTTGTGGATGTGACGGTGTTTGGGACGCCGAACCTGGTGGACCCGTGGTCGGCGGTGCCGGGCGGGAGTCCCTTCCCTTACACGGTGAACCGGAGCAACCCGAGCTTCTCACTGCCGATGACGACTAACTATTACGACCAGGACGCGGTCACTCCGTACGTGCAGCACTACAGCCTGGCCGTGGAGCAGCAGGTGACCTCCACGCTGACCGTGCAGGGCGCCTATGTGGGCAACAGTTCGCGCAAGCTTTTCTTTCAGCGCGACGCCAACGCGCCTATCTACCGGGCGGGAAGTTCCACAGCCGGGAACGTGAATGCCCGAAGGCCCTATCTGCCAGGGACGTTCGCGCAAATCGCGCACACGAATACGGGTTCAAACGCCCATTACGATTCGCTGCAGTTGTCGTTCCGTCAGCGAATGAGCCATGGTTTTACGATCAACGGGAGCTACACCTTCTCGAAGTCGATCGACGAAATTTCCGACGACATCTTCAATCCGACGGCGGTGGCCCTGGTGGATTCAAACAACCGGCTACTCGACCGGGCAGCGTCCGGATTCAACGCGCCACATGTATTCGTCGTGAGCTACCTGTGGCAGCTACCGCAGACGCACCGTTCCGGATGGGTTGGGACGCAGGTGATCAATGGCTGGCAATTGAGCGGGATTACAAGATTTGACAGCGGGAGTCCGTTCACGGTGACGTCGGGGGCGGACACGAACCTGGACGGGAACGCGAATGATCGCGCCGATCTGGTGGGCGATCCGAAGTTGAGCGGCAGCCGGCCGCGGGACGAGTGGCTGAACCAATACTTCAACAAGGCGGCGTTCGCACGACCTGCGGAAGGGACGCCGGGCACGGCGGGACGGAGCATTTTATACGGACCGGGAGCGGCAACCTGGAATCTGTCGGCATTCAAGAGCTTCCAGATTCGGGAGACGCACCGGCTGCAGTTCCGGACAGAGTTTTTCGGGGCGTTCAATCACCCCAATTTCAGCAACCCGAATACAACGTTGAGCAATCCGAATTTCGGTCGCATACTGGGCGCGGGGGGCGCTCGCGTGGTGCAATTCGGCCTGAAGTATCTATTCTAGGGGCGCTCGGTGGCTGGCTGAAACGCACCCAACGGGGGCAACAGAGCCGGGACTGTATCACCGGCGGCCCCCTAGGCGTCCAATGCAGTAGTGGGACGTAAGACACGAACAACCACGGTAATTGTAGCGGTCCTGGGGGCCGTGGTCGGATACCTTTATCTACATCTACGCTGGCAGGTCGAGAGCTTGCCATGGGACCCGCCGGCGCCGCCGCGGTTGGTCTTCGGCCCAGGGACTAGAGCGAGAGTGATACAGGCGGGCGTTCGGTTTGCGATGCCGGTGGAACAGTTTCGCGATGAGTTGTTTACGTACCTGATGCTGCAGCATTTTAGGACCGCGGAGGCGGTGGCGGGCGCTAGATACCGGCTGGTTTACCGGGGCGAAACAGAGCAGGCGAGCTTTGAGATTTTGCTGTCGTTATCCGATGGGGTGATGGAAAGCTACGCGGCCGCCGCCGAATTGAGTACGAGGCTCGGCTTACCGCTGAAGCTGTTGACGCTGCCGGAGGCCGAGGCCTCGCGGTTTGAGAAGCAGACGCGACTATTCGACGCGGCATACAATCTGCCGGTTAAGCGGAAGCTGGAACAACTGCCGGCCGGCGAGTTGCGGACGTTGATGAGGCGATTCATCCGGTTCAAGTCGACGACCGATCCACGCATTCGAGCGAAGCTGGAGCCACCTCCCAAAGTGTTGTCGGCCGATCAGGCTGAGCAATTGGCGGGCGATATGCTCGCCGTGGCCGAGTTCTACCAACTTCCGCTGGATTATCTGCTGGGGATCGGCGCCATGGAGAACAACTACATGGACGTGCGCGGCGACTTGCAGCATTCCATTTGGAAGAGACGGCCGGCGAAGGACGATATTGTGTTGGAACGGCGGGGCGGGCGGGTAAGGGTGCTCAATTATTCCACCGGCGTTTGGCAGATTACGCGGGAAACGCTACGCTACGCCCATAGGCAATATTTGAAGGACAAACGCGACTATTCGAAGTTGCCGGAGCATTTACGGCCGCCTGCGGCGCTAGACGTAAATGAAGTTCGGCCGGAGATTCTGACGACCTATGCGGGTTTGCTGCTGCGCGATTTGCTGGACCAGTTTGACGGGCAGGTTGGACTGGCGGTGGGTGCGTACAATGGCGGTCCGGCGAGGCCAAACCCGAAATACGAAAAGGGCGTGAGGCAGGTGGCGAGTTACGCGCGGGGCGTGTTGGAGCGGGCTGCGGCGTTGAGTGGGGAGTCGGTGTTGCATAGGTCGTGGATCGGTCCACGTTAGACGGTTCAGCGGATGGAGGACCAAGATCTAGAAGAGTTGGGGTTGAGAGGATTGCGCCGGTGAGGGTGGTGCGCTCGTGGGTAGGGTGCGCAGGAGGCGGCCACCGAACTGGACCCCAACACTTTTTCGCTCAGATGAAATTGAGTGAGTTGTACTACCGGCTGCGTGCGTTGCCGAAGGCCGAGGAAGAAACTTTGAAGGCCTCGCATTTGGCCGGTTCGGCGATGGAGTTGCAATTGGCGCGCAAGCAACTACAGGAGATCCGGCGGCTCATGAACAACAGCCTCGCGCGGCCGGCGTGGGGCAAATCGCTCGTGCCGGGCGAGGCGTTCCTGGCGGCAATGGCATCGATTTCGATCGTGGTGACACTATGGCGATAACTTGGAAACACTTTTCTTTCGCGGGTGCCGGCGTGTGGTGGATCATGCTGCACGCAGGCGCGCCCGTCGTGCCATTAGTAGTGGGCACGGCGGCGGTGGCCGGCTGGAACGTGTACCGGGCGCGGAAGGCTAGCGCGACGCGTTGAGCTTGCCGAGGATTTCGCGGAAGCGCGGGTCTTTGCGATAGTCCGCAAAGACCGGATTGACGGGACGCGTGAGCAGGAGCGTGCTGCGCGACTCGACGGCCTTGTTGAGCAAAGAGAACGCTTCTTTGTCTTCACCGAGGGCAAGCAGAATGCCGGCGAGGACGACGGGGTCGACGTTGGGGAAGTTTTCCTTGTCACGCAGTTCCGTAAGAGCTGTGCGGGCTTCCTCGGGGCGGCCGAGGTGGACCGCGGCGGGGGCGGTGATCGAAAGCGACGGGGGCATCCAGGCACGCAGCTTAGACATGACGTCGAGCTGCGAGCCGACGCGCGCATACTCCTTCTTGTTGAAGTAAGCCAAGGCGCGGACGAGACGGATGACCTTGTATTCGGGGTCTAACTTTTCCAGCGAGTTCATCAGCTCCAGCGCCTTGTCGTTTTGGCCATCGAAGACATAGGCGAAGCCCAGCGCGACGTTAACCGACTGCTGCGAGGGATCGAGGGCGCGGGCCTGTTCGAGGCGTTCAACGGCGGCTTTGGTATTGCCGAGGGTTTGATCGATGGCCGCAAGGCGGCTATTGGCGTAGGTGTAGCTGGGGCGGAGGACGAGGGCCTGTTCCAATTCTTTGCGCGCGGCCGTCCAATCCCATGAAGAGAATGCGGCAGCGACGCCAAGGGCCAGATGAGCTTCAGCGGAGTTGGGCTCGAGGGCCTGGGCGGCGCGGGCCACTTCGCGCGTTTTGGGAGCGGCTTCGGCAGTGGGGCGATATTCGAGTTCGGTGATGTGAGCCCAGACATCGGCCAGAGCGCTTTGGGCTGCGGAAAATTTAGGCGCAGCGGCGAGCGCGGACTCGAGGGCGCGGAGAGCGGTTTGCATTTCCGCCGGGGATT
>JBDTVQ010000100.1:0-18157 GCA_040007195.1 Acidobacteriota bacterium | reverse complement strand
TGCCGGCGGGGATGGTCTTCTGGCGGAGATCGTAGACGTAAATGGACCAACCGACCTTGGCGGCGGGCGTGAAGCGCTGGAGCCAGGAGAAGGTGGGTTTGTCGAAGTAGACGTCGTAGAGGTTGGTGACGCTGATGGCGACCCAGTTGTCGAGCGTGTCGATGTTGCGGGGCTCGTCGGCGCCGGGGAGGCCGCCGTTGCGGACTCCGTAGTACTCCAGATCTGCCATTCCGAAATAGGCGACTGGACGAGGGGGATGTCGTGCTCGTCCATGTAGCGCTTGAGTTTTTTGACATCCTGACCCCAGTCGACGTTGGAATCGAGCAGGTAGCGGGTGCCGCCGGCGGGACCACCGGCGAATTGATTGAAGTAGGCAAGGTAGTCGGGATAGATGGTGGAGTTGGTGGCGAGGAGTCCGATGGCCAGGGCGGCCGTGGAGGCGATGGCGGCGGGTTTGGGCAGCGCGGCGACGGCGGCGGCGATGAGGGCGAAGAGGAACGGATAGATGGGCAGGAGGTGGCGCACGCCGATGTTGATTTGGCCCTTCATCGAGAGAGCAAAGTAGAAGGCTGGGTAGGCGAGCAGCGCGAGGCAAACGAGCGGTCCGTGGCGACGCCAGAGCCTCGGGAGGAGCGCAAGAGCGAGCAGCAGTCCGAGCAGCGTCACTTCGGTGGACTTGACGGCGAAGGCGACGGGAAAGTAGGCGGGGTCGCCTTTGCGATTCACGTTTCCCAGCAGAAACGAGGGGTGGCCGTCGTCGTTGTGCTGCACGAGCTCGTGCAGGCCGCTGAAATAGCGGTGGTCCGCGAGTTTGTCCACTTTGAACGTGGCGGAGCCGTAGCAGAGCAGGCAGATGGCGCACGCGGCGGCGACGACGGCAGTGAGCGACGCGGCAGCGGTGTGCCACCTCATGCGGCCGCGCAAGACCTGCACCAGGGCGAGGCCAAAGTGGACGGGTAGGACGTAGGGCGCGGAGAACTTGGTCGCCATCGAGAGGCCGAGGGCGAGGGCGGCGAAGATGAGGTCGCGCTTGCGGCCATGTTCCAGCCAGGCGAGCCAGGCGATGACGGAGAGGAACGAGAGACAGGTTTCGGCAACGTCGGTGGTGACGTAGCGGCCGTGAGCGATGAAGTTGGGATCGAGCGCGTAGAGGACCAGGGCGGCAACTCCCGCAAGTTCGCCGAAGCGCGAGCGGACCCAGAGCGCGAGCGCGAGGCCGAGGAGCAGCGAGAAGCCGATAGTCACCGAGCGCGCGGCGGTGAGGATGTCGTCGGCGGGGCGGGTGTTGGTGTAGAGGAACTCGCGGCCCATTTCGGATTGGTCGGGGAGGGTCCAGTTTTTGCTCGCCGTGTCGAAACGCAGGCCCATGGTGAGCAGCGGCAGGGCGGCGAGGAGTTTGGCGAAGGGCGGGTGCTCCTGGTTGAGGCGAAAGTCGCCCGTCTTCCAATAGCTGTAGCCGGCGGTCAGGTGGACGGCTTCGTCGAAGGTTTGGGCTTCAAGGGACGCGGTATGGAATTGAAGCGCGCCCATGGCGAGCAGGAGCAGGGCGACGAGCGGGAGGAACCATCGACCGGCGAGGGGGCCGGCGCCACTATCGGTGAGCTTCGTTTCGGACATTCAGGCGAAGGTAAGCCGGGCCGGCGAGGGGATCGGGATAAAACCAGCCCGAGCCGGAATCGGAGACGACTTCAAAATAGTAGCGGACATCGCCGGGCGGCGTCAGCGTGAACGTGGCGCGTGAGGCCGGGGCTTCTTCGGTATGGAATGATTCGCCGTCGTGCCAGTGGAGGCGGACACGTTCGGCGCTCTTGGGAGCAGCGAGCACCAACGAGAGGACGACGGGCTTGCCTGCAACGGCAAGTTTGGGTGGGATGTGCGTGAGTTTGAGCGGATCGGGCAGGGGACGCCAGTCGATCTCGCCCGTGACGCTCGATTCCATCTCCTGCACCTCGGGGATCGTGGGCACCGGTAGGCCGGCAGCCTTCACAGCATCGACGCGGGCGGCGGCGGCCTTGTATTCGCGGCGGGCGAGATAGTAGGCAGAATCTTGTCCGGTGGCGCTGTACCAAGCGGCGGATTCCTGCGCGAGAAGCTCGCGGGCCTTCATGCGGCCGTAGTCGATCATCGGCTGCAGTACGCCGAGGTCGGATTTGAAAGGGAGCAGAGCATCTTCGGCGTCGCGGACGAGCAGGTGATAGGCGGTGGCCAGTTGCAGCGGCGTGAGGCGAGCGGTAGCGGGCATGTGAGTGGCTTCGGCCGGCGTCGAAAGGAAGCGCGCTTCCGGAATGAACGTGAGCGCGCGCGACGCGAGCGAGACAGCTTTCCAGGCGTCATCTGCGGACTTGCCAAAACGCGGGCGCAACATCGCCACGAAGCGCTTGCCGGAGACTTCGGGATCGTAGCCGGCCAGTCCCCAGGCGGCATAATACAGCTCGTTTCCCGCAATGGGCAACCGAGCGGCGACAGCGAACCCGTGGAGGCAAAGCACGTCCGCTTCGGAGAGAATGCGCGCGGCCGAGACTGGATCGGCCCAGGGGATCGAGGTGCCTTCGATGGGGAGCTTCACGTCGAGAACGTGATTCAGGGCGCTGGCTCCGGCAAGTTTGAGGCCGTAGGCATAGGCAGTGGGGCGAAGTTCGGGCGGCGGCTCGGGCGTGACGAACACCGTATTGAAGCGCATCTCGGCCAGTAGGGCAAAGAAGGCCCGCAGGTCATCGCCGCTAGGAAGATCTTCGCGGCGGACGCGGACGCCGCGAATGGCGAGGGCCGGCGCGTACTTCCCTTCCTTAAGACGGCCGTCATCTCGGACCTGGCGGGCGGCTTCAAAAATTCCGTACATAAGGCCGCGAAGATCGCCGCCCAAAACCGTTTGGCCGAGGATGCGGAAGGATTCAGGGGCACCGGAATCGACCACGGCGCGGATGCGGACACGTTCTGGCTGGAGGCCGCGGGCGCGCACGGCGTCGTCATAGGATCGGAGCGCGAATTCACGCGGACCGGCCCAGGCGGCGGAAATGCACAGGAGCGCGGCGGCTCCTCGAAGAATGTGCAAAGTCACGACCTCGTTCGAAAGGGTTTGGACAGTATATCGCTACTTGGTTGCCGCGATGTCCACGACGGCGTGCCACATGAACTGGACGAACCCGTAGAGGGAATCTTCGCTGAGGCGCTCGACATCGCTGTGCCAGCCGTGCTCGGCGAATTCGGCTTCATCGAAACGCGGGCCGATGCCGTAGGCCTGCACGCCTCTGGCTCGCAACTGTGCGAGATCGGTGGCGCCGGTGACCATACCGGGAACCGTGATCGCGCCAGGATAGAGTCGGCGCTGGGCGGCTTCGAGGGCGCGGAACATCTCCGTATCGAGGCGGCTGGGGGGCGCGGAAGGCCGGCCGGGGGCGGCGGGCACGATCTTCACGGCGGGATCACCGATGACGCGGCCCATCTCGGCGTAGAAGGCGGTCATGTCCTCGTCGGGAAGGGCGCGGATGTCGAGCATGGCCTCGGCCTGCGAAGGGATGACGTTCTCGCGGAAGCCGGCTTTCAGAATCGTCGGCGAGATGGAGGTGCGCAGGATCGAGTATTTGCCGAGGTCGTGGTTGGCAAAGTAGTCCTGGATGGCGGCGGTTTTTTGCGGGTCGACGATTCCGTTGTAGCGCGCGGCTTCCTCGGGCGGGCTGATCGTGCCAAGGCGTTCGAAGAAGGTACGGGTGACATCGTTGAGGCGCATGGGCGGCTCCCACGTGGCGACGCGGCTGACGGCTGTCGAGAGGTGCACGACGGCGTTGTCGCGGCGGGGACGGGAACCGTGGCCCGAGGTGCCGGTGGCGATGAGGCGGGCGCGGCGCGGGACCTTCTCGGTAGCGGCGATCTCGACGAAGCGAACCTTGCCGTTTTCCGAGTGCACGAAGCCGCCTTCGGCGAGCGCGTACTCGGCTTCGATTTCCGGCCAGTGCTCCTTGACGAGGTAGTCGATTCCGACATTGGTGGCACCGGTGGCGCTTTCTTCGCTGGCTTCGGCGGCATAAATGACATCGCGGTCGAGCGCGACGCCGAGGCGCTTCAGGTGGAGCATCACCATGAGGCCGGCCGCGACGCCGTCTTTGTTGTCGGTAGTGCCGCGTCCCCAGATGTAGCCGTCCTTGCGGATGGCGCCGAAGGGATCGACGGGCCACACTTCGCGCTGCACGCCGACGGTGTCGGTATGGCCGAGGATGAGGATCGGCTTTTTGCGTCCGTTGCCTTTGAGACGCGCGACAAGGTTGGCGCGGCCCGGTTCGCGCGAGAAGACCTGATAGGGGATGCCCTCGCGATCGAGAACGCCTTTCAGGTAGTCGACGACTTTGGACTCATTGCCGGGCGGGTTACTGGTGTCAAGGCGAACGATCGACTGATAGTGGAGCAGCGCTTCGGCCTTCGCCTTTTCCCAATCGACGACGGGCTCCGCGGCATGAGCCGAGAGCGCGAGCAGGGAGAGAGTCGGCACGACCGTGCCCATGCGGAAGAGGAGCATTGGGCATAGGGTAGCAGGCCTGCCGGTAAGGCTATGGGCGTGCTTCGCAGGCAGCAGCCACAAGACTCCGCGCGGCTTGCCCGGCATTCGCGGCGGGCCAAGGCTCTCCGTGCAACTGCGAGGCCGTGATGGCTCCTTCAAAGAGGACATAAAGTTGCTCGGCCAGCGCCACCGGGTTTCCGGCTCCGGCATCGGCGGCGAGGCCGTGTAAATAGGTGCGGATCATTTGCTTGTGCGCCTTGGCCGCGCGGTGGATAGGGTGGTGCGGATCGGGGAACTCGATGCTGGCGCGAATGAAGGCGCAACCGTAATAGCCCGCCGAGGCGAAGCGTTCATGTAGCGCCATGAAGGTTTGGAAGATGCGGTCCTCGGGCCGGGCGGATCGCGCTTCAACCGAAGCAGCGAGCCACTGGCGAAACTGCCGGTCCTCCTGTTCCAACGCCGCGACGATCAAGTCCTCTTTCGACTTGAAGTTCTTATAGAGCGTCATGCGGGCGACGTCGGCCTGTTCGATGATCGCGTCGACGCTAACGGCGTGAAATCCGGCGGAACGGAACATCCGTTGGGCGACGGTTACGAGGTGGTCTCGCTTCTTGGCGGGCACTAGAAAAAGTATACCGGTTAGTCTATCTGATTCACCATTTTTATCTGAATTTTTTCGAATTTATAAAATGTAAATAGATGCATCGTTCTATTTCCATTTTCTCGTCCAAGTGCGCGTGTTGAGTGAGCCCGAAAAACGGAAGGGCCACCGACGCAGATGGGCGTCAGCAGCAAAGACCACGCGGCGTAGGCCTTTCGAGCGCGGGACACGATCGCCCTGGAGGCGGAGCGATCCCAAGTAATACCAGCAACTCATGCCGTTCGCTGTGGCGCTGACGACGCACCGTCCCAATTGCATTGAGTTGCACCTGTTGGCAGCCGTGAAGGCAGGAGTTGGCCGATGCGGTTCACATCACGGCGGCTTTTCAAGCCAGTGGTGTGGTCGCGCACGGCACGCATTTGACCGAAGTTTGAAGTGAACATCACCAAGGAGAAGACGATGACTATTACAATTCAGAACTGTTTCCGCGAAATCGCGAAGAGGAAACGGCCGTTGGCGGTCGTAGGCGCGATGGCAGTGACGGCGGCGTTTCTGCCCGCAGTCGAAGATCAGATGCACAACCATGCGGGCCACGGGAACGCGGCTCCAGCGGCGCTGGTGCAAACTGTTCGCGATTCCACGCAACGCTTCCTGGATGTGAACGCCGCGACGGCAATGGAGTACAAGCCGGCATTCGGTTGCGTCAGCGGCCCGCAGGAGGGCGCGATGGGCGTGCACTACATCAATGGCGGCCTGGTGGTCGATGGCGAGATCGACGCAACAAAGCCCGAGGCGCTCATCTATGAACCGACGGCTCGCGGAATGCGGCTCGTGGGTGTCGAATACATTGTGGACGCCGCCACGTGGATGAAGAATCACGACGCTCCGCCCGTGCTGGAGGGTCAGGCGTTTCAGTACGTGAGCAGCCCGAATCGCTTCGGGCTGCCCGGATTCTTTGAGCTGCATGTGTGGGCGTGGCGCGATAACCCCAATGGGGCGTTCGTGGACTGGAACACCCGCGTGAGCTGCGAAGGGCAGTAAGCTGTACCAACGGCTGTGATCAGCGGGCGTCACCGGCGCCCGCTAGATCTCCAGCAAGTCGCGGCCGGCGACGATCGTCCCCTTAAAGGTCGTTCTGGCCGCATCGATCCACATCTGCTCGTTGATGGCGGAATCTTCCGGGGGCACGAAGTGCGAAAGCACCAAGGTCTTCACATCAGCGGCTTCGGCGACGCGTCCCACTTCGTCGACGGGAGTGTGGTGGCTGAGGATCGATTTCTGTAACGCGTCAGCATTCGGAAGAGGCGCGACCAGGCGTTCGACGGCGGACGGGAACAAGGCTTCGTGCACGAGGACGTCGGCGCCCTTGGCCAGCCGGGTCAATTCTTCCGAACGCCTGGTGTCCCGGGAGATCACGATTGACCGGCCGGCGAAGTCGAAGCGGTAAGCGAATGCAGAGGTGACCGGAGGAAGATAGACGAGCGCGCATCGCACTGTCACATTCTCATCCTTCATGACGATGCCGCCTTCGGCGATGTCGTGCGGAGGAACCAGCGGCACCCGGCCCTCATCGACGGTGCGTGTATTGATGGGACGCCTGGTCTTTCTGGGGCGAGGCCCGCCGCCGGTGCCAAGCAAGATCAGGCGCGTTTTGGATGCGGGCTCCTGGAACGCCGCGAGCGCCGTGGCGAAGGCGGCCTGAGTGGCGAATTGCCTGCGCGCATCGCTGATGGACGTGTATACCTCAAAGGGCCCTCAGATCACCGCAGATCCCGAAGGGTTGCGCTCCACGGCGCGTAGCCGCGGGCGGCGGAGTAGGGATCTTCTTCCACGACGAAGGCGAGCTCATAGACTCGATCGGTGGTGAACTCCTGCTTGCGCTCGGCGAAGTTCCAGGCCTTCATAGTGAGGTGCTTGCCTGCCTGCGCAGCCTTCATGCGGAGGTGCTTCTCTTTCATGAGCGTCGGAGCGAAGGGGAATGACGCGTTGCGGGCCATGAGTATAGGCGCGGCATTGCCCTGGCCGAAGGGGCCGAGTTTGAGGAGTTGGGCGACCGAGTCGTCGGTAAGCTCGGCGAAGTCGGCCGTGGCGTCCACTTTGAGGCGAGGGCGGAGGTCGTCGTCAGAGAGCCGCGTTTGCGCGTAGGCGTCGAGTCGCGAGCGGAATTCTTCGATGCGATCGGCGGGGAGCGTAAGGCCGGCGGCGTGCGAGTGGCCGCCAAACTTGGTGAACAGCTCGCCCATGGATTCGAGCGCATCGAGCAGATGAAAGGCTTCTATGCTGCGTCCGGAGCCGGATGCCTCTCCCTTTTCGCTGTCGATACCGAGGACGAACACAGGACGGCAGTAGCGCTCAACCAAGCGCGACGCAACGATTCCGACGACGCCTTTGTGCCAACCATCACCGGAGAACACGAGCGCGCGATGGCCGGGTTCCTCGGTTGCTTCCAGGCAGGCGGCGAGCGTATCGGCTTCGGTCTGCTGGCGTTCGGCGTTCCACTGGTGCAACTGCTGGGCGATGGTGAGCGCGGTGGTTGCGTCGGCGGTGAGGAACATTTCGATCACCTGGCTCGCATCGGCCATGCGTCCGGCGGCGTTGATCCGCGGGGCGACGCGGAAGGCGATCTGTCCGGCGGTGGGCTCGTCGCCCTCCTTAAATCCAGCCACTTCCAGCAAGGCGCGCAGCCCGGCATTGCGCACGCGCGTCATTCCATTCAAGCCATGGTGGACGATGATGCGGTTCTCGCCGGTGAGCGGGACGACGTCGGCTACGGTGGCAATGGCGACCATCTTCAGAAACGATTCAGTGAGCGCACGAACGCGCGCGGAGTCCCAGCCAAGCGAAGTCATCAGCGCCTGAACGAGCTTGAAGGCGACACCCGCGCCGCAAAGGTTTTTCTCCGGATAGTTGCAGTCCGGCCGATTGGGGTTGAGCACGGCGAGCGCCGGCGGCAACTCGGCTTCGGGCAAGTGGTGATCGGTGACGATGACGTCGATGGCCAACTCGCGCGCGCGTTCGACCACAAGCCCTGCGCGTATGCCGGTATCGACGCTAATGATGAGGCGAACGCTATCGCGCGAGGCCTGTTCAATCACTTCTTCGCGCATGCCATAGCCGTCTCGGAGACGGTTGGGCACGAAATAATGGACATCGGCGCCGGCGAGTTCGAGAGCCTTCTTGAGAACGACGATGCTGGTGGTGCCGTCGACGTCATAGTCGCCGTATAGGAGGATGCGTTCGCGCCGGTCGATGGCCGTGCGCACACGGGCGACCGCATCGGCCATGCCGGCGAGCAGGAACGGATCGTGCAGATGTTCGAGGCGCGGGTTGAGAAACGCCGCCGCGGCCTCGGGCGTCGAGCAGCCGCGATGGACGAGGACGCGGGCGACGAGAGCGGGCACGCCGAGTTGGCGCGCAAGAGTTTCAACCAGTGATTTGTCGGGATCGGGCAACAGCCACCGAGCGGGAGGGCGCATTCGGTGACGCTAGTTTTGAGAGAAGTAGCCGCCCATCGGACCCTCACCGTCTCCTTCGGCGGCGGCGTGTTCGATGGCGTCGTCGAGGTCGTCGATCATGTCGAGCAACTCGTCGTACCAGGGAGTGGAGATATGGAATATATACGTGATGGTGTCGAAGTCGAAGGAGAGTTCGAGAGAACTGGTGAAGCCTTCATAGGCGCGTAGTTTGCTAAAGGTGCGTTCGAATTCCCGGTAGTCGTCGCGGGCGAGGTCTGCTCCGTCGAGACGCTCACGGGCCTGTTCGAGCAGGTGCTCGGTAAGCTTTTGATTGGAGAAGACCAGCAGGCGCGTGCCCAGCTTCTCGGCACAGGCCAGGAACTCACGGAAGTCGGGCCATTTGACGACATCCCAATCCACTTGCGGACGGTTTTCGAGCGCGCGGTGATGCCCGCGGAACACGGCGAAGGAGCGCGTGGCGAGGTCTTTTTCAATCTCGGCGCAAAGGGTGTCCAGGTCCTGTCGCATTTCTTTCATGGTTCACCTCTAGCGTTGTGCCACGACGAGGAGGTCGTGCTGATTGGCCAGCTCGCGCGCCGCGGGCGTGACGATTGTTTTGGGGCCGATATAGATTTTTTGCGATTTGTGCAAAGCGATTCGGACGTCAGCTTCACAGACGAAATCGACCACTTCAATGACGGGCGCGGGGGGCGCAGGCGGTGGCGCGGGGGCCGTGGGGGCCGCGGCGACTGGTGCAGGCAAAGTAGGCCCGCATCCGCACGAACCAGCGCTCGCGCTTGCGGCGGAGGGTGCGGACTTCGCTTGCAGGAAACGGTCGACAATGCCCGCAACCGGCGAGGCCGTGGGGCGAGAGGCGGGCGCGTTCACGCCCGACACTCCGCGTTGCACTAGAAACTTTTCCACGGCGCTGACGATGGCAGAGCGAGGCTGGCTCGCACTCGCGGCAACTGGCGGCGCATCGGGGAAGGCCTCCTCGACCGTCCGCACGACATAGGCGAGCCGTTTCACGTTCAGTAGATGCTGTGGGCCGACGTTGTCGGAGGTAATGTTGCCGGCCATTGCGCCGCAACCGAGGGTCATTGATGGCTGCACGCCGGTGGTGATTCCGGTGGAGCCTTGGGGCGTGGGGGTATTCACGAGCACTCGGAAGGCGGGCATGCGAAGGCCGTACTCACGGGTGCGGGCGTCATTGGTAGAGTAGATGGCGCAGGTGTGGCCGAGTCCGCCGAATTTGAGGATTGCCTGGCACGCTCGCACCTGTTCTTCCCACCCATCCAAGAAGAGCAGTGAGAGAACCGGCGAGAGCTTCTCCATCGAGAGCGGGTGCTCCTTGCCGACGCCGCCGATTTCGACGGCGATGATCGACGTTTCGGCGGGCACTTCGAACCCCGCCATGCGCGCGATTTTTGTGGGCGCCTGGCCGACGCATTCGGGATTAATGGCCCACTTGGGGGTGATGAGCAGCTTTGACAGCGCCTTGGCCTGATCGGCGTTGCAGAGGAATGCCTTCTGGTCGCGAAGGGCGGCGAGTACGGCATCGCGGCGGCCCTTGCTGGCGATCAGGGTCTGTTCGCTCGAACAGACCGTTCCGTAGTCGAACGATTTTCCGATAACGACTTTGGCGACGCACTCGTTCACGTCGTGCGAGTCGTCGAGTAGCACGGGCACGTTGCCGGGGCCAACACCATAGGCCGGCTTGCCACTCGAATAGGCGGCGCGCACCATGCCGGAACCGCCCGTGGCGAGGATGACGCCGGTGCGGTGGTGCTTCATCAGGGCGTTGGTGCCTTCCATCGTGGCGGTGTTGACGCACTGAATGATGTCGGGGGGAGCGCCAGCGGCAAGCGCGGCCTGATACAACACGTCAGCCGTCTCGCAGGTGCACCGCGCGGCGCGCGGATGCGGACTGATGACGATGGAGTTCCCAGCCTTCAGCGAAACGATGGTTTTGTAGATGGCGGTCGAGGTGGGGTTCGTAGTCGGAAGAATCGCCGCGACGACGCCGACGGGCACGGCCATCTCGACGATCTTGTCCTCGGGGACTTCTCGCAACACGCCGATGGTCTTCATGCCGCGAATCCGGCGCGGGAGCAAATCGGCACAGAGAAGATTTTTGGCCAGCTTGTCTTTGGCGTTGCCGTAACCGGTCTCTTCGACGGCAAGCTCAGCCAGGCGCTGCGAGTGCGCGCGCGCGGCGGCGGCCATCGCCTCGACGATCGCGTCGACGCGTTCCTGAGAATAGGTACGGTATTGCTGAAATGCGGCGTAGGCCTTTTCGACCTTTGTGCGCACTTCCTGAATCGAGATGAGATCGGCGTCGGCGAGCATGGGCAGTCCTCAGGGCACGAAGCCCGGCAAATGCCGGAACGGAGGATTAGCCGAGGGCTTTATCGCCCTTTTTGGCTCCGGGCAGGACCTTTTCCACATCCTCATGCGGATTCGGGATGACGTGCACGGCAACGAGTTCGCCCACACGGCGGGCGGCGGCAGCTCCTGCGTCAGTGGCGGCTTTCACAGCGCCAACATCGCCGCGAACCGTCACGGTGACGTATCCGGCGCCGATAAACTCTTTGCCGGTGAGCGTCACATTCGCGGTCTTGACCATTGCATCAGCGGCTTCGATGGCCCCGACAAGGCCCTTCGTTTCCACCATTCCCAGTGCTTCCATGGAACACTCCTCAGCCAGCGCAAGCCTCAAAGGCCTGCTTTGGATTCTTCAAGGTATCACAGATGGTTAGAGGCGGAAGGAGAAGAATGGATGGCCGTGATCGACACCCAATCCAGAGACAGCCGGCCTTCGGGGCGGGTGGTTCCCGGGGTGGGCGAAATGGCCAGGTCGAGTTCGATGAGGCGCCTTGCTCCAGATTCGAATTCGAAGGAATCCTCGCGGTTCGGCGCCGTGGCGGCCCATTCGGCAACTACAGCGCCGTTGATGCGCCAAACGGGAGTAGAAGAGTCCGGGCCGAGCTCGCCCGTGTAGCGCCACGTCAGGCGGTAGCGGCGGCGCGGTTCGATGGGAATACGGACGGCGGCGAGCACGGTGGAGGCGGCTTGGCGTCCAGTCATCCTGATGCGCAATCCAGCGGGCGCACCCGCTTGAAAGGAAACGCCATCCTGCACCGGCAGCCGCCAATCGAAGCATGCGCCCATTGGTTGATGCTGAAAGGCGCCGTCGGCCAAGTGAATACCCTTGGCGGCATCCAGTACGGGCCGCGCGATCCAACCGTTGCGGGCGGCTGCATTCCAAAAACCGACCGCGGCGTCAAATTCGCCATCTAGGTTCGCCTGGTCACACGCATTAAGCAAGACGTCCCTCGTATCGCGAAGGTGAGCGGAGGCCATCAGGTCAGCCACGCGGGAGGCGGCGGTGAAATGGCCGCCGGCGAGGAGCACGCGCATGAGGTCCATGCGAGCGGCCGGGAACGGCGGCCGGAGGAGTCCCCAGACATGCAGGGGATCGTCGTCGACACGCAGGGAAAGTTGAAACACGCCGGTGAGATCGCCTTGATAAACAGCGACGGCGCGGCGCGTGCGGTCCCAGAAGAGTTCCTCGCGGCCTTGGCGGAAGTAGAAGTTGGCGAGCGTCCACTGGGGGAGAAATGTGTGGTCGATGGTGGCGGCGTGGAGAAGGGTCCGCTCGGCCTCCGCTTTATGACCCTGCATCTCCTGGTCGAGGCCAAGGCGGATCCATGCAGGCGCATATAAGGGGTGAAGGGCGCGGATCCGTTCCCAGTGGGTAGCGGCGCGGCCGGGCTCGAGATCGCCAAGAAGGAGGTGGGGATGATGGTCGAGAGGATTGAGGCGTTGAGCCCAGAGGAGTTGGGGGAGCGTGCCGGAGGCTTCGAAGAGAGCCGACGCGAGTTGGGCGAGAGACAAGAGTAAGACAGGTGTAAAGAGGAGTAAGAGAGTGCGACAGGTCAGGACTCTATAACCTTGCGAAAAGGTAGTAAGAAATTTCTCAGGCACGGTTTAACTCCGGTTTAAGACTCTTCATGCCGATGAATAAGACGTGATACGTTTCTGCCCTTCTCACACTTTTTCAGTGGCGGAAGAGTCGAAGGGCTCTCTGGGACATAACAATTCCGTTCCGTGATGTGCTGAGCAGAGCAGAGTGGACCTGCGGCTGACAGCTCCCTGGTGAAAATCCGGGATGCCGGGCAGTAGGCGCCGCCAGCTGGTTCGGGCGAATGGAAAGAAAAAGAATTGCAACGATGAGGAGTGAATAAGTAATGAATCTACAGGTCGGACTGGCACTGATTCTTTCAGCACAACTGTCGATCGGAATGGCCGCGTCGTCGGTGATCGGAATAGCGACTGCCCGTGGCGGCATGCGCATGGATCAGGCAGCTGTAAATGGCAATGGGACGTTGTTTGAAGGGACAACGGTGGAAACGGGACGTACGGCGAGCGACCTTCGCTTGAGCAACGGCGTTAGCGTACAACTGGCTTCGGGATCGAAGGGAACAGTCTATGCCGATCGCCTGGTGTTGCAGCGCGGCACAGGTCAGATGACAGGCGCTTCCGAGAATCCGTCGAACTACCAGATGGAAGCGCGAAGCCTGCGGATTGTGCCGGTAGGTGCGGGCTCGGAGGCGACGGTTCAACTGACCGCGGCGAACAAGATTCAAGTAACCGCGTATAGCGGTAACTTCCGCGTGACGAACGCCCATGGCGTGACAATTGCGGCACTGGCTGCCGGACGCGCGCTTGAATTCGAATTGCCGGCGGAGGCGGGAGCTTCGGGTCCTGCTCTGGTCACTGGTTGCCTGGCGAAGAAAGACGGCAAGTACATTCTGACAGATGAGGCTGCCGGCGTCATTGTTGAGTTACGCGGAAATCTCGACCAGCATGTCGGACACCGGATCGAGGTGAATGGCTCGCAGGTGCCGGACGCGAAGCCGGCAGCGGGCGCGGCGCAGGTAGTTCAAGCGGGCCAAATCAGACAGCTGGAAGATAAGTGCTCGAGCAAGGCCGGAGCTGTGGCCGCAGGCACGGCTGGAGCCGCCGCCGGAGCAGCCGGGGCAGCCGCAGGTGGGGCAGCCGCAGGGACCGCAGGCGCAACCGCAACTGCAGTGGGCATGGGAATTGCGGCCAAGGCCGTGATCGCCGGAGTCATTGTCGCTGCCGCAACCACGGGGACAGTCGTCGCCGTAACTGGCGAAGAAGAAACCACGATTAGCAAGTAATTGCCATCACTCGAAAGCCACGCGGGCCAAGGCACAGCTCAGTACTTGAGCATGCCTTGACCCGCCGTGTTTCGATTCGTATCTTGTTGCGCCTGACGGACAATTAGTCCAGCAAGCGGATTCCCATATATAGTCCGCCGAAGACAACCACACTGACTACGGCGACTGACAACCAGACCAAAACTCGTTCTTTTGTGCTGCTGGCGGCTCGATCATCCTGCTTAATTTGCTCGTCGAGGCTGTCAAACATGGCCTAGACCTCCTAAGGTAGATATGTGAGCTGCTGAAATGAAGTTCTAATCCGCCTTTATAGTACGCCTACTTGCGCCGGGTGGGAAGGGGATTGTGAGCCACATGGTGTCACGACATTCGCTAATTACCGCGCTCCAATGTATCCAATACGATAGCCGTCATTGCCTTGACTCCCACAATTAGCGATTCTTCATCAACGTCATAATCGGCAGTATGAAGCGATGCCGTGATTCCCCGCTGCGTATTCGCGACACCCAGCCAGTAAAAGAAGCCAGGAATCACTTTCTGGAATTCTGAGAAATCCTCCGCGCCGCTCACGGGCTTTTGAACGACAACGTTCGCTTTGCCGACGATGCGTTCCATGGTCGGCCGCGTCAGCGAGGCGAGCGGCTCGGGATTGGTTGTCACCGAATACTGGCGCTCGAGTTCCATCTCGTAGGCCGCACCGTGCGCCGATGTGATGCCGCCGAGAATTTCGCGCATCAGCTTTTCTATCCGGCTGCGGGTGTCTTCGTTAAGCGTGCGTATCGTGCCTAAGAGGCGCACTTCGTCGGCGATGATGTTCTCGCGATTACCGCCTTCAATTTTCCCTATCGTAAGGACAATGGGATCCTGTGGATCGATGCGGCGGCTGCGAATGGTCTGCAATGCCAGCACCGCTTCCGAGGCAACGACGATTGGATCGATTCCTAGATGCGGCCATGCGGCATGCGACTTTTTTCCGATAATGCGAATGGAAAAGCGATCGGCGCTCGACAGCATCGCCCCGGAGACAAATCCCAACTGGCCGGCTTGCAGCGACGGATCGGTGTGCAGTCCGAAGATCGCGATTGGCCGGGGGTTGTCGAGCGCACCCTCCTTCACCATCTGGCGTGCGCCGGCTGGTTCGCCTATTGGCGCACCTTCCTCGGCGGGCTGAAAGATTAGTTTCACCGAACCGGGCAGGCGATCGCGCATTTTCACGAGGATTTCGGCTACGCCCAACTGCACGGCCATGTGGACGTCGTGACCGCAGGCATGTTTCACCCCGGCATTCTGCGACTTATACGGCACGTCGATAGATTCCTGAACCGGCAGCGCATCCATGTCGGCACGGAGCGCAACGACCGGACCGGGTTTGCCACCTTTCAGCAGCGCAACGACGCCGTTGCGGGCTATTCCGGTTTTTACTTCATCGAATCCGAGAGCGCGCAGGCGTTCGGCGATGACCCGCGCCGTACGCTCTTCGCGGTTCGACAACTCGGGGTGCATGTGAAAATCGCGCCGCATCTCGACCAGTTTCGGGCGCAGCGCTTCAACCTGGCGCGCCACTTCGGCATCGCGGGCGGCGTCAGCCCGGGAAGGGGTGGGCAGCAGGATGGAAACGAACGCAAGAACAGCTGCGGGCGGCGGGACAAATCGCATGGAATGAGTCTATCGCGGGGGCAGGTAACGCTACACTGGCCTTGACGATGCGCATATTGGCCGGATTGCTCCTTTTCCTGTTGGCGGTACGCCCGGTCCGCGCGGCGGCTGAAGTGGAACTCTCGTTCAGCGCACTGCAGCAGATGCTTTCAGCGCAGCTTTTCACACAGGACGGCCGCCGGTATGTGAAGGGCAGCCAGTCGACGAAATGCAGCTATGCCTATCTGGAACATCCGAAGGTGGGCGAGGCTGGCGGAAGGCTGCGTGTGGAGTCGAAGTTCAGCGGACGGAGCGCCATGAACATGTTCGGCAAATGCGTCGGGATGGGCGATTCGTTCGACCTGATCATTCTCGCCACACCGATCTACAAGGGCGGCGCGATGGAATTCAAGGACGTCTACGTGGAGACGCGTGGGCGCGAAACCTACTATTCGCGGCAGGTGCGCCAGGCGCTTGCTAAGACTCTCGACAGCCAATTGAAATGGCCCATCGAGGGGTTGGCCAGATCGGTTCTCGAGACGAACGTGACGGATATGCGGGTGCAAAAGAAGGTGACGCGGTTCGATGTCACGGCAATCACCGTGCAAAAAGATGCGCTGGTACTGACGGTTGATTTCCGGATCCAGGTGAAATGATGCGCGGGCGGCGGTGCTGTTTGCCCAGGGAATTGCCTCGCGGGGCGTGCGCGCCGTTCCGCGCGGCAAGCCGGGCGGGTTGCCCTACTATGGCCGGTTCGTGAACGTGGCCGCGCAGGCTGGTTTGCGGCAAGTCGTTCACTACGGGCGCGCCGATTACGACGGCGATGGAGACACGGACTTTTTCCTGACCTTCTGGGAGGAACAACGTGCTGTACTGCAACACCGGCAAAGCGAATTTCGACGACGTCACGATCGCCAGCGGCCTAGAGTGGAAACGCGCTTCGTCGGTTGGGGCGCGGCGGTCGACGATTTCGACACCGACGGCCGGCCCGACCTGTCTTATGTGACGGGCAGCGTGTATCCGGAAATGGAAGCGAAGCTCCCCGCGTTCCCATTCCGCACACCGGCAGTCTTGTTTCGCGGTCTGGGGCACTCGGATCCGCGCGCTTCGAAGAGTTGCTCGACCAGGCCGGGCCGTCCCTGGCGGAAACGCACACCAGCCGGGGCGCGGCCTTTGGCGACTACGACAACGACGGCGATCTCGACGTGCTAGTCGTGAATCTCCATGAGCCGCCGGCGCTGCTACGAAACGACCTGAGCGCACCCGCCGGCAAGGCAAACTAGCTGGGCGTGCGCGGGGCGCCGCCGGGCACGCGCGTCGTTGCGCGGTATGGCGGCAAAGTTCAGGCGCAGGAAGTACTCAGCCAATCCAGCTTCTATTCGTCGAATGGCCTCCGGCTGCACTTTGGGCTGGGCGCGGCAACCCGGTGGCGCTGGAGATTCGTTGGCCCGATGGCCGCCTGCAGCGGATGGACGACGTTGGCGTGAACCGCTTCGTGGAACTCCGGGCCAAATAACCAGGTCAAATAACCTTTGCCTTGCATACACGGGCGCTCTATTCTTTTCACATAGGGAATCGCGCCCGTGCTGTTGGGATTCGGCAGTGGGCGGATGCCGTCGCGCATCGCCCGACTCTGGCTTACGTACACGTTGATTGTGGGTTCAGTTTCGGGGACGCCGCGTGGTATCGAGTCTGTACCTTGAGAGCCATTCGCGTTCTCCGCGATTCGCGCGCCCCGCGTGCGCTGCTCCGCCGACTACGCGCTGGCGCCAGCGGTCACAGCGCGCGTTTACCTCGCCGCCAAATCGCGATTACGATTCCTCGCAAATTCCTATTCACCCGATTTGGCGGCAAATGTGGGGCGCGGCCTCGCCTTGTCTGAGCGCAAGTTTATTGAAGGACTGACTGGGATGCCACTGCGAACTGCATTGCCGCCCGGTGTTCCGCCACCTGCCGAGCCGGGCGAAACGGGTCCGCCGAGCCGGTGGCCGTGGTTCACGCTATTCGCGATGTTGGTGGCTGCCGCGCTCGCGCACGTGGGCGTGCGAACGCGCCATATCCTGAGGAGTCCGCACCCGCTCCTGAGGAACTACAGCAGGCGCGAGGATTGGGGCTTCGGAGCATTCTTCGCCCAGGCTTTGTCCAAGCGGTTTTGGAGCTCATCAATGCGTTCGGTCTTGGATTGGGCGCGGAGGCTTCGAATCAAACCACTCAAGGCCCATCCGTTATCCGGGTTGCGGCGCAAATCCTCCCACAAAACCGTTTCCGCTTCGGCGGGCCGTCCGGCTTCGAGCAGCACGGCGCCAAGCGAATGGCGGGCCGGGTAGTACCAGTCGGGCGGCTCATTGTAGGAGAGACCATCTTCGACGCGCACTGCATGTTCCAGTAGCTGCACGGCCTGCGCATAATCCTTCCGCTTGCCTGCAATCTCGCCTTCGACGATCAGTACCGCGATCTCCAGCAACTGCGTCATGCCGTTGATTCCCGCAACGCTGAGTTCCCGGAAGATGGGTTCGGCGGCGACGGTTTTCAGCTTGGCCAGTTCCGCAATGGCTTGTGGCGATTGGTTCTTGCCCAGGTAGGCGAGCGCGCGCGAATAGTGATAGACGGCGGTGGCCCAGCGCAGCTTCGCTGTCGGCTGCGGCTCGGCGAGAATCTGATCCCATTGTCCGAAACGAGCCATGGCGAACATGGGGAACGCGAAGTAATACTGAAGCGTGACCCACTCTTTCTGGTCCATGAGTTCGTGGTGGACGCGCTTGGCCAT
>JBDTVQ010000099.1:0-18205 GCA_040007195.1 Acidobacteriota bacterium | reverse complement strand
CCGGCGTGTCGCTGCAAGGCGCGACGCTGCGCCAGGACATCGATGTAAACACCGACCTGTACGGCAAGGCCTACGAGAACGCTCAGATCGTGAAGAGCGGTCTCGCGGCCCCGGAACCGGCAAAGAAATTGATGGCGCTGCTGACGAAGTATTCGGCGCGTAAATCGAAGTAGGGCGCGCCTTCTACCAGTCAATCACCGAGCCGTCGTCCGGATCGAAGCGGGCTTTGTATGGGCGCGGCTCGCCCACCTGAGCCATCAGCTTGTTCTCGTCGATGGTGATGCCCAGGCCGGGATCGGTGAGCAGCGCCCTGTGGCCCTTGGTGACAGGCGGCAGCGGCTTGGCGAGCAGGTCGGCGTATTCGTTGTCGCCGCGTTCCTGAATGAGGAAGTTGGGAATCGAGGCGGCAATCTGCAAGCTGGCGGCCAGTGAGCACGGGCCTTGCGGATTATGCGGGGCCATGGGCGAATAGTAGGCCTCGGCCATGCCGGCGATGACCTTCAACTCCGTGATGCCGCCCGCATAGCAGATGTCGGGTTGCAGAATCACGGCTGCGCGTTTTTCGAGAATCTCTTTGAAGCCCCACTTGGTGAAGATGCGTTCGCCGGTGGCGAGGGGGATGTGCGTCTTTTTGGCAAGCTCGGCCATCACGTCGACGTTGAGCGCCTGCACGATCTCTTCGTAGAAGAACGGCTGATAGGGCTCGAGCGCCTTGATCAGCAGGCTCGCGGTGGGCGGCTCGACGGCGCCGTGGAAGTCGATTCCGATATCGATGCCTTTGCCGTGTTTCTGGCGGAGCGCGGCGAAGCGCTCGGTGACCTCGTCCACCATCTTCGGCCCTTCGACGTACTTGAACGGCGTGCGGGAGCCTTGGGGGCCGACCTTCATTGCATTCACGCCGGTCTTTTCGCTGACGGTGCCATAGACGCGCACGCGATCGCGCGTGGGGCCGCCCATCAAGCGGTGAACGGGCACGCCATAGCATTTGCCGGTGATGTCCCAGAGGGCCTGATCGATGCCGCTGGAGATGGCAGTCTTGATCGGACCGCCGCGATAGAAGGCGCCACGGTGAATGGCTTGCCAGTGGAAGGCCACGCGGCGCGGATCCTTGCCGACGAGATAGTCGTTCACCTCCAGCGCGCCCGCGGCGCAGGCCTTGGCGTCGTCCTTGAGCATTTCGCCCCAGCCGGTGACGCCGGCGTCTGTAGAGATCTTTACGAAGACCCAGGAACTCTTCAGAACGAACGCTTCGATTTTGGTGACTTTGATGTTGTCGTTCGGGCCGATTGCGGCAGCTGCATCGCAACGCTGTGCGTTGAAGGCCTCAAGGCTAAACAGGGCGGCCGGACCATAGAACAGCGAACGGAGCATGGAACGGCGGTCAATATGCGGAAGTGACATGGAGACGGAACCTCAGCAAGAAAGTCTATCGCGCCTCACCCTCGAATGGTTCGCGCGTCAGGCGCACGTCAGACGGAGATCACGAGACCGCTTTGGTTCGTCCGCTTTCTGGCCGCGCCGCCGATGGCGTAGCCGCCCCCGGCCTGTGAATGGAAACAGGTTACCAGTGAGACAAGTTCCGCTGATCGACGCCAAGACAAAAATTCAGCGTCAGCCAAAGACAGGCCGGAGGCCCGGCCTACTTCACGATATCGGCGATGGGCTTGCCCGCCCTCGGTTCGGCCGCGTTGTAGTCTTCGCCGAGGAGCGTGGCGATGGTCGCCGCGATCTGGCTTTGGGTGACTGCGGGGATGTTCTTTCGCTCGCCCAACGGCTTGGTATCCGGACCGAGGAAGGCCATCCAAATGTACTTCGATTGCGGCAGCTTCTGGCCGTGGCTCTTCCAGGTGACAGGCGCTTCGCCGCGGCCGTGATCGACCGATAACACAAGCGTGGTCACGCCGCGATACTCGGAGTGCTTCTGCGCTTCTTCCCACAAGCGCTTCACGTATTCGTCCACGCGCCGTGCCGAGCGCAGGTATTCGGTGTAGTTGCCGACGTGGGCCCAGTGATCGGTTTCGCCGAGTGAGAGATACATCACCGACGGCTTCTTCACGCGCCAGTATTCGAGCGCGGTGTGGAATGGATAGATATCGTGCGACTCGCCGGCAACATCGCGCGGTGCTTCGGCCTTCAATTGGTTCAGCAGTTCCATGGCCGGGGTCATCGGCGACATGCTCATCGGATCGTAGGCGGTGTTCACCGGGAAGCCGGCGCGCGGTGCGTTGAAGATCCAGGGAAACGTGTCCCAGGCACCGAATGCGGCAACCTTGCCCTTGTAGCCGGACTTGCCATTGAGCCATTCGAGCAGCGTGACATTCGCGTTGTATTTCTTGTCGTTGCTGTCAATTTTTGGGTCGCCGAAACCGGTCAGCGTCTCGTTGTAGCCGGGGTAGGAGAAGTTCATTCCGTTCGTCACGTACGCTTCGGCGGCCGCTTCGCGATTGCCGTAGATCTGACCCTGCCGGGCGATGACGCTCCACAAAAACGGCATGAGCGCGGCGCGCCGTTCCTCCGGCGACTCGCGCCAATATCCCTTTTTGAGGCCCTCGACGTCGATGACGCCGCCAGCCTCTTTGTTCATCAGGGCGGCGTCGGCTCCCTGGAACACTTCCTGCCACCGCAGACCGTCGGTCATGACAAAAATGACCTTTCGCGTCTTCGTCTTGCTTTGCGCCGGCGCACCGGGCACGGCGAGCAACGCGGCTGCGCACAAGGCGGCCAGACGGATGGCGGATCGAATCATGGCGAATCTCCTTCGGAAAGAATCCAGCTTACCCGTTTTCGTGTGAATCCTTGCTGACGCGTTACCCTTTTAAGTTGACCCACCCTCATCGCGTTGAAGTGCTCAAGTACACGCCGGAGGAGATCCTCATCCGGCAGAGGCCGGGCTATGTCGAGTTCGCGGTGTCGACGATCCTGGCCGGTTTACTGTTGGGATACACGGCCTATGAGTCGGTGCTACCGGATACTAATTTGGCGTTGTGTGGTTTGCTGGCGGCTGTTGCGTTCCTTTGTTCCGCGGTAGCGGCATTTTCCTTGCTGGAATCGCGCTTCCACGCCCAGCGGAACACGGGCACGCTCATCCTGCAACGGCGTTTCCTGACGCTTGGATCCACGCGCCGAATTCAGCTGGAAAAGATTCGAGAAGTACGCATGGAACCCGCGCTCTTCCACCGCGCCGGGTTGTCCGCCGTGCTGCGCTCGGGCCGCCTGATCTCCCTCACTTTTCCACCCGTTCCGGGCGACCGCTTCTGGCTCGACAAGCTTGCGCTCGATCTCTCCAGCTTTGTTCCACGAGCGGCGGCCGTGCCGCCTCGACCCCGCGCGGGGTAAACTGTCGGTCGATGGAACACAATTTTTCGCGCCGCGGCTTTTTGGCCACGTCTTCGGCAATCGCCGCTTCGGCTTCCGCGCTTCTCGCCGCGGGCAAAAAGCCCATTCTCGGACTGGAACTGTATTCGGTGCGGAACGAACTGGCCAAAGACCTGCCAGGAACATTGAAGGCCGTGGCCGGTATGGGCTATGAGGCTGTGGAGTTCTTCGGTCCCTATGCCGACTGGAAGCTCGATTATGCGAAGGAAGTCCGGAAGATACTCGACGACCTGAAGCTCAAGGCGATGTCGGCACACACGGGCGCGAAGTATTTCACTAAGGATGAGTTATCGCGGGTGATTGAACTCAACCAGGCCATCGGTTCGAAGAACATCATCATGTCGAGCGCCGGAGGGGTGAAGTCGCTCGATGGCTGGAAAGAGGTTGCGGGGAAGCTGACCGCGGCCGACGAGCAGTTGAAGCCCCTCAAGATGCGCACCGGCTTCCACAATCACATGACCGAATTCGTGCCGATCGAAGGCAAGCGGCCGATGGAAGTGCTGGCCGCGAATACGCCGAAGAGCGTCATTCTGCAGTTAGACGTGGGCACGTGCATCCAGGCGGGTTCGGATCCCATTGAATGGGTGAAGGCGAATCCGGGACGCATTGTTTCTATGCATCTGAAGGACTGGAAGAACGCGCCCGGGCATGAGGGCTATCAGATTCTGCTCGGCGAAGGGTACACGAAGTGGAAAGAGCTGATCCAGACCGCGCAAAAAGTGGGCGGTCTGGAATATGTGCTCGTGGAGCAGGAGGGGCACGCGCTGCCTCCCTTCGAAGCCGCGGAGAAGTGCCTGCAGAATTTGAAAAAGGCGTTGGGGTAATAGAAATAACGCGGCCGCGATTCGCTTGTGCGGGCCACGGCCGCGTTTTTCCATTCGGCTGACGTTTGGCGGCTACCGGCGTGTGGTGAGCCTCGCGATCTCATCGGAAGGCACACTCACATCCTCGCGAGGAGCCACTTGCGGCATCGCGGGCGCAAATGGCGTTTCGCTGGGACGCGCCAAAAGGACGGCCTCACGAAACTCAAAGTAGCTAGTTTGAACGGCGGCATCCGCATCCCTGCGTGGATCGGTTCCGACCGTTAATTCACGTGTGGCAATGATATTGAATAGGGCACTGGAATCGGTGTCGGGCGAGATCGAGGCAGCCTGAACATGGCCTGGAAATCCGAGGGCAGACACAAAAATTGCGCCCAGTATAAAGTGTTTCAAAATCGACCTCCGACTGTCGATATCCCCGGGGACGCGTTGGGGAAAATTGGATTCGTACTTGTGAGCAGGCTCCCTGCGAAACCTACGGTCTGTTAGTTCCCATGATAAGAATTCGAGACAAACAATTCAATTGAATATTCGGCTACAGGCCGCTTTCCCAACAGGCTTCCCCGCAGCATTTCACGCGCCTCCCCCACGCGCGGGGATTCGCGATTGGGCACTACCTACCGCCGTACCTAAGCGAGCGGAGGATGGCCGTTTCTTCGCCCCGTAACATTTACCGGACTGCCTCGTCTCCTTCAGATCGGGCGCCATGTCACGTTAAGATGGAACGATCCGGTCGTGCTCAATTTTCTTCCGCGAGGTTTTGTGATTCTGATTCGCCTAGTTGTCCTTCTAGCCTGCAGTTTAGTTCCGGTCTACGCGCAAACCGTGCTGGCGACACTCGCCGGAACGATTACGGATCCATCCGGCGGGGCCGTGACCGGAGCAACAGTGGAAGCGGTCTCGCGTGAAACAGGAAGCGTTTCGACAGCGAAAAGCGGAGATCATGGCGAATTTGTTCTGCCAGGGCTCGCGGCGGGCGCCTATGAGATTACGTTTCAGGCCTCGGGATTTCGTGCTGTCACTCGTCCCGTCGATCTTTTGCTCGACCAGCACGTCAGGGTCAACGTTGAACTCGTGGTCGGCCTGACCGGTGGCGACCAAGTGGTAGTGATGGCTGATCGCCCGCTCCTGCGTACGGAGAATGCCGCGCTGGGTGCTGTTGTCGAAAACGCACAGGTCACCGGGCTTCCGCTCGACGGGCGTAATTGGACCGAACTCGCGCTGCTCGTTCCTGGCGCAGTGCCGTCCGCGCAAGGCTCGGCCGGCTCGGTTCGCGGCAACGTGGCGCTCAGCTTGAACGGCGGCCGCGAGGATTCGAACAACTTTCTGCTCGATGGCGTCTACAACGGCAACCCGAATTTGAATGGCTCGGGGGTCGTGCCCGCGGTTGATGCGATTCGCGAATTTGAGGTCGTTACGTCGAACTATGACGCCAGCTTCGGCCGCAACGGCGCGGGCCAGGTGAATGTGGTGTTGAAGAGCGGCACCAACGCGCTTCATGGCGCGGCCTACGAGTTCTTCCGCAACGCGGCACTCGATTCCACGAACTACTTCGCTCCAGCCAACGAGCCCAAGCCGAAGTATCAGCGCAACCAGTTCGGCGCGGCCATCGGTGGGCCAGTCGTGAAGAACCGGACCTTCGTCTTCGCCGACTTCGAGAGCCGTAGAACGCGCGAAGGCATCACCCGCGTGACCAACGTTCCCACGGCGCTCGAGCGCACGGGCGATTTTTCGCAAAGCGGACTGCCGTACCTGCTCGATCCGTTCACCTTCCAGCCGTTCCCCGGCAACAAGATTCCGAGCCAGCGACTGCATCCGACCGGCGTTGCCGTTGCCAACCTCTATCCGCTGCCGAACCGCAATGTGCCGGGACAGAACTATGTCAGTTCACCGACGCTGCGCGACCGCAACGATCAGTTCGATGTGCGGCTCGATCACAAACTCGGCGCGCGTTCCGACCTGGCGTTCCGTTACAGCATGAGCGACCGCTCGCTGTATGAACCGTTCACCGGCCCCAGTTTCGCCGCCGTGCCCGGGTATGGCGACGACGTCCCGCGCCGCACGCAAAACGTGATGGCCAGCCACACGCATGCATTCACGCCGACCCTGTTGAACGAATTTCGCGCAGGGTTTAATCGCAACGCAAGTTCGGTGCTGCAAGAGAATCGCGACAAGAACATTTCGGCGTCGCTGGGACTGCCCGTCTATGCAGGCGCGCGCGCCAACGGGCTCACCTACTTCAGCGTTCCCGGTTATTCGCCGTTGGGCGACGAGTACAACAATCCGCAGATGACGCACATCAATACCTTCCAGGCGCTCGATCAGGCGTCGTGGATTCGCGGGCGCCATCATCTGAAATTCGGCTTCGATTTCCGCCGCTACCAGCAGAATGCCTTCCGCGATATTCAGGCACGCGGCTTGATCAATTTCGTCGGCTACACGGGCAACGCACTCTCCGAACTGCTGCAGGGACTGCCCGCGGTTACAGGGATCGCCCGCGTCGACAATCCGCAATATTTGCGCGGCTCCAGCTACAACGCGTTCGTCAACGATACCTGGCGGGCCGCGCCGAAGCTGACGTTAACACTCGGTGTGCGTTACGAGTTCAATACGCCCCCGCACGATCGCTACAACCGTGCCAACCTTTACGACGTGGCCACGCAATCGCTTGTCCCGGTGGGCACCGGCAACATGCCGCGCGCCGGATACACGAGCGACCGGAACAACTTCGCGCCGCGCATTGGGCTGGCGTATACATTGGGGTCGCGCGGGACGACGGTGGTGCGCGCGGGCTACGGGTTCTACTACGATCAGAACCCGCTAGCGCCCGGCGAAGGACTTTACTTCAACGCGCCCTATTACGATTTCCGCCTCTACGTAACGTCCGCGCAATTCCCATTGTTCCTGCACGATCCCTATCCGGCGAACTATCCGTTCCCATCGCCGCCGTCGTCGCTCTCGTTCCAGCGCGACCTGCGCACTGGTTATCTGCAGCACTGGAACTTTGGCATCCAACATCAACTCGGCTCGAACCGCGTGGCCGAAGTTGCCTATGCGGGATCGAAGGGCACCAAGCTGCTGTCGGCACGCGACATCAATCAGCCGGACCCGAGCCCAACCGACATTCCGTTCCGTCCGAACTTCCTGTTTAGCGACATCAATCAATTGGAGTCGCGCGCGAACTCGAACTATCACAGCTTGCAGACGCGCTTCCAGCAGCGGCTCTCCGGCGGCATTTCGGCGCTGGCCAGCTATACGTGGTCAAAGTCCATTGACGATGCGTCCAGCTTCTTCCCCAGCGCGGGCGACGCCAATTTCCCGCAGGACAGCCGCTATGTGGCTTCCGAACGCGCCCGGTCGAGCTTCGACGTGGCGCACCGCTTCACGGCCGGCTACACCTGGGAACTGCCCTTCGCCCACAATCGTTGGTATGGCGGCTGGCAGACGAATGGCATTTGGAGCTTCCAGACGGGCCGTCCGTTCACTGTCGCGCTGCTCAGCGAATTGGACAACTCCGGCACGGGGCGTTCCTCACTGGGATTCGGCGCCAACGACCGGCCGAACGTTCTGCGCAACGCCGCGCTCGACAACCCTACGCCCGAGCGCTGGTTCGATACGTCCGCCTTCGTAATTCCGGCGAAAGGCAGCTTCGGCAACGCGGGCCGCAACATATTGAACGGCCCCGGCCAGCAGAACATCAATGTCTCGCTGCTCAAGAATTTCGCACTGAGCGAGGCGATGCGGCTGCAGTTCCGGCTGGAAGCGTTCAACCTGCTGAACCACACGAATTTCGATCTGCCGAATTTGTTCGTGGGTTCGCCCACCTTTGGGCGGGTCAGTTCCGCCCAATCGCCGCGGCATCTCCAGCTTGGTCTCAAGTTGCTGTTTTGACCTGGGACGCGGACCATTCGCGCCACTCACCGAGAAGCGGGAAATATAGGCCCAGGCGAACCGGCTCATTGGGAAATGCCAGGCGGGCGTAGCGCTCCAGTTGGCCTTGATAGCGCCGTTGTTCTTCATCGAGGAAAGCGTTCAGCCCCCCGCCTTCGTGCGTGCTGGTCTTGAAGTCGATCACCCACCGGTTGCCGTCGCCGTCCGCGAATAGGCAATCCACGCGATAGCTGGAAACAACGCCACCAAAGACGGCGGTGAGTGCGTACTCACGTTGATCGTCGCGATGCCGAGTGAGCAGCCATCGCCCGCGTTGGCTGGCGAGCGTTTGCGTGAGCGCGAGCCGCACGCGAGCAAGCGCGTCATCCATCTCATCGGGCGGCACACCAAGCGTGGCCAACTGAGCGCGCATCGCGGGGGCACGTTCGGCGACTCGCTGCTCGTTCCACGACTCTACGCCTTCCTGCGCGATCTGAAAGAGCCATGCGTGAACGGCGACGCCTACATGCCGCAGCGTGTCGCCGACCCATTCATAGGAGTGCCGCTCGACCATCGTCTCCACGCCATCGTCTTCGCGCCAGCGGATAGGAGCTTCGACCGGTGGCGTTTGCCAACCCGCAGCCACGCGGCGCAGTTGCGGATAGGAATGCGACACCGGCTCGGCGTGCGCAGCGGGAACGGGAAGGTTGGCGAAATCCCCCTGAACCGTATCCCACAATGCGTGCAAGAGCGAGCCCGCGCGAGGATGCTTCCATTCGCCTTTGCGCTCGTTGTATTCGATATCGCCGAGCAGATGCAGATGCCGCCGCGCGCGCGTGGCAGCGACATACAGCAGGCGGCGCGACTCGTTGCGCTCGCGCTCGAAGCGATAGCCGCCGAGGTATGCGCCTGCTTCTTCCTTCTGGCCGGTGGGCGCGACGGCGGCCATCAGGACGTGCTCGACGCCATGCAGCGGCAGCCGTACCATGCGAATCAACTCGGGCTCGGGCGGCCGTTTCGCTTTGCCGAGGCCGGGCACGATGACCGTATCGAACTCCAGCCCCTTCGACTTGTGGATCGTCATCACCTGCACACCGCCGCCGGCGCTTGGGTCGGACCCCGCGAAGAGCCGCGCCACTTCGGCATCCAGTGCCACGAACGAAGCCTCTCCGCCTTCGTCCAATTCGTCGAGCAAACCGAGGTAGGCCTCCGCATCGGCTGCGTCGCGGGAAGATTCAAGGCACTGCGGTCCGCCTAGCGCACGCCAGGCGTCCTCGACGAGGGTACGCAATCGCACGCGCCGCGCACGGTTGAGCGCGTCGTCGATAAACGTGGCGATGCGGTCCCAACGCTGCTGGCCATCGGCACTCATGAGGTGGCCGCGCGAGGCGAGCAGGTTATAAATCGCTTCCTGCGGTGAGCCCTCGGCGAGCGCGCTCAGGTCATCGAGCGTGAGTCCGCACCATGGCGCGCGCAGGACGGCGAGCCAACTGACGCGGTCCATCGGATGCAGTAGCGCGCGGGTGAGCGATAGCAGATCGAGCACGGCGGGGCGCGCGCCTAACGGGTCGATGTCGACCGCACGAAAAGCGATTCGACGGCACTTCAGTTCTTCCGTGATGAAGAGGAGGTCGGCGCGGCGGCGGGCCAGAATCGCGACGGAGCCGTTGTGTTGCGCGGCATCGACAAGGTCGGCAACGCGCTCGGCTTCCCTTTTGTCTTCTCCTTTGGCAAAGGCGTGTACGTGCACGGCGCACGGGTCTTCGGCGGGTCGCGTCGCTTGCGCGGGCGTGTAGGGAATCGCGCCGGTGGCGGCATCCTCTACCGGAGGCAGCACACCAGGGAACGTTTCGTTCACCCAGTCCACGATGCCCGCGGCCGATCGAAAGTTTGCTTCAAGCGTGAGCGATTCGAGCGCTAGTTCGTCTAGGCCGTTGTTGCGAAGGTCGAGGAAGTTCGCCACCTCGGCCTCACGAAAGAGGTAGATAGATTGCATGGGATCGCCCACGAGGAAGAGCGTGCGAGGCTGTTCTTCGTGAACGCCGGGCCAACCCGCGGTGAGGCGGCGGATCAGTTCAAGATGAGTCACCGACGTGTCCTGCATCTCGTCGATCAGCAGATGCTCGATACGCTCGCCCATCACCAGCGCGAGATCGGTTGGGTGATGCTCGTCACCCAAGGCACGCAGAGCGGCGAGCGATTGTTCAATGAAGTCCACCTCGCCGCGCGCTTGAAACTGCAGCTTCAATTCACCGACTGCATGGCGCAGCACGCGCAGCGCCGCGGCCAACACGCGCCATGCGTGGTCCTCATATCGCGGCTCGGGCAGTCTGGGAATGCGGCGCAGCGCGGCAACGAAGCCCCGCGGCAATTCGATACCCGTCCACGGCGCCGGGAGCTTTTTACGCGGCTCGTCCTTTTGCGTGAGAAGCCGCGCCGCCAGTTCCTTCCACGCAGCGAGCGTTTGTGGCGCAGGCTCCACGCTGGGCATGCATTTCGCCACGATCGAGAGTTCATAGTCAACAGCCGCTTTGAGCGAAGCTTCCAGCACGGGCCGCAACTCATCGACATCGCCGCTCAGGCCGACACGCGGCAACCATTGATCGCGCCGCTTCAGCATGGAAGAGATCAGCGCGGCCAGGCGCGAAGCGTCGTTCTCCAGATGCAGTAATAGTTCACGAATATCGGCGGCAAGCGGACCGTCGGAGTCCAACATGCGAATCGCCGCGGCGGCCGCTGCCTGATACGCTTCTTCGGGATTTTCGCTCGGTTCGATGTTTCCGCCGAGTCCACCCAACACCGGGAGACGTCCGGCGAGCCACGCGCACAGCGAATCAATCGTTTGAATCCGCATGCGCTGCGGGCTGGCCAGCAGTTCCCAGTGCAACTGCTGATCGCGCTCCCACACCGCGCGCGCCAGCTTCCATGTTTCAAGCTTGTGCGCTTCGGCCGGCGCGTTCTCCTGCGCCGAGCGCAGTGCTTCCAACACGCGCGCGCGCATCTCGCCCGCGGCCTTGCGCGTAAAAGTGATGGCGAACACCGATTCCGGCGTGTTCACGTGCGCGAGCAGCACGAGGTAGCGCTGGATGAGCAGTTCCGTTTTGCCCGAGCCCGCCGGCGCCTGCACAAGAAACGACGCGCGCGGACCGAGTGCCCGGCGGCGTTGTTCGTGGTCGGGCGGCAGTGCGAAGCTAGGCGCCGTCATCGTCGTCCTCTTCGGAGCGCGGCGGCGCTTCATTGATGCGGCACAGCGCAGGCAAATGGCACCGCTCACAAACCTTCGCGCTCTTGGGATCGACAGCGGCGAAGCCATCGCGATATTGTCCGGCGAGCCCCCCCAGCACATCTTTCCACTCTTCCACGCGCTGCGCGATGGGCACGTCGCCCGCCTTTAACTTGGGCAGGATGCCAGCATCATCGGCGACGCCTCTGAACCGGACCTCGGAACGCTTGAGTTGTCCGAACGCGAGTGCGGCGATGGGTTGGTCCACGGAGATTGCGTAGAGCGGAATCTGCGGCTCGTCGGGCCGCTCGCCATCCCAAGCGCTGGGCGACGGGGCGTTGCTCTTGTAATCGATGAGCACGAGCCGGCCGTCATCGAGTTGATCCTGGCGGTCATAGCGCGTCGTCAATCGCAGACCGCCGGCTTCGACGCCGCGCTTCGCTTCGCTTCCGATCACCGTGAAGTGGGCTTCGCGTTCACGCTCGACATCCATCCACAGCGCGAGCAAGCGTTCGAGTCGATTCTGCTCCACTTCGCGCACGCGGAGATCGAACGGCTCGGCGAGGGCTTCGCTGCAATCCTGAATGGCGCGGCGGATCGAAGCGCGAATGATGGCGGCGAGCGGGTCTGCGGAGGTGGCCTTGAGCGTCGCAAGGTCCTTGAGCTGCTTCCAGCAGTTGGCGATCGCTGCATGAAGGAGGATGCCGCGCTCCTGCGCCGAGAGTCCGAGCTCGGCTTCGGGAAGCTCCCGCGCTCCCAGGCGATGCGCGGCGAACGAGCGGAATGGACACTGCGCCTGATCGCGCAGCAACGACGCGCCGCCCCTGGATTCATCGGCCTCATAAGCGGGCCCTTGCCAATTGTCGACATGCTCCAGTGGCGCGGAATCGGCTGCCGATTGGGGCACGGCGGGAGCCTCGTCGAACGTACCGGCGATCAACGGACTCGGCAGCAGCGGTTCTTCGCCATCGGCGCGGGCATAGGTAATGATGAGTTTGGGGGCGGTCTCCAGCAGCAGGCTCGTCGCCGCGCGCGAGCGCTCCAACCACAACTCAGGCACGGCTCGCGACATACGTGCCGCCCGTTGCAAGTAGATCGGCACGAGCGGCAGCGGCTGGCTTTGCGGCGGCAAGGCGCGACCGTGGAAGCCGGCCAACCATGCGGCATCGAAACGCTCGCCGATGGCTTCGTGAGCGCCGAGCAACTGCAGCGGCTCGCCGAGATCTTCCACTTGAAACACCTGTTCGTGGGCAACCGAAGACAACTGTTCCGCTGCCTGGCGCGCGGTCACCGGGCCCGTTATCGCATCGAGCGATGCTAGTTCCGAAAGCGCATCGCGCAGCGACTCGATCATCTGATACTCCGTGCTGTCGGGTTCGATGCCGGGCCAACCGAAATGGCGGAAGAGTGTCGAAAACTGTCGAGCCCAGCGGCTGGGCGTTTGTTGCGCGGGCAACTCACGCCGGATTGCCTCCCACGCCACGAGGAGCCCTGACAGCACGGGCGTCGTTGGGGCGGCCAATTGCGGCAGTGCGATGAGAGCACCACCACGTTCGCGAAGCTGCAGCGAATGCCAGGCGCGTGCGATGCGCTCGTCCCGAGCGCCTGCAAGATGCGGTGACAGCAGCAGCGCGCCAGCCGTTTCCACGGAGACACGCGGCTCCGTTAGTTCGGCGAGGCGGAGCGCGGATTGGATGATGCCTGCCGTGGCAAGCGGGCGGCCCAGCGAAAAATGAAATGGCGGAGAGGCGCCATTTGGGAAGGCGCGAGTCAGCACGGCATCCCACTGCTCTCGGGACTGCGCGAGGTCGGGCACGATGATTGCCAATCGTTGCGCCGGGTTCGCAACGAGCCTTTCGCGAGCCCATTGCGCAGCGGCGCGCATCTCCTCTTGCGGGCTTGGATACGAGACCAGCGACGGCGCGACCGCGGAGGCAGTCGGCGGTCGATACTCCACGACGCTTGAACCCGCGCTTGCGAGCGCGCCGAAAAGAGCAGATTCTCGCGGCGTGCGGTCGAGCATCCCCGCAACAAACACCGTCGCGGGCGGGACAATGAGGCCCTTTGCAAAGCTCTCGATCAATCCATCCGGAAGTTGCGCCCTCGATTGGACGCCCGCTTTGCGGCAGCGTCGATAGAACTCACGCGCCCACTCGCGAAACACGGTGGTGTCCTCGCTGAGCTCCCACGCCGCGGCGCGCATGGGAAGTTGCCACTCAGCGATCGCCTTCCACGTGAGGGCTGCCTGCTCGGCCGCCTGCTGCAAATTCAGAATGGACTCGGCTTGCGGTGACGATTCGATGATCTGCCGCCACAGAAGCGTCTCCTGCGTGGGCGTGAGCCAGATGGTGGCAGTACCTTCCAGGGCGAGCGCCTGACTTGCGGCGAGACGGTCGAGCCATGCCACGAGCGTCATCACTTGCGGCGTGGGCCAGCGAGATAGTCCTCGTGCTTGCTGCGCCTGCGCGTATTCGTTGCTGAGAAAACGAGCCAGGCGCGCCGTGCCCGTCAGGCACAGTTCGCCCCGTTCCAATGCGTCAATCAGTTCGGGCGTCAGCGCCACGTGGCAGGCGCTCAGCCGGCGGCAACCATGGTGCGCAGGAATCGCGCGCCGCGCGGAACGGCCGTCAGTTCGTCTTCGGTGCCCTCATAGACAATGCTGCAAAAGCCGTTGTAGTGCACGCCCCGGAGGATGTTGAACACGCGGTTATAGTCGATGAACTTCTCATGGCCATCGGGTTCGACTTGATACAGCTTTGTGCGCACGTAAAGTGCGAGCGGAGCCACTTGCTCCAGGCTGTGAAAGTAGTTGTCGTAGGTGTGGCCTTCGTGCTTGGGTCCATTCGGGCCATCGCGGCCCGTAAAATGCCCGGTGTCGAGAACGAGCGAAAAGTTCGGATGATTGATCTCTTTGTAGAAGCGCAGCATGTCGTCGCCGGTGGAGGTGAGTCCACTGTGATTTTGCAGCGCCACGACGGTTCCAATCTCGGCACCCACTTCGGCGCAGCGGCGAAGCGCATCGACACTGTACTTGAAGGCCTCTTCGGCGCGGTCGGATGAAGGCGGGCTGCCGACGAACACCCTGATTAGGGGAGCGCCGAGATACAGGCCAACTTCCATGGCGACGCGAGCCTTTTCGAGCTCGGCGGGAATGCGGGCCGGGTCACGGGCAAACTCAGTCGAGACGGGGAAGCTGGGAATCGACATGCCGTTGTCGAGGCACGCCCGTTTCAACTGCTTCAGGTAGGCACGATCGAACCGGGGCAGGTGGTTCATATGCAAATCGACCCCGTCGAGGTTCATCGCCCGGGCCGTCTTTATGAAACCGAAGAGGTCCATCTTCCCCGCGCGGAACTGTTTTTGAAAGCTGAGAGACAGGCAACTGAGTCGCATCATGGCAGCGGTGATTTCTCCTTTTCGAGTCTCCACACTCTATCAGAGTTCATTACGCGTGATGCGCTGCGGCACGGCGCAGTTGCAAGACATTATCGCGTTGACGCAGCTTTCCTCGATTCCCTACCCTGAGGGTTGAATTCGATGCCATTCTGGATGCGCATTTGCGGACTGTTATTCGTGTGTGGCGAGGCTGTATTCGGAGAGTTGACGCTGACCGTGCACGAGGCGCTGGACCGGGCGTTGGCCACGCATGGCCTGTTAGCCGCGGGGCAGAATCGCGTCGAGGCAGCCCAGGGACTGCAGCGCCAGGCGGGCCTGATGCCGAACCCCAAACTCTTCCTGCAGATGGAGAATTTGCGCCCGGGCGGTAATCCGGCGTTTCGCTACAGCCACGACACGGATCAGTTTGCCTACCTCCAGTACATGTTTGAAACGGCGGGCAAGCGCGGGTTGCGTAGCGATGCCGCCGCAGCCAACGTGGGGCGGGCCGAGTTGGAGCGCGAGATGCTTGCCGCTGAGATTCGCGCGCGTGTGAAAGTGGCCTACTGGAACGCGGCCGGCGCGGCGCAGATTCAGAACTGGCTCGATCAGGATGTCAGCCGCTTTGGTGAGGTGGTGCGCTATCACGAGGTGCGTGTGCAGGAAGGCGCGACCGCAGAATCGGATTTATTACGCGTGCAACTCGAAGCCTCGCGCATGCGCCTGTCGGCCAGTAACGCGCGTCTAACCGCGGAACGCGCGCGCATCGATCTCTTGCGCGAGATGGGGCAGAAAGAGTTCCCCGAACTCGTTTTCAGCGACTCAATCGAAACGATCCGCCCGGAGATCACCGACACGGCCGAGTCCGCTCTCGAACGCCGCAGCGAGGTGAAGTTGGCGCGGCAGATTCAAATCGCGGCGCAGCGCCAGGTGAGGCTGCAGGAGGCGCTGGCCAAACCGAATATCGACGTCTTGTTTGGATACAAGCGCACCGGGGGCCTGGATACGATGATGGCCGGCGTCCAAGTGGACCTGCCGATGGCGAATCGCAACCAGGGCAACCTGAGCAGCGCGCTTTCCGAAGTGAAAGTGGCCGATTCGACGCTGGCCGCCGTGGAGGCCGTGGTTCGGGCCGAAGTGGAAAGCGCGCGCCGCGCGGTAACCATCCGCAAGATGCAGGTGGATTCCATCTTGAGCGCCATGCGGGCGCAGTCGAGCGAATCGCAGCGTATTGCCGATGCCGCTTATCGCGTGGGAGGCATCGAACTGCTCAGACTGCTCGATGCCGAACGGGCACGCATTGAAACCCAGATTTTGTACTACCAAACCTTGAGCGAATACCAACAGGCGGTCTCGTCGCTAGAGACAGCATTGGGAATCCTGTGAAGCGAACGATCCGATTACTACCAATAGTGCTCATGATTACCGCGTGCGGCCGTGCGCCCGAACCTGCAGCGCCGCAAACGGCGCATGCCGAAGCGAATGCGGAACCGCCCCGCGAGCGAGGCACGGTGACCATCGACGAGAAGATGGCGAAGGCGGGATGGATCAGCGTCGAAGAGGTCCGCGAGCGAGGCACGGCCGAACTGGTGCGCACCACCGGGCGGCTCACGACACACGAGGATTCCACGTGGAAAGTAGGTTCGATCGCCGATGGAAGAATAGTGCGTATTCTGGTCAAGCTCGGCGACCGGGTCAAGGCGGGGCAGGTGTTGGCGCGCCTGCACAGCCACGATGTTCATGAAGCACGTGCCGAGTATGCAAAGGCCAAATCCGAGCTGGAACGCTCGAAAGCAGCGCTGGCGATCTCCGAGCGTGCGCGCGACCGCGCGAAGAAGCTGCTCGATTTGAAGGCCGGCTCGCTCGATCAACTGGAGCGCGCCGAAGCGGAGCTGCTGGGTACGCAGGCCGCCGTGCGCACAGCGGAAGTGGATGTGCGGCGAACCGAGACGCATCTGGTGGAGAATCTGCAAATCGATCCGAATGAACCGGACGACCACACCCCCGGCGACAACATGCACGATGAGGACCTTGTGCCCGTCAAGTCTCCGGGCGCGGGCGTGGTGCTGCGCCGCCTGGTGACGGAAGGCAGCGTCGTGACAGCGGGTCAGGAGTTGATTGAAGTAAGCGACCTGAATCGCCTGCGCCTCATCGCCAGCGTCGGCGATCAGTACTTGCCGTCGATTCGCATCGGAGCAACGGCACGCGTGGAAATTCCCGCATTGGCCGGCCGCGTGTTTCAGGGGCGTGTCGACCGCATCGGCGAAGAGATGGACCCGCAAACGCGCGCGGCTGAGGTGTGGATTACCATTGCCGCCTCGGGCCAGGCGCTGAAGCCCGAGGGCTACGCCAATGTCGAGATCGCAACGGGTGGATCGCGCCAGGGCATCCAGATTCCCAGCGAAGCGGTTCAGGACATTCAGGGCACATCGTCGGTGTTCGTAGAGGAGGGCGCGCGCAAGTATGCACTGCGGGCCGTCTCGCTGGGGGACAAGACGGGAGCGCGCGTGGAAGTGACGCAAGGATTGCGGCCGCGCGACCGCGTGGTGGTGAAAGGGAGCTTCTTGTTGAAGTCGCAACTCTTGAAGTCGAGCTTGGAGTCGGAATAGGCCGCACGGATGCTGCAAGCTCTTATCGATTTTCATTTACGCCACCGGGCGTTGGTCTTTTTCGGGTTACTCGGAATCGTCGTCTGGGGCGTATGGACGATGGTGCACCTGCCCATCGAAGCGTTCCCCGACATGACGAACAATCAGGTGGTCGTCATCACCGAATGCGGCGGCATGGCGCCGCAAGAAGTGGAGCAGTTAGTCTCCTATCCGCTGGAAACCGCGCTGATGGGCATTCCCAAGACGCAGGCGATCCGCTCGATTTCGAAGCTTGGTCTGTCCATGGTCACGCTCGTATTGGATGACGACGTGCCGACGTATTTCGCGCGCCAACTGGTGAACGAGCGCCTGCAGGAAGCGCGATCGCGGTTGCCTGTTGGATTCGAGCCGGCTCTTGGACCGGTGGCGACGGCGTTCGGCGAGGTTCTGCAATACACGGTCGAAGGTGGAGGCCTCTCGGCGCGCGATTTAAAGACGCTGCACGACTGGCAGATCAAGAACCAGTTGCGCACCGTGCGCGGCGTGAGCGAAGTGAATACATGGGGCGGCGAGACGGCGCAGGTGGAAATTCGCGTCGATCCATCGAAACTGCGCGCCTACAATCTGACGCTGCGCGAAGTATTCGACCGTATCCGCGAGAACAATCAGAATTTCAGCGCCGGCTTCATCGAACATGCGTCCGAGCAATATACGGTGTTGGGCATCGGGCGTGCGCGGCAGGCCTCGGAGTTGGAAAACATTGTGCTGCGCGCAAGCCGCGGAACACCCTTGATGTTGCGCGACGTGGCCGAAGTGGGCGAAGGGGCGATGCTGCGCCAGGGGGCGACGCTGAAGGATGGGAAAGGCGAGACAGTCTCTGGCATGGTCATCATGCTCAAGGGCGAGAACGGCCGCAATGTGCTCGAGCGCGCCAAGGAGCGCATCGCGAGCCT